>JAYTTZ010000249.1:0-4730 GCA_043744805.1 Gammaproteobacteria bacterium
GGTGCCGTCAGGTGCCCTTCAGGACGGTGCGGGTAATCCCTTCGCGGGGACCGACAGTTTCGACTTCACCACCATCGCACCGCCCGACACGACGGCGCCTACGGTGTCGAGCTTCTCGCCCGTGGATGGCGCGACGTCGGTGGCCATCGACGGCAACGTGGTGCTCGTGTTCTCCGAGGCGATTGCGCGAGGAACGGGGACTATCGAGCTACACAGCGGCTCGGCGTTGGGGCCGCTAGTGGAGTCCTTCGACGCGGCGACGAGTGCTCGTCTGGCGTTGGTAGATAGCCAACTGACCCTTGACCCGACCAGTCTGCTGGACCACAGCACCCAATACTTCGTGGTGGTGCCGTCAGGTGCTTTTCAGGACGCTGCGGGTAATCCCTTCGCGGGGACGTCTACCTACGACTTCACCACCCTCGCACCGCCGGACACGACGGCGCCGACGGTGTCGAGTTTCTCGCCCGTGGATGGCGCGACGTCGGTGGCCATCGACGGCAACGTGGTGCTCGTGTTCTCCGAGGCGATTGCGCGGGGAACAGGGAACATCGAATTGCACAGTGGCTCGGCGCTGGGGCCGCTGGTGGAGTCCTTCAACGCGGCGACGAGTGCTCGACTTACATTGGTGGATAGCCAACTGACCGTTGACCCCACCAGTCCGCTAACCAACAGCACCCAATACTTTGTGGTGGTGCCGTCAGGCGCCCTCCAGGACGCTGCGGGTAATCCCTTCGCGGGGACCGACAGTTTCGACTTCACCACCGCGATCAAGACGGCCACGAATGGAAACGACGTGCTGGTGGGCACGGCGGGTAATGACGTGATTTCGGGTTTGGACGGGAACGACACGCTCGACGGCGCAGGGGGCAACGACACGCTGAGCGGTGGCAACGGGAACGATACCTATATCGTCACGGATCTTTCCGACAGCCTCGTTGAACTGGCGAATCAGGGGACGGACACCGTCAAGGCGGGCATTACTTTCAGCCTTGCGAGTTTGCCCAATATAGAGAGCCTGACGCTCACGGGCACCGGCAACACCAATGGCACGGGCAACGTGGCCAACAACAGGCTCACCGGTAACGGCGGCAACAACACGCTCACGGGTGCTGCGGGCAACGACACCCTGGTGGGCGGCGCGGGGATAGACAAGCTCATCGGTGGTCTCGGCAACGACAAACTCACGGGCGGCGCCGGCAACGACATTTTCCGTTTCGATGCCGCGCTGGGGACGAGCAACAACGACACCCTCACGGACTTCACCGGCGCAGGTCCGGCACGTGGCGATTTGATTCATCTGGAGAACCTGATCTTCAAGACGCTGCCGGCGGGCGCGTTGAAGGCCACGGCATTCGAGACCGGGACGGACAACGTGGCCAACGGTGCCGCGACGCACATCCTCTACAACAAGAGCACGGGTGCCCTGCTCTACGACGACGACGGCAGCGGGGCGCACAAGGCGGTGTTGTTCGCGATCTTGACCGGGAGCCCGGACGCGCTGTCGGCGGCGGATTTCCTGATTGTGTGAGCGGGCTACGGGCTCGACCTGTCAAACCAGAGCGGGAGACAGGTGAGGGCTGGCAGCCTTCGGGTTCAAACCCCGGAGGCTGTCTTGCAGGCCCCGGGTTGGCCCGCCACCCTTTACGCCACCACCGGCCCCTTGCCGGCTGCCTGACGGGCTCTTCCCCCGGGGCAGCGGGCCACTACCGAGACCTGCCCCATGGACGCTCCGGATCCGACGCTCGATCTCGCGACTGAAAAATTCGCCCTCACCAGCTCCCGCCACTTCCCCGAGTGGCTGGCCCGCATGCGCGTGAGCCTCGCCTTCACCACCTACCAGGCGGGCAAGCTCTTTTTCATCGGGCTGCAACCTTCGGGCAAGCTGGCGGTATTCGAGCGGACCTTTGCGCGCTGCATGGGGTTGGGGACGAGCGCGGACGCGCGCACCCTGGCGTTGGCGACGCACTACCAGTTGCTGCGTTTCGACAACGTGCTGGAGGCCGGCGCCCGCCAGGGTGAGAACGACGCGGTGTATGCGCCGCATGCGATGTGGGTGACGGGCGATGTCGATGCCCACGACGTGGCCTTCGGCGCCGACGGCCGGCCGGTGTTCGTGAATACGCTCTTCTCCTGCCTCGCAACCGTCAGCGATGGCGCCAGTTTCCGGCCGCTGTGGCAGCCGCCGTTCATCAGCAAGCTCGCCCCAGAAGATCGCTGTCACTTGAACGGCCTCGCGATGGAGGACGGCGCGCCGCGCTATGTGACCCTGGTGGCGAAGTCGGACGTGGCTGACGGCTGGCGCGATCGCCGCGCCAAGGGTGGCCTCCTGATGGACGTCACCACCAACGAGGTGTTGCTGGAGGGATTGTCCATGCCGCACTCGCCGCGGGTGCATGCGGGCAAGGTGTGGCTGCTCAACTCGGGGACCGGTGAACTTGGGTTTCTCGACCACGCAGCGGGCAAGTTCGAGCCCATCGCGTTCTGCCCGGGTTACGCGCGGGGCCTGGCCTTCGTCGGGCAGTACGCGGTGGTGGGCCTGTCGCTGGCGCGCGAGAACCGCACTTTTCAGGGCCTGCCGCTGGATGCGGCGCTGGCCGGACGCGGGGCGGACGCGCGCTGTGGCCTGCTGGTCATCGACACCACGACGGGGGACACGGTGGAGTGGCTGCGGCTCGCAGGCGTGGTGCGTGAATTGTTCGACGTCGCCGTGCTGCCGGGGGTAAGCAACCCGGCGGCGATTGGTTTCAGATCGACGGAAATCCAGCGGGTGATCTCCATTGATCAACGCACTGCTATCACCCACAGGAGAGACGAATGAATGCCATATCCGGCGACGCCACGATGACGCGATGAGTGGTCGAAGGCTTCTTCGACAGCTGCATGCAAGGCAATCTGGCGGGGGTGTTTGCGGCGCTGGCCGACGATGTCGAATACACCGTCAACACGCGCGACACGGTGACGGTGGAAGCGATTCCGTGGTCAACGACCTTCCATGGCAAGCAGCAGGTTGAGGTGTTCTTCGAGCGCCTGATGCGCAACTTCGACGTCCTCGACTTCCGGCTCGACAAGGTGCTCGCCGATGGTGACACCGCAGCGGCCTTCGGACACTTCAAGTACCGCGCCAAGGGCACCGGCAAGGACTGCCAGACCGACTGGTGTGCTCGCTTCACGGTGTGGGGTGGCAGGATTTCGCACTACCATTTTTTCGAAGACAGCTACGCCATTGCGCGCGCGTTCCACGTCGCTGGGGAGTGGCAACTGGTGGTCGACGGCGAGGCGCGGTTGGTGCCGGGCTGACGCACCCGACGTGCCATGACGATGAGGGCAGTGCGCCGAGGCAACCCGCCTAATTCGGCACCGCGCCCCGTCCCGCCCGACTCCGCGCAATGACGGTCTTCATGATCTGCGCGGTGCCGTCCCCAATCTGGAAGCCGAGCACGTCCCGCAGGCGCTGCTCCATGAGCCCCCGATCGTAGCCGCCGTGGCCGTGCGTCAGCAGGCACTGGTGGAGGGTGTCGTAGGCGAGTTTTGGCGCCCACCATTTGCACATCGCGGCTTCGGCGCTGTGCGGCGCACCGCGATCCTTCAGCCACAGGGTCTGCAGGCAGAGCAGGCGCGCGGCCTCCACCTGGGTATCGCATTCAGCCAAGGGATGCGACACGCCCTGGAAGGCCGAGATGGGTTTGCCGAAGGCTTCACGCTTGGTCACGTAGTCCCAGGTTTCCTCCAGCGCCACGCGCGCCACGCCCAGCACCTGCAGGCCAATCAGCGCGCGCGAGAAATCAAAGCCCTGCATCACCTGCACGAAGCCGCTGTCCTCGTCACCGAGACGATGGTCCACCGGCACGCGCACGTCCTCAAAGAAAATCGAGCCGCGGCCGATCGCACGCTGGCCGTGGCAGTCGAAGCGACTGCGCGTGATGCCGGGCAGATCCATCGGCACCAGCAGCGCGGTGACGCCGCGCGCGCCGGACGCCTGGCTGCCGGTGCGGCCGAAGACCACGGCGGCATCGGCCTGATCCGCCGCTGAAATGGAAGTCTTCTCGCCATTGAGCACATACGCATCGCCAGTGCGCGCCATGCGCAAGCCCAGGTTGGCAGCATCCGATCCGCCACGCGGTTCGGTCAGCGCCAGTGCGACCAGCGCTTCGCCTTTCGTGATGCACGCCAGCCACGGTGCCACGACGTGGGCTTGTCCATGCTGGGACAGGATCTGGGCATTCAGGGACGCGAGCAGGTTGATGTAGGAGAGGCTGAGATCGGCCCGGGCGATCTCCTCGTGCAGCACGCCGGCGGCGAGGGAACTCAAGCCAAGGCCCCCATAGGCTTCCGGCAGTTCCGGCGCGATGAAACCAAGTTCGCCCATCTCAAGCATGAGGGAGCGGTCAAGCACGCGCGTGCGGTCGCGTGCCTGGAAGCCGGGCGCGACGCGGCTTGTCGCGAAACGCCGGGCGCTGTCGGCGAGTGCAAGCAGGGTATCGTCGAGATAGGGATTCACGGGGTGGCCTGGCATGCGCCGATGGACAGGTAGGGCGTCAACTGGCCATCGACCGAGGTCTCGCCTTGGCGGCCCGCGATGTAACCCGCCTGCTGGAACACCTGGAAGCGGGCGGTCTGCTTGTTCACCATGATCTTGAGATCCCCGTGGCACTCAAGCACACCGTTGGCGGCGAAATCCTGCAGGCATTCGGCCACCGCGTAATCCTTGCCTTCCTCGTTCACCATCCACA
>JAYTTZ010000250.1:0-4722 GCA_043744805.1 Gammaproteobacteria bacterium
GGCACAGCGCCCGCTCGGTGATCGCGCCCGGGCGCAGAATCCGGGCCGTGGTTGACGACAAATCAACGATCATGGACTCGATGCCGATGGGGCAGCGTCCGCCGTCCAGCACGAGATCCACGGCATCTCCCAGTTCTTCCCACACGTCCTCGGCCGAGGTGGGACTCACGCGTCCATAACGGTTGGCCGACGGCGCCGCGATGCCACCCCCGAATGCGGCCAGCAGCGCCAGGGCCACGGGATGGCCGGGCGCCCGCAGGGCCACCGTGTCGAGGCCGCCGGTCACCGCGTCCGGCACGCCGGCCAGACGCGGCAGGACCACAGGGTAATCGGCCCCGGCCAGAAGGCTTCCGCCAATTGCCAGGCGGTCTCCGGAACGTCCCGCGCCCAGCCGGTCAGTTGTCCGGCGCCGCCCAGATGCACGATGAGCGGGTGATCGGCGGGCCGGCCCTTGGCTGCGAAAATCCGGGCGACCGCCTGCGGATTGCGTGCATCGGCGCCTAGCCCGTAGACCGTTTCCGTGGGGAAGGCGACCAGTCCGCCCGAGCGCAGCACGGCGGCAGCTTGATCCACGTCCGGCGATGATGCAGGCATCCGGCTCATCGACAGGGCCTCTTCAAGCGGGTGCCAGAGAGCCAGGCGTCGGCCAGTGGTGACAGTAAAGCAGCCTCCTGTTGCCAGGCCTCGACTCCGGAACCGGAGCCGTACGGCAGCCGCAGCACGGGTATCTGCAGCCAGCGCTCAAGGTCTTCCGCGTTGTCCATCTTCGGATCCGCCTGGGGTAGCGGCTGGTTCAAGACCAGGCCGGCCAGCGCGAGCCCGCGCATACGCACCGCCTCGACGGTCAGCAGCGTGTGATTAAGGGTGCCGAGCCGGTCTGCCGCGACCACCAGCACCGGCAAGCCCAGCCCGCCGGCCAGGTCGGCATTGAGCGCGCCGCGGGCCAGCGGCGAGTAGAAGCCACCGGCACCTTCCACCAGCAGGAAATCATCGTTCCCGATGCCGGCCAGACACGCGGCGTGCAGCCGGCCCAGGTCCAGAGCCATCTCTTCCAACTCCGCCGCACGTTCAGGAGAGAGCAGCGCCTGCAGACGGTAGGGGCAGATACGTTCGAGCGGTTCGGTACCACCCGCGGCTTCACGCAGGACAGCCGCGTCTTGCGGCAGCAGGCCGCCGGGCCCCGTTGGGCAGCCAGACTCCACCGGTTTGCGCACCCGCACGCGCAGTCCACGCTCGGTCAGCAGGTGCGTGAGCGCCGTGCCAACCCGGGTCTTGCCAACGCCGGTGTCGGTGCCGGTGATGAATAGCCCGCGCGTCATCGTAGTTCTCGTGACCGCATTGGGTCAAAAGTTGAACCATTTGCCCAAAAAGAACATTCGCTTTTTTTTGGGCTTTCGAGGTAAGGCTCGCCACGTTGCGGGAGGTACACCTCATCGCGGGCTGTCGGCGCTGTCTTCTGGGACTGAGCCACGCATTGTTCCGTGTGCTCGATCAGCCGGTCCAGTTCGCCGGGGTCGAGCCAGATACCTCGGCACTGCAGGGAACAGTCAATCTCGATCCCCTGCCGATCGGTCATGGGCAGGCTCACCTGCCTACAGGCGGGACAAAGCATAAAGTTCTCCTTGGTTGCGGTCAGGGATTGCAGTAGTCACAGCGGGCGGGATCGGCAGCATGCTTGTCAGTGCGCTCGCGGGTCGCGCGATGCGGGCACTTCACGCACCCGAACACATCGGCTTGCGGTTCCTCCGTCGGCGCGCCGCAGTCTTCGCAAGGTAGCCCGCGGAGGTGCTCGACGATCCAGAACCCCGGTGCTTCGCATACCGGACACAGGCAGCCCAGCTTGGCGGCCAGGTCGTCGGCGGCGAGGCGGATAGTTTGTTGGCGCGTGGGGTTGGCGTGGGCGCGTACGTCGGTTTCCACAAACACCTGACCGCTGGGGGATTGCCCGCGTGCCCAGGCGAAAGCGGCTTCGAGTTCGGTCCAGTGGCAGATGCCTTTGCGGATACGCAGGTCGTCGTTTCGCGCCGGACGCAGGACGATGTGATGCTCGGGGAATCCCCACTGGCGGGCGAAGGTTTCCACGGCAGTCCAGTCGGCGACAAGCGTATGCGCAAAGTTCGCCTTGCCATGTGCCCGCCCGACCACCTCCAGCTCACGCGCGTCGTCGACCCACAGCAGAAACTCCACGTTCCACGGAAACAGCCCGGTCACCGGGTCCGGCCCGAACGCACCCTCACTGGCGAGGCCGAGGGGCAGCCCAGCGAGTTGCATGCCAAGGCGCGCCTTTTTTCGGGCGGCTTCGAGTTGCGTGCCGGCGCGAGGGATGTCGCGGGTGAAGGTGCCAAGCAGGTCGGTGTCGTAGCCGCCGACGCGTTCGACCCGGCAGCCGAGGGCGGCGCCGAGCACTGGCGCGATGATGTGCTCCTTGCCATGCTGGGTGAGCAGGGCCACGGTCCGGTCACGATAGAGCGGGCTAGAAGTAGCCTTCACGCTTCTTTTTCTCAAGAGAGCCTCCCTCCTCGCCATCGCCGATGCGTCCGTTGCGTTCCGAGCTTCCCGAACCCAGCGTTTCCTGCAAGATGGCGTCCAGTGCTGCAGCTTCCGAGGCGATGGCGCCGGTGACGGGCCAGCAACCGAGCGTTCTGAAGCGCACGTTGCGGACCTGTACATCGTCGCCAGTTTGCCACCGCATGCGGCTCTCTTCGTCGACGACGATCAGGGTGCCGTTACGTTCGATCACGGGGCGCGGTGCAGAAAAATAGAGCGGCGCCAACTCGATCTGATGAACCAGGGCGTAGGCCAGAACGTTGGCCTCGGTCCAGTTGGAAAGCGGAAACACACGCGCCGACTGTCCGTGGGCCAGCCGCATGTTGTAGAGCTGCCAGAGCTCCGGCCGCTGCTGGCGCGGATCCCACGCGTGGTTGGCGTTGCGCACGGACACGACGCGCTCCTTCGCGCGAGAGGCTTCCTCGTCGCGCCGGGCGCCGCCGAAGATGACATCGTATTGGCCCTCGTCGAGGGCGCGCTTGAGCGGTTCGGTGCGCATGCTGTGGGTGTAGCGCTCGCCGTGATCGAATGGATTGATGCCGGCGGCGCGCCCCTCTTCGTTGGCGCGGACAATGAGCTGGAAGCCATGCCTGCGCGCAAACGCATCGCGGAAGGCGATCAGCGATCGGAACTCCCAGGTGGAGTCGACGTGCAGCAGCGGAAACGGTGGCCGGGCCGGATGGAAGGCGCGCAAAGCCAGATGCGCCAAGACGGTGGAGTCCTTGCCCGCGGAGAACAACAGCACCGGATTGTGCGCCTCGGCCACCGCTTCGCGAAAGATGAAGATGGCCTCGTTTTCCAGCGCCGCCAGGTGCGGGAAGTCGGTGGCCTGCGCGCTCCGCGCATGGTCTGCCGCGGGCGCTGTCTCGGCCAAGTTCTGCGGACCCTTGACGATCAAGTGGTCTCTCCCACCGCGCCATCTTCGTTCAGGGCATGTCGGGCATCGCCGAGCCCTGCCGCCCGCCGCAAGCGGTCGCACAACGCGTGTCCCAGTCCGGCATCCATCGGGGGTACGGCGACCAACACATCCAGCCCCAGGTCATCGGCTTGACGCAAGCGTAGGTAGAGTTGTCGCGCCTGCTCGGCAGCATGCGGGCTGAGGCTGAGCCAGGGCACGTCATCGCCGAGGGTTTGCGGACGCTGCGCGGCGAGCAAGCCGACCCAGTAGCCGCGTGTACGCCATCTTTCCACGTCTTGCGAGGCATGTTCTGCGCTGCTCAGTAATACCTTGGCCTTGGGCGCGTAGTGCGAGTTCTTCGCGCCCGGGCAGCGAACGATAGCGTTGGCATGGGTGACTACCGGCCTGCCGGTGACGCCCAGAAGGTCCTGCTCGGTGATGGCGCCGGGGCGCAGAATGTGGATGGCGCCCGCTGACAGGTCGACGATCGTCGACTCAATGCCGACCGAGCAGGGCCCGCCATCCAGCAGCAGATCGACGGCATCTCCCAACTCCTGGCGGACGTGGTCAGCCGAGGTCGGGCTCACCCGCCCGTAGCGGTTGGCCGAGGGTGCGGCAATGCCACGCCCGAACTGCTGCAACACGCTCAGCGCCAGCGGATGATCGGGGACGCGCAGGGCGACGGTGTCCAGCCCGCCCGTCACCGCGTCCAGCACGCCAGGGGCGCGTGCAAGGATGATGGTCAAGGGCCCCGGCCAGAACGCCTCGGCCAACTGCCAGGCCACCGGTGGAATGTCTCGTGCCCAGTCGGTGATTTGCGACGCACGGCCAAGATGCACGATCAGCGGGTGATCCGCCGGGCGCTGCTTGGTCGCGAAAATGCGCGCTACCGCCTGCGGGTTGCTGGCATCCGCGCCGAGGCCGTAAACGGTTTCCGTGGGTAGCGCGATCAATCCACCCTGATGCAGCACGCGTGCTGCGTGTTGCGCTAAGGCCAGCATTTGCGCGGATGTGCTTGCGGTGGCACCGCTTGGTCGGGTGGCGGCGAGTTCATGCGACGGGTTCCCGGATGATGTGGATCGATTCCGATTCCAGCCAGGAAAAATGCGATCGCCGGCTTTCATAGCGCCTGCTCCGCCCCGGGCCTGCCTGGAAAGCCTGCCCGCGACGAACCTCCGACCGCCCACTTCAGCTGACGCGGCGGTTCGGCGGTTTCGCCCATCGCGGTCCATTGAAGATCGCCGGCATAGCGCCAGGCCATCCGACCTTCGTCGTCG
>JAYTTZ010000251.1:0-4694 GCA_043744805.1 Gammaproteobacteria bacterium
GGCCGTCATCCGCCACCGGGGCGGCGCAGTGAGCGGCCGCAAGCAGTTGCGCCTCGGCGCCTTCATGCGCCCGGCAAGTATCCACACGGCGGCCTGGCGCTACCCCGGCAGCTTCCCGGACGCGAACTTCAACTTCGAGCACCTCACCCGCTTTGCCCAGACGCTCGAACGCGGCCTCTTCGATGCCTTTTTCATGGCCGATCACCTCGCCGTGCTGAACATGCCCATCGAAGCCCTCAAGCGCAGCGCCACCGTGACGTCCTTCGATCCGCTTACCCTGCTCCCGGCGCTCGCGGTGTTGACCAAGCACATCGGCCTCATCGCCACGGCGTCCACCAGCTATAACGAGCCCTACCACATCGCGCGCAAGTTCGCGTCGCTGGACCATCTGAGCAATGGGCGTGCCGGCTGGAACCTCGTGACCTCGGCAAATCCCCACGAGGCGCTCAACTTCAGCCGCGAGGAACATCTTGAACATGCCGCCCGCTACCGCCGCGCGCGCGAGTTCTACGAAGTGGTCACCGGGCTGTGGGACAGCTGGGCGGACGATGCCTTCATCCGCGACGTGGAGACTGGCGTCTACTTCGATCCGGCCCGCTTGCACGTGCTCGAACACAAAGGCCCGGAGTTCCAGGTGCGGGGTCCGCTCAACGTGGCCCGGCCAATCCAGGGCTGGCCGGTGATCGTCCAGGCGGGCGCCTCTGATGCGGGAAGGCAAATCGCGGCCGAAACGGCAGAAGCCATTTTTGGCTCCACCAATACTCTGGCCGCCGGCCAGGCCTTCTACGCGGACGTGAAGGGCCGGATGCGCGCAGTGGGCCGCGATCCGGACCACCTCAAGATCCTGCCCGGCGCCTTCGTGGTCATTGGCGACACGGTGGCCGAAGCGCGCGCAATCAAGCGGAAACTCGATTCACTGGTCTACCTCGAGAGCGCGCTGTCATCCCTCTCGGTACTGCTGGGCCACGATATCTCCGGCTATCCGCTCGATGACCCGTTACCCGCAATCCCGGAAACCAACGCCAGCAAGAGCGCGCGCGAGCGTCTCATCGCCATGTCGCGCGACGAGGGCATGAGCATCCGCGAACTCGCGCAGTACGTGGGCGGCAGCTACGGCGTCCTTGAACTCATCGGCACTCCGGTGAGCATCGCGGACGCGATGGAAGAATGGCTGGAGACCCAGGCCTGCGACGGCTTCAACATCATGTTCCCCTTCCTGCCCAAGGGCCTCGACGACTTCGTTGACCGCGTGGTCCCTGAACTGCAGCGGCGCGGGATCTTCCGCACTGCCTACGAAGGTCGGACGCTGCGCGAGAACCTTGGGCTGCCGCGGATTGCCAACCGCTTTTTCACCTGACCTGCGGCTGCAGGCATTCGGCCCTACCGGGTGCCAGATCTGCCGCCCACTGTCAGGGTCGAGCAATACGGAAGGTCCTGGCGGACCCAAACAGTTGTCCTGAAGTCCTGGCCAGGTACAGGCCGGGTCCTGCAGATCTTCCGGTTTAATCGGTTGAGGCCTGCCCCGGGGCGATTGACGCCGACGATTGATGCCTGTCCCGAATTCCCTCGACGGCGGCGGTGGGGTCGAATTGGAAGCTTCAGGAATCCGGGCGGAGAATGGTGTAAGAACGGCCTTGACCACATCAGCTGGAAGCATGGCCCACCCCCCCTTGGGCCTGGAACGGCTTCCCCTACAACTTGCGCCCCTGGCGATGCCCTTCGTACACCGCTTCGTAGGTGTAGCGCGGCGCCGTGGCGTCGCCAATCATTTCCGCCGACACGCCCCGCGCCTTGAGCATCGGAAACAGCGCATTCACGGAACGACGGCCGGTGGCCATCACGATCCAGTCCGCCGGCAAATCCATCTCCGCAACCTCGTGGTGGACGTTGTAGAGGTGGATCCGTTCACCGTCGATGCGCTTCACGAAATGATCCGCGAGCACGCGCACGCCCGCCTTGTAGACCCGCGGCATGATCCATTCGAAATAGACATCAAGCATGGTTTCCATGCCGACCATCGGCCAGCGGGTGACAAGCGTGACGGAAGCCGCGCCGGCCTCGGCCAGCGCCACCGCAGTAAGCGGACCGGCCACGTCACCCAGATCGTCGATGACGATGGCGTGGCCCGGGAAGGATCGGGGCGGAGACTTTGCGCGATTGGTGACGACTTCCTCCCAGGTGAGGCAGTTGCCCGTCTCCCAACCCGGCAGGCCATCGGCCGTCCAGCCCTGGAAGCCGTCCACCGCGCCCTTTGATCCCGTCGCGACCACGACGTGGTCGGGGCGGAACTCGGCGAGGATGGTGTCGAGGTTGCCTTCGGTGACTTCAACACCCGTGCGGATATCAGCGCCGTTCTTGCCTGCCTGCTGCGCCAGCCAGCGGCCGATTTCCCCGAACTCGGTGCGTGATGGCAGCAGAGCCTGGACCCGCACGTGTCCGCCGGTGTGTTCGGTGGCTTCGAGCACGGTGACGCGATGGCCACGGGCCGCGGCGACGCGGGCGTATTCGAGGCCGGCGGGGCCGGCACCGAGCACCAGCGCATGCTTTGGGTTCGCGACCTTGATCAAGCTGCCAGCGCCCCACTGGCCTTCGCGTCCGATGGTCGGGTTGTAGACACACTGCACCCGACCGCCGCGGCTGACGCTCTTCCAGCAGAAGTTGGCGGCGACGCAGGCACGGATGTCCTCCGCCTTGCCCTGCTGCGCCTTGTTGGCCCATTCGGGATCGGTGAACAACTGGCGGGCGAGGCAGATGGCGTCGGCACTGTTGGTGGCGAGCAAATGCTCGGCGACGTCGGGCATGGTGATGCGCCCTACCAGGAACACCGGCTTGCTGGAGACTTCCTTGATCTGGCGCACGTAGGGACTTTCCCAGCCGCCCTGGAATTCCATCGGCGTGTGGATGAAGGTGTGGTGCACGCCAGCGGACACATTGACGTAATCGATGTCATTGCGCTGCTCGATGTCGACCACGATCTTGCGCACGTCGTTGATTTCGAGATCGCCCGGCCAGAAGGACGTGGAGTTGATCCGGTAGCCAAGGAAAGGCTTGGTGCCGATGGCGTCGCGAATCCGCTTCAGCGCCTCGCTGGGAAAACGCAGGCGGTTTTCGTAGCTGCCGCCCCAGCCGTCGGTGCGCTTGTTGTACAGGGGTGAAAGGAATTGCCAGGGCAGGTAGCCATGGGACAGGTGCAGTTCCACGCCATCGAGTCCGGCCGCCATCGCGCGCGCTGCGGCCGAGCCATAGGCGGCGAGGATCTCCTCGATCTCGTCTTCGTCGAGCTGCTTCGGGGTGGACG
This sequence comes from Gammaproteobacteria bacterium, assembly GCA_043744805.1. Taxonomy (GTDB): domain Bacteria; phylum Pseudomonadota; class Gammaproteobacteria. The sequence goes on from JAYTTZ010000251.1 coordinate 3,299, forward strand.
CACCGGGAAATTCGCCCAGCGGCACCTGGCTCGGGCTCACCGTGTACCAGGTCGCATCGGGATCGTAGCCGGCCGCCTGTTTGTAGGTGGGGAAGCCGCGCACGCCGGAATGCCACAACTGGATCGCGAGCTTGGCACCGTGGCGATGGACGGCCTCGGCAATCTTCGACAAAGGTTCGATCTGATTGTCGTTGTAGAGCTGCGGCATCATGAGCGGCGCCGCCAGCGAGGACGGATGCACGTGGGTGCCACCGATGATGATGAGGCCGACGCCGCCTTTCGCGCGCTCCGCGTAGTAATCCACCGCCATGTCGGTAAACAGGCCGCTCCACGGATCGCTCACCCAGGTTGGACACGTAGGCGGGAAGACCACCTTATTGCGAATCTCCGTGTGACGCAGGGTCCAGGGCGAAAACAGGTGCGGATAGGCGGACATGGCTCGGTGGCTCCCCGTGAAGTGTTTTGATTTTCTTGATGCATTGCCGCAAGCAATGGCCTGCGCCCGGCACCAGCAGGATTAGCACGGGCTCTGCGCGAGAGGCAAGCAAACCCGCTAGCATTCGACCACCACACCCACGACAAACCATGGAGGCCAGCTGCATGAAACTCGTCACTTTCCGCGACGGGAACGGGACCCGGATCGGATTCCTTCGGGGCGAGCAGGTGCTCGACGCGATTGCGGCGCTCGGCGCTGGCACAGAACGGGAAAAGGCCCTGTTCGCGGAGGCACGCACGTTCATTGCGGCCGGCGAACCCGCGCTCGCCTTGGCGAATCAATTGATTGGACGGGCCGAGCCTTCCGCGTGGCGGCCCCTCGCGTCGGTGAAGCTGCTCGCTCCCCTCCTGCCGAGCACCATCATCCTCGCGGGCAGCAACTATCGCGCGCACATCAAGGAAAAGCAGAATACGCCGCTCAGCGGACGCGAGCCCGAGTTCTTCCTCAAGACCGCGGACTGCGTGGTGGGTCCGAACGACCCAATCGTCCACGACCCGCGCCTTACCACGAAACTTGATTGCGAAACCGAACTTGCGATCGTCATCGGCAAGCCCGGTCGCCACATCCCCGTCGAGGACGCCCTTTTGCACGTGTTCGGCTACACGATCATCAACGACGTCACCGCCCGCGATCGCCAGGTGCGCACGACACCCGAAGGCTTCACCTGGTACGAACTGGGGCGCGGCAAGGCGTTTGATTCCAGCGCGCCGCTTGGGCCGTGCATCACCACCACCGATGAAATCCCCGATCCCCAGGCACTGATGCTGCGCACGCGCATCAATGGCGAACTCCGCCAATGCAGCAGCACGGCGGACATGATCTGGGATTGCGCCGCGCTCATCCATTTCTTTTCCATCAACTTCACCTTGCGACCCGGCATGGTGATTTCCACCGGCACGC
>JAYTTZ010000252.1:0-4667 GCA_043744805.1 Gammaproteobacteria bacterium
CGCCAGGCCGCCGTGTGGATACTTGCCGGGCGCATGAAGGCGCCGAGGCGCAACTGCTTGCGGCCGCTCACTGCGCCGCCCCGGTGGCGGATGACGGCCCTTGGATGGGGTCAATCGGCGCCTGCGCCTTACTGACGTCGTGGGCGCGTGCCCCGCACCCGTCGCGGCTCGAGGTGCGATCACTGTCGCGCATAGCGTGGATTGGCATCTGTTTTCCTGCCTGTCAAACCGGCCCTGAAAGCTAGCAGTTCGCGTGGCGTTGGCGCCACTCCTGGAAGGCGCGCCTTGCGTCCTGTCTGGACATGCGGCGCAGGGCCCGGGATTCATCTGCGGGCAGCATCCGCGCCATCGAAGGCAATAGCCGCCGAGTGGCAACTGGCCGCGTGGCTGTAATGCTGGAGCAACGGCTCTTGCCAGCTTGTCTGGTGTTAGAACCAAGTGAGCTACTTCGAATTGGGTATGTCGGTCCGAACCGCGCGAAACGTATTAAATGAGAACCTTCGTTTGGCCGGCACGCGGGATCCGCAGCGCGGCCGATAACCCCCATGGCAGAGTAGAGTCCAACGTCCTTATGCCGGTCTTCCTTCGACTCTCACCCAAGGCTGGGTCTGCTTCCGGTGCTGCGGCCGAACCGCTGGCCCCTGAGATCTGGCGGCAGCTGCCGGCTATTGGCCTTGGCCACTCGCTTTACGCAAGCTTCAACTGGTTCTTCGACCACGTACTTTATGTCTACGTGGTTTACCGGTTCGGACTCTTGCAGGGCGGTGCGATCATGACGTTATTGTCCTTTGTCCAGTGCGCTGCAACCCTCGTCTTCTACGAGAAGATGCATATCGATTGGGTTGGCGCGGGCTTGCTGCAGAAGTTGCAGGCCCATCCATCGCCCGGGCCCCTGACCCGCGTCCTGAATCGGATCAGCCAGTGGCCCGCGCCTGCCATCTTCGTTGCGCTGTGCATACTGCAAGACCCTTTCATTGCAACGGCCGTTCATCGCCGCGGGAAATTCGGGCAACTTACCCGTCGCGACTGGTCTGTATTCTCATTGGCGGTACTGGTCGCCAACCTCTACTGGACGTTCGTTGCCTCTGCCATCGGGATAGCGCTTGCTACCGTCTGGCAGTTCTTGTTCGTGAAGTGAACTGACGATGAATGCCGCGCTACCAATCGACGCCCCCGTCTTGACGATGGATCGGGACGCCTTCGGGGCGCATGTCTATTCGACCTTGCCGGACGCCATCGCCAGTTTGCAACAACGGCAATCCCGGACGCGCGGTTCGCGTAGCCGCACCGTCACCGGCGTCACCGTGCCGTCAGTGCTTGACGGCAGCACTCCGGTCGGCGTGATTTTCCGGCAGGTCGGCACGGCGAATTACGAAATCCGCCGCGTCATCCGGCTCGCGGCACAACACCAGCTACCCCTGGTGATTTTCGAATACCACGCGGATCGCTTCCTGACCCGTAATCGCGACAAGCTCGCACTTGCGCGACCAGGCTTCTATTCCGGCCTCGGGCGGCAAGGGGGGCGGCGGATAGATTATGTGTCCCTGTTCGATCTCGATGCGGAGAACGGCCGTCCCCTCTGCGACATCAAGATCATCACGGGCGAGAGCCTGATAGATTTCCATCATCGCCTGCTGGCTGATGAATGTCCGGAATTGCCGCCAGAGGCCCTGGTCGACTGCTCGAAGTGGTTCAAGGACCAAGGCCTCGGCGCAGCCGGGTACTACAACGCGTTCCTGTCGCTGTTCATTGGCCACGCGATCCTGTTCGAAACCTTCGTGTTGTCCGGGGCGGAGCGGGAATTCACGCAGGATGTTTTCCTGCCGGCCTTCGACGCGGTGTGTGCCGACGCCGGCCAGAAGCCGCTGATCGTTCCGGCGGAACGTGAGGATTGGGAAGGCGATGAGTTCTGGCAGCTTTACCCCGAACGCCTGCGTCGCCATCTCGGAGCCTATCGCGTGATGGACCGCGTGGGAGATGCGGGTGGCCCTGCCTGGGAAACGCCGACAGATCGTGAAGCCGATCGGGTTGGGCAAGGCATGGGCCGTGGTGAGGTCTGGGCTAATCCCCTACCAAGCGAAGCAGCCTCTGCCCAGTACCCTCGTTCGTAACGGATCCCGGGCGCGCACGCGGGGTCATTGCCGCCAACATCTGGCGGGTCGTCTCCGAGGATTCCGGCTTCCCGAAGAAGTAACCTTGTCCGAAAGGACAATCGATCCGCTGGAGTTCCTCCAGTTGTGATTTGCTCTCGATACCTTCCGCAACCACCGTCAGGCCCAGGGTTTTGGCCAGACCCATGATCGCGCGGACGAGGGCCAGGCCGTCGTCCGTGTTCATCGCTTCGATGAACGACCGATCGATCTTGAGGATGTCGATGGGGAAGCGATGCACGTGGCTAAGCGATGAGTAACCGGTACCGAAGTCATCGAGCGCGATCCTGACCCCTAACTGCTTCAGTCGGTTCAACTCTTCAACCGCAAGCGCGACGTTCTGCATCAGCACTGACTCGGTGATTTCGAGCACGATGATCGAGGGGTCGAGTCCATTGCTTTCGATGGCCATGCGTACCTCGTTCACGAGATCCGCGTTCTCGAGTTGGCGCGCGGAAACGTTCACTGCCACGTGCTTGAGGCGCTGCGGCGGGAATTCCTTCAGCCATTCGGCGGCGCGGCGGCAGGTCGCGAACAGCACTTCACGGCCGAGACGCTGGATCAGGCCCGCATCCTCCGCAATGTGGATGAAGGCGTTGGGGAACAGGATGCCGCGGCTTGGATGATGCCAGCGGACCAGTGCTTCGAAGCCGACGACTTGCGTACTTTCAAGGTCGATGATGGGTTGGAAGTACGGCACGAAGTCACCGCGCTCGAGGGAGGCCGACATTTCAGTCTCGAGGGTCACCGTCTGGAGCAGGTTGGCGTACATCGCGGGTTGGTACATTTCATAGCAGTTCTTGCCCTGGGCCTTCGCACGGTACATGGCAAGATCGGCGTTCCGCATGAACTCCGCCGGGGTAATCCCGCCTTCGCCGAGCGCGATGCCGAGGCTAGCCGACAGCGTGAGTTGGCGGCCGTTCAGCTCGAAGGGCGTCGAGAAGAGATCGATCAAACGTTCGGCAAGGCCGTGGATATAGGCATCGGACGAGTCGTCTGCGATGAGAACTGCAAACTCGTCACCACCGAGACGCGCGACGATGTCGGTACTTCGCGTGGCGCGGATCAGGCGCTGTGCGGCCATTGCGAGGATCTTGTCGCCTGCCTCGTGGCCAAGTGTGTCGTTGATCTTCTTGAAGTTGTCGAGGTCGACGAAGATGAGGGCCGGCACCACCTTGCCTCTCGCGCAGCGTGCCAGCGCCAGGCCAAGTTGTTCGTTGAAGAGATTCCGGTTGGCGAGCAAGGTCAGCGTGTCGGTGAACGCCAGCTGCTTGAGTTGTTCTTCGAGGCGCCGCCGCTCGGAAATGTCCCGCAGGTTCAGCACCAGGCCGACGACGTTGGTGTCCGCCAGCAGGTTGGACCCGATGACCTCGATATGGCGGGTCTCGCCGTGGGCGCCGCGCATTCGCCATTCGACCGGGCCGGTCAGCGCCGCGTCTTCAATCAAATCTCGACAGAAGTGACTCGCATCGTGTACGTCTTCTGGCTCAACCAGATCCGTCAGCAGCATGCCGACGCCATCTTCCGGCGCAATGCCCAATACGCGGTGAATGGACGGCGTGGCAAAGCTGATCTTGCAGTACTCGCTGAGCACCAGGACGATGTCGGAAGAATTCTTGACCAGCGACTTGTAGCGCGCTTCGGTGACGAGTGTCGCCTTGGCCGCCGAGAGTTCGGAGTTTTCCCGCATGGCGAGGATCTGCCGTCCGATCACGAGCACGGTGGTGGAAACGGCGATCAGCGTCAGCACGCCATCGGCCGTCCTCCACTGATTCCGGATCTCCCAAACCAGGAGGGCACATACCGCGATCGCCGAAAAATACGGCATCGTCTGGAACTGGTAAGCCACCTCGGCGCGTCGCACTGTAGCGCCATCGTCGCGCCTGAAGAGTTGGTAACCGGCTGCGGCCGTGACCAGTACGTAAGAGACCTGGAAGAACAGATCAGCCACGCCGCCGCTGGAGTATTGCTCCTCGAGGGCGGGGACAAGGAAGATCAGGTCACCGCAGAACATCGCCACGTAGCTGGCGGCAAGCAGGGTCAACGAGGCTCCCGAATTGGATTGATGGCGCTTCAGCAAGGCGGACAAAACTGCAATCAAGAGCAGCACGTCGACGATCGGGTAGCCCGCACTGACGATAAGTCCGGCCATGCCCACTTCAGTTTTGATTTCCACGTTGCGTAGACCGAGATACCACAGCACGCCGACTGAACTTAGTGCGGCGCAGGCGCAGTCGAGCAGGAATTTCCTGCGGTCGCGCGCATTGGGCAGGCGCTCGGTGAGCATGCTCAGGCCGAATATCGCCAGTGGATAAAACGCGAGGAAGTACACATCCGCAATGGACGGGAAGGGATCTATCCCCAGGACCCCTTCGTAGAAATTCCAGACGCAGTTCCCTCCCCAGTACACGAAGTAGGCAAGGCTGAAGGCATTCCAGCCGATGCGGCCGCCGGCGCTGATGCCGGGGTGGCGGGCGACGCGCCGGCACAGGTAGAAGAGGATCGGCCCAACAGGCA
>JAYTTZ010000253.1:0-4658 GCA_043744805.1 Gammaproteobacteria bacterium
GGCAAACCCTTCACCTGCCGGAAACCAAGCCGCACGGCGGGCTCCCCCGGCGCCCTGCCCGCTTCCAGGCTGCATTCCCAGTCGCTGTGGTTGACGTCCACCGGCCGTACTTCCACCCCGTGGCGCTGGGCGTCCTGGATCAATTGCGAAGGCCCGTAGAAGCCCATCGGCTGGCTATTCAGCAGCGCGGCGAGAAAGGCGGCCGGCTCGTGGCATTTCAGCCACGCCGAGACATAGGCCAGCAGCGCGAAGCTCGCCGCGTGGGATTCCGGGAAACCGTATTCGCCGAAGCCTTTGATCTGGTTGAACAGGCGCTCCGCGAACTGGGCGTCGTAGCCACGTTCGCCCATGCCCTGGATGAGGCGCTGGCGGTAGTGGTCAAGCCCGCCGTTACGCTTCCATGCCGCCATCGATCGACGCAGCTGGTCGGCCTCGCCCGGCGAGAACCCGGCCGCCACCATCGCCAGCTTGATGACCTGCTCCTGGAACAGGGGAACACCGAGGGTGCGCTCGAGTACGCCGCGGATTTCGGGGCTGGGGTACTCCACGGCTTCCTCGCCGTTCCGACGCCGCAGGTAGGGATGCACCATCTCACCCTGGATGGGGCCCGGCCGGATGATCGCCACCTGGATGACGAGGTCGTAATAACACCGGGGGCGCAGGCGCGGCAGCATGGCCATCTGCGCCCGCGATTCGATCTGGAACACGCCTACGGTGTCGGCGCGCTGCACCAGGGCATAGGTCGCCGGATCGTCCGGCGGGATGTCGGCAACCGCGAGCGGCTTGCCGCGGAAGGCGCTCGCCAGATCCAGCGCGCGGCGGATGGCGGACAGCATGCCCAGCGACAGGCAGTCCACCTTGAGCAGGCCGAGCGCATCGAGATCATCCTTGTCCCACTGGATGACCGTGCGCTCGGGCATGGCGGCGTTTTCAATCGGCACCAGCTCGTCGAGCCGTCCATCGGACATCACGAAGCCGCCCACGTGCTGCGAGAGGTGCCGGGGAAAGCCAATCAACTGCCCGACCAAGGCCAGCAGGCGACGGATGACCGGCTGGTCGGGATCGAAGCCCACTTCGCGCAGGCGCTCGTCGAGGTCCATGCCCCGATCCCACCAGTAAAGGTTGCGCGCAATGCGCTCCACCTGCTCCTGCGACAGACCCAGCGCCTTGCCCACGTCACGGATGGCGCTGCGGGCGCGGTAGCAGATGACGGTGGCGACCAGGGCCACCCGGGTACGCCCGTACTTGCGATAGATGTACTGGATGACTTCCTCGCGCCGCTCGTGCTCGAAGTCGATGTCGATGTCCGGCGGCTCGCCGCGTTCGCGGGAAATGAAGCGTTCGAAGAGCATTTCCATACGCGAGGGATCGACCTCCGTGATGCCCAGGCAGTAGCACACGGCCGAGTTGGCCGCCGAGCCTCGGCCCTGGCACAGGATCCCCTGCGCACGCGCGAAGCGGACGATGTCCTCGACGGTGAGGAAGAACGCCTCGTAACCGAGCTCCGCGATGAGCGCGAGTTCGTGCGTCACCTGCGCGTGCACTTTCTGCGCAACGCCCCCGGGCCAGCGCCTTGCCATGCCGGTTTCGGTGAGCGCGCGCAGGTGCTGGGCCAGGGTGAGGCCGGCGGGCACGAGTTCGCGCGGATAGGCGTAGCGCAGGTCGGCGAGCGAGAAGCCGCAGCGTTCGGCGATCCGCAGGGATTCCTCGAGCAATCCGGGTGAATAAAGCCGCGCCAGCTGCGTGCGCGGCCGCAGGTGGCGCTCGCTGTTGGACGGTAGCGCAAAGCCCGCCGCCGCCAGCGGCAGCCGCAGGCGGATGGCCTGCAGGACGTCGCACAGCGGACGCCGTGCCGGCACGTGCATCAGGACTTCGCCGGTGGCAACCAGCGGCAGCGTCGTGGCGGCGGCCAGCGCCTGGAGACGTTCGAAGCGCGCGCGATCGTCGCCGTCGTGGAAGCGGCCGACCGCAAGCCAGGCGCGACCCGCAAAGTGCCGGACGAACCAGTCGGCGTCGGTCGCCGCAGGTTGCGGACCTGGCAGCCACAGGGCCAGCACCTTGTCGCTGGCGGCTTCGAGATCTACGCGGGTGAGTGCGTAGCTGCCCTTGTCGCAGCGGCGTCGCGCCACCGAGATCAGCCGTGAGAGTTGCGCATAGCCGGCCGGATCGGGCGCCAGCAGCACGAGCTGGAGGCCATCCCCGAGGGTGAAGCGCGACCCGATGATGAGCTTGAGCCCCACTTCGCGCGCCGCGACATGCGCCCGCACCACCCCGGCAAGCGAGCATTCATCGGTCAGGGCGAGCGCGGCGTAGCCGAGCGCCGCGGCTTCACGGACCAGTTCTTCCGGATGCGAGGCGCCTTCGAGGAAAGTGAAATTGCTGAGGCAGCAGAGTTCGGCGTAAGCGGGATCAGGCATGGGCAGCTCCGGGATACTGTTTTTATATACAGTATCCCGATGCTTGCGCAAGCCTGCCGGCACGCTGTCCACCCGGAACCCTAAAGGCCACGCAAGCAAAGGCCGCTAGCCGGGATAACGCTTATCCCGGGGACCGCGACACCATGCGCAACTGCCTGCTCCCAAGCCTGCTGGCACTTTCCTTCAACTGCGCCGCCGCGCCCGACTTCAGCCAGACGGGCCACCGCGCGGCGCAATTCGCGCAGGACCGAGTGGACGACATCGGCCGCATGCTGGAAGGCCCCGCGCGACCGGCCGTGCCGGCAGTCCCTCCCGTACTCAGTTGCAACGAACTTTACGAACGCAAGCTGGCCCTGCAACGCGCGCAGTTGGGCGTTCGACCCGCCTATGGCGATGACCCACGCAACGCCGTGGCCATGGCCGTTGGCACCATCAACCCCTGGGGCTTCGCCTTCCTGCCACTGAGCGGCATGCAGTCGTACCTGGAATCAGCGCGGAGTGGACAGCTCGACGCCGAACTGGACGCCCTGCGCTTCGCCTCCGCCCGACAGCGGTGCTTCGTCCGCTAGCGTTGACCCGAACGCAGGCCGCAGCCGCGTCGTGCGGCCAACAGCGCAGGCGCACGCCGCGTGGGATGGGGCCCAGGCGGGGCCTCCATGCAGGCACGACACCGTGGACCTTAAGCACCCTCAAGTCGTAGGACACAACCTGGCCGCCGCCAGGCGGCATGCATCCCCGCATGGAATCCGCGCAGCGCAGGCACCTCGACCCCGTAGTCGAGCTCCAGTGCTTAACCTCCGCCCGACCGCGGTGCTTCGCTCGCCAGCTTCTGCATAGCCTTGGTGCGGCACCGGGTCTATCATTCGCGGCCTGCCGAACGGCGCGCATCGGGCGTGCCGATGGACGGAGAGTCAAGCCCGCATGTTCGAGACACTCAAAGCACTCAACCCTGATCCCATCCTTGGCCTGCTGGCCGCCTATCGCCTGGACCACAACCCGCGCAGGGTTGACCTCGGCGTTGGCGTTTACAAGGACGAAGCGGGACACACGCCCATCCTCGACTGCGTGAAGCAGGCCGACCTCGCACATCGCGCCGAGGAAACCACCAAGACCTACGTCGGCCCTGCCGGCGATCCGGATTTCGACACCGGCATCGAACAACTCATCTTCGGCGCCGACCACGCGGTCCGCGCGACCAACCGGGTGCGCACCCTGCAGGCACCTGGTGGCTGCGGCGCGCTGCGTGTCGCCGCCGAACTGCTCAACCGTGCCAAGGCCGGCGCGGCCATCTGGGTTTCGGACCCGACCTGGGCCAACCACGTGCCCCTGCTCGGCGACGCTGGCCTCCAGATCAAGGTCTACCCGTATTACGACGCCGCCAGCCAGGCACTGAAAGCTGACGCCATGTTCGCCGCCCTCGAAGCCATTCCGGCCGGCGATCTGGTGCTGCTGCACGGCTGCTGCCACAACCCCTGTGGCGTCGATCTTGCCTCGTCCGACTGGGATCACATCGCCGAAATCGCGCTGCGCCGCGGCTTCACGCCGTTCGTCGACCTCGCCTACCTTGGCCTTGGCGTGGGCCTGGACGAAGATGCCTACGGGGTCCGCAAGTTGGCCGCCGCATTGCCGGAGCTACTGGTGGCAAGCTCCTGCTCGAAGAACTTTGGTGTCTACCGCGAACGCGTTGGCGCGCTGTCCCTGATCTCCGAGACCCCTGCCCAGGCCGACGTGGTGTTCGGCCAGGCGCAGAACGTGGCGCGCGGCGTGTACTCCATGCCACCCAATTACGGCGCCGCACTGGTCGGCCGCATCCTGCGCGATCCGATAGCCACCGCCGCCTGGACTGCGGAGCTGGGCACCATGCGCGATCGCATCAATGGGCTGCGCGAGCAGTTGGCCGCGAGCTTCCGCAACCGCCTGCAGAGCACGCGTTTCGACTTCATCCCCGACCAGCGCGGCATGTTCTCCTTCCTGGGTCTCACCAAGGAGCAGGTGCAGCGTCTGAAGACGGAGTACAGCATCTACATGGTGGATTCGAGTCGCATCAACGTGGCAGGCGTGAACCAGTCGAACCTGGACTATGTCTGCGACGCGGTGTGCGCCGTGCTGTAAGGCACGCAACCAGGCAGCGCTTGCTCGACAAGACCGGTGGCCACGAGGCCACCGGTTTTTTTTCGCTTGCCGGATCGAAGGACCCCGCAAGAACCACCGGCGGCTGGTCACCCTCGGACCTCCAACCTT
>JAYTTZ010000254.1:0-4627 GCA_043744805.1 Gammaproteobacteria bacterium
TCGCGCGGGATCCGGGTCAATGCCCTGGCGCCGGGATACTTCATCACCGAAATGAACGAGGAGTGGCTGCAGAGCGCAGCCGGCGATCGCCTGCGCCAACGCGTGCCGGCCAAGCGTTTCGGCACGCCGGACGAACTCGATGGCGCGCTCATCTTCCTGGCCTCGGACGCCTCCAGATACATGAATGGCAATTGCATCACCATTGATGGAGGCCACACGGCTGGCGTTTGACGGTGAGCCCTTCCGAACCCGCGGTGTTGTCTGTGCCCGTGCGCGATTCGCGCATCGACACCTTGCGCGGGCTTTTTCTGGTCATCATGACCATCGATCACATCGCGCCGCCCTGGATCACGCGCTACAGCAGCGAGCCCATTGGCTTCGTGTCGGCGATGGAAGGCTTTTTCCTCGTTTCGGGTTACACCTACGCGCTGGTGCACCGCCGCCTGCTGGCCACCTCCGTGCTGCTGTGGCAGCGGACGCTGAAGCGGGTTCGGGCCTTGGTTGTGTACCACCTCTCGGGTCTTGCGCTGGTCTTCCTGCTTGCAGTCCTCGGGGTGTTCCATGCCGGCGCGTGGCTGGAGCGCGCCCGCGATCTGCACGCACTGGGCACCGCGAGCCTCGTGCTCTGGAGCGGTCTCCTCATCTACCGACCGCAGTTCTTTGACGTCCTGCCGAGCTACGTCCTCATGATGCTGGCCGCGCCATGGTGGCTGCGCGCACTGTCCACACCCAGCGGCAGCCGCCAACTGCTGTTCGGGAGCGCGCTGCTGTGGGCGCTGGCACAGATTTGGGATCCGGTCAGCTGGTTCGCGAAGACCTTCTCGCCGGTGGTTTCGGTATGGCCGAACGTGCTCGCCTGGCAGGCGATTTTCATCCTGGGGATGTGGCTGGTGGGGCGTTCACCCCGCTGGGCACTGGGATCAGCCATGAGCGCCGTCTGCGGCCTCCTGGCCTGCATCTTCTTTGCGATGCGCCACGAACTCATGGAAGTAGAACCGGCGCTACACGTGTTCCTGAGCAAGCACAGCGTCGGTGCCCTGCGGTTCCTGAACCTGCTGGTGGCGGTGCAGTTGATGGTGGTTGCCCTGGCCAGCGTGCCGAAGACGGCCCGGATCCGCTGGCTGGCCTTCCTTGGCAGCCATTCGCTGGAAGTCTTTTCCTTCCACGTGCTGCTGGCTTACGCCGCTACCGCCTTTGCCTTCGAGTCGAAAGCGGCCAGCGTCTTGCTGGTGGCGACCTGCGTGGGACTGCTCACGGTCCCCGCGTGGCTCCACCAGCGGCTCACGCGCCCCAGGTAACGAGGCCCCAGGCCAGCACTTTCTCGGTCTTGTATTCGCCGCTTGAATCCTTGCGGGTGGCGAAGGCTTCGACGTCGAGGTCATACAGGCGACCTCCGCCCGGCGTTTCGATGACATCCAGCACCTTGAAGCGCGTGCTGATGATGTCGCCTTCCAGCACCGGTCCGAGGTGGTCGCAGTAGCGCCAGGCGATCATTGACAGCAGGTTGGGCAGGGCGCGCGTGATTTGCCCAAGTGCCAGCGAAATCGTGTGCCCGCCATAGACCAGGCGCTGGCCGAGGTAGCTCCGGGTGGCGTCGGTGTGGGTGTAGGCGATGTTGAGCGACATGCGCACCAGTTCCGGCGCGCAGGTGACGGTGTCGCGCGGCCCGATGTCCACTGCGTCGCCGGCCTTCAATTGCGGCGAACGCAGGCCGGTGACTTCGCTTGCCATGGCCGCCAGGTTCCAGCCCTTCGGCAGCACCTCCAGCAGTTCGTCGGCGGAAAACGAATTCTTGATCCAGCCAAAGTCATCGTTGTGCCCGGTGTCCGCCGCCGGGTTCCGGCAGGCCAGCATCGGGCAGCGCCAGAAGTGGAGCACCACTTCGTCACACTGGTTCACGGTCGTCATCTCGAGGGCCACCATGCCGGTGGCGTCGCGGCCAGGCTTGGCCTTGTTCTGCTTGAGGCCCACGATCTTGGTGGTGGTGTAGAGCGAATCGCCCAGGAACACCGGCCGCTGCAGGACGAGGCCGCGGTAGAAAAGGTTGCCCTTCACGTGCTGCGAGGCATAGGTCGTCTGGCCAGCGGCGAGATGCACGACAAGGTAGGAATGCGCGAGCCAGCGTTCGTCGCCGGTGACCTTGCGGCACAGGTGCTGGTCGAGCGGCAGCCGCATGCGGTCGGCGAACAGTGCCGAATACATCGCCGCATGGCCTGTGGTCAAGGTGAGCGAGGGGGCGTCAAAAACCTGCCCCACGCTGAAATCTTCGAAATAGGGGCCATCGATGGTGATGCTGGTCATGGCGGTTCGCTGTGTGGGAATCAGGTTGGAATTGCTGAAACCCGCGCCCGCGAGGCGGGCGCGGGAACGGCCTCAGCGGATGGCGATGGGGTTGATGATCGCCTGCACCGCGCCGGTGAAACGCGGCGCGCCGAGGACGAACATGAACTCATAGGCCTTGTCCTTGGCGAGTTCGCGGGAATCCATGTTCTCCAGGATGTAGATCCCGTTCTTCGCGAGCAGCGTCTGGTGGACCGGGAACAGGATGCCCTTCTTCTCGCCCGGAATGGCTTCCAGCGCCCAGCCGTCGGAGCCCACCGCCATCACGTCCAGCGATGCGAGGTATTCCGCGGCCTCGTTGCCGATGCCGGGCTCGCCCTTGCCGAAGCGCGCATCGTCCTTGCCCAGCAGGTTGAGCCAGCCGGTGTGGAACAGCACCACGTCGCCCTTGCGGATTTCAGTCTTCTGGCTGGCGGCGCAGTCCACGACATCCTTCTTGCTGAAGGCGGTGCCTTCGGCAATGAGATCCGTCCCCTTGCAGGCCGCCATGTCGATCAGCACGCCACGGGTCACGATGGGTGGCAGGTTGTGCGTGCCGAACTTGGTGAGGCCGTCGGCGCGGATGAAATCGCGCCCGTGCTTGCCGTTGTAGTACACGTCATCGATGGCGGCGTGGCCGAGGCCATCCAGCTGCGAGCCCGTGCCCATCCAGCCCGCGAACATGTCGTCGGCAAAGTTGAACTTGTTCTCGCCCAGGGACTGGCCCGGTGACTGGTTGGGCGTGAAGACGGTGAGGTGGAAATAGCGCGGGGCATAGGACGGGGTCTTGGAGTTTGTCTCGATGCCGAGCCGATAGGTCTTACCGGTCTTGATGAGCTTGGCGGCTTCCAGGGTGCGTTCCGGGCCGTTCATGTTGGCAGCGCCCAGTTCGTCATCCGGACCCCACTTGGACGGATACCAGTTATCCGCCGCCTGCGCGGCCACCATGCCAGTTGCCAGCAGCAGGCTGCCCAGTAGTGCTTGTGTCTTCTTCATGCGCTCTCCCCTTGGTGCTTCTTGTTTGAGGGCGACGAAATGCCGCCCGGATTCGTGTTGGTTCAGTCCTTGAATTCGGCGTCGATTGCCGAGGTGTGCTGGCCCAATGTCGGGACCTCGCGGATTGCCGTGCCCGGATCGCAGACCCGCCGGACAAAAGTGGAGGACTTGCCCTGCGAGACCACTTCCTTCGTCTTCAACGCCGGATGCTGCCAAACATCGTCCACGAAGTTGATGCGGCCGTAGGCGATGTCGCACTTGTCGAGCAGCGGTGCCAGTTCGGCGCGGGTGTACTGCGTGAAGAAAGCCTCGATCTCCGCCGTCAGCGCGGGTCGGTTCTGCACTCGCAGCGGATTGGTGGCGAAGCGCTCGTCGGTGGCGAGGTCCGGCTTGCCGAGGACCTTGCACAGGTTCACCCACTCACGCTGGTTCTGCACGGCGATGATGATGAGCCCATCCTTCGTGCGATGCGCACCATAGGGCGCAATCTGCGTGTGATCGAGGCCGGTGCCGGTCAGGCGCTGGTTGCCGTACTTGTAGTAGGCCAGCGGCACGGCCATCCATTCCGCCATCACGTCGAACAGGGCAACTTCCACGTGCTGCCCGCGCCCGGTGTGCCCGAGTTCAAGCAGCGCGCGCAGGATTTCACTGTAGGCGGTGAGGCCGGTGGAGATGTCGCAGACCGAGATGCCGACGCGCGTCGGTTCGCCTGGGGAGCCGGTGACGCTGCAAAGCCCGCTTTCCGCCTGCACGAGGAAATCATAGGCCTTCATTTCCGCAATTTCGCCGGCGTCGCCGTAACCCGAGATGCTGCACATCACGAGGCGCGGATTGATCTTCTGCACCTCCTCCCAGCCGAGACCCAGGCGTTCCACCGCGCCCGGCCGGATGTTCTGGATGAACACGTCCGCTTTGGCGATGATGCGCTTCAGCAGCGCCATGTCCCCGGTTTTCTTCACGTCCAGCACCAGCGATTCCTTGCCGGTGTTGAGCCACACGAAATAGGCGGATTCGCCGTTCACCACGGTGTCGTAGTGGCGGGCGAAGTCGCCTTCCTCGCGCTCGATCTTGATGATCCGCGCGCCGGCCTCGGCCAGCAGGCGCGCGCAGTAGGGAGCCGCCACCGCCTGCTCCAGGGAAATCACCAACGTACCTTGCAGGGCGCTCATGGTTCGGGTCTCCCCGCTTACGTGGGCATGACGATGGAAGCGCGCTTGATGACGCGCGCCGCGGAGTCGTCCAGCGCCTGCACGATGTGCTGCATGTCGTAGTCGCGGTCGAGCAGGTCGTCGAAGGGATACTTGTGCTTCTG
>JAYTTZ010000255.1:0-18070 GCA_043744805.1 Gammaproteobacteria bacterium
ACAAGCTTGAGCGCAACTTCGCCAGCATGCTTGCGCTCGCGTTCGTGATGGTGTGGTTGCCAATGTAATGCGAAAGATCAACAGGCCCTAGGAAACCGACGGCGTCCTTGCCGACGAGCCGCAGGTTAAATCGGGCGGAGGCTTGCGCTCAATAGGGTGGGTGTCCTCGAAATTCCGCTCGAAATTTCTTTGCCGGCCCCGGCCATCATCTTCAATCGAGAATTCCTATGAACCCGGGCAGATTTTCAACCCGGGCCATCCACCGTTGAATTGCCGGATACGCTGCCAGGCTGATATCGCCATCGCCACACTGTGCAAGTGCCGGATAAGGCGCAACGTCCGCTACGGTAGGGCGGTTGAGCGCAATCCAATCTCTATTCTCTAACCGCTGTTCGTAAAGCCGCAGGGCTCGCTCAGTATTGGTTTCAACCGCATCGGCATTTACGCACAGCCAAGGAAACAACTTCTTGAGCCGCGCGTCATATGGCCCTAGACGGATCTCATAGGCCGCCGCGGAAAGCCAGCTATTGACCAGTGCCTCCTCATCGATATCCGAAGGCATCCACGCACCGCCGCCAAACTTCCGGGCAATCCAAACAAGAATTGCGTGGGAGTCCCGAATTATGAGCTCACCTGCCTGCAAGACCGGCAACTGCCCGAAAGGATTGACAGCCAAAAATTGAGGCGTCTGGTGCTCGCCCTTGAGCAGGTCTATGGAGTGCCGCTCGTAATCAACCCTAAGCAAGGAGCAGAGAAGTCGCACCTTGTAGCAGTTAAGAGCGAGTGGCATGTTATGAAGCGTGAACGTCATCTGGCCTTCCCCACTGGCTAGTCAAGAGATGCCAATAGTGCCACATAACCAGCCATTGGAGCAGACGCCTCCGTGCTGCGCGCTCCGGCGCCGCTCAATGGCGCGTTAGGGCACGCAACCAGTCGTACCGAGCCCCTGGGAGATCGCGATGAACGGAAATCGGAAACTCCAACCCATGACCCCACCGATTCATCAAGACGTGCTTTCCTTCTGGTTCACGGAGATCAGCTCCAAGTCATGGTGGACTGCCGATCCCGATTTCGACGTGTTGGTCCGCAACCGGTTCGGACTGCTATTACGGGCAGCGTCTGTCGGAGAATGCTTTACTTGGCGTCAGACGCCCCATGGAAGATTGGCGGAGATCATCGTTTTAGATCAGTTCTCGAGAAACATTCACAGGGGCACCTCGCAAGCCTTCTCGCAAGACCCGGTGGCGCTGGTCCTGGCTCAAGAGGCAGTCACTCGGGATGCACTCGCAGTGCTTTCTCCAATTGAATGCGGCGCCATGCTCATGCCCTACATGCACAGCGAATCCAAAGTGATCCACCAGCTGGCGGAAACCCTGTATCGCGATCACGCCCCCGAGAACAGCTATGCCTTCGAGCTGCAGCACAAAGCCATCATTGATCGGTTTGGTCGCTACCCACATCGCAATGAATTACTCGGGCGGGAGTCGACACCGGAAGAAATCGAGTTTCTGAAGCAGCCGGGGTCAAAGTTCTAGGGATGGTGGGCACGCGTGTTTCGTGGTGATCACTCAGCCGAAAATGTTCGGCATGAAAATACAAATAGGCGGTGGCCATGGCTATACAGTTTTTAACAATCATCAAAGCAGTGGCGCCTTACCTTACGCAGATCGCGACGGCCGCCATTCCCGCCTTCACGGCCAAGCCCGAAGCGGTCAAGTCCGACCCCGTCGTGGCCAAACAGATCGAAGAACTCCAGGGCGCGGCGACTCAAAACGCCCAATCAATTCACGTACTGGCGGAAAAGATGCAGCAGGCTATCCAGGGCCTCGAAGGGGCAGCGCTCGAAGCGCAGAAACAGGTGGCTGCTTACAAAGTCATCGTATTGGTGTCGCTCGGGATATCAGCAGCGTCATTGGCGACATGCCTCTATCTGCTCGCCAGGTAGTGCCGAACAACGGCATTCAGCGTACGTGGCTGCGCGCCCGGGAGCGAGGCAGACCGGAGCGCGAGCCGTTGCCCGGCTCAGTTCAAACGATGGGTGTCCTTGAATTTTTGAATTTGTCTAGACTACTGCACAGCCAGAGAGTCCGCTTTTGCCTTCGCCACCGGGAGCCGTCATCCATGTCAGCAGAATTCGAACGAGTACCCAGGGACGACGTCGTCCTCGTGTTGACGCATCTCCAGAACGACTTCTGGCATCCGGAGGGTCGGGGCTACCAGTTCACGCGAAACACCCTGCCCTCCCCGGATACGAAAGACAGGATTGTCCGCGTTGCCGACGTGTGTCGGGCCCTTGGCATCCCAATCATCATCCATAACGAAACCTTTCGTCCCGGCCATCCTGAGTTGCGGGTGAGGCGCGGCGGCTACGTGCGGGGCTCCGGTCGCGTACTGCGTTTGCCGGAGGAGAACATGGCGGTCCGGGGCGAATGGGGTGCCCGGACGCTCGATGAACTGCAAGCACGGAATCATCGCCTTGAGTTCGAAATTGATAACGCCAAGGTCGATCCCTTCACCTGTAGCGAGTTCGTGACGTTGTTGACGAACCTCGAGCGCCATATCGTCGTGCTCGCTGGGCTTGCGACCAATTTCGGCATCGAGATGACGGCCCGGAGTGCCAACGAACGTGACTACGGCGTGATCGTGCTGTCCGATTGCGTCGACAGGATGCTTGGCGAATACAGCGAAATGACCCTCCGGGAACTGCTCCCGTACTACGGGCGGGTCATGGCCTCCAATGACTTCATCACGGAGCTTGGAGAATAGCCGTCGGCACGGTCGAAACGCGCCAGGGATTCTCGCTCATGGTCTACGGGACCCCGGGCGCGCAATCCAGCGCTTTGGCCAGGAGCCAGCGCGAACCATCGCCCTGGCGCACGCCGTGATCGGCGGGGTGATGGTGGGCTGGGGCGTCGCCCTGATCTAGGTGACCAGGTTTTTGATCGCGATTGGCAACCCGCCAGGCTGGAAGCTCATCGCAGCGTCAATCGGTGCCTGGTTCATTCCCGACACCAGACCGACTGCTCCTTTGGGAGCGCTAGCGGCGCGCGCCCGGTCTACGTCCGCAGGGATCACTTTTGCCCGGAGGGCGGCGAGCCTCGCGTGGCGGTTGCGGTCATCCCTCCATGGGCATCGCCGGATCCTGTGTAGCTGATCCGCTGCCTTGGCCCTTGATGCCAGCCAGCGCCTTGATCTCTTCCGCACCAACCGTCCCGTCGTGCAGGGCAGAAGCAAGTAGCACCGCATGGACCCCTTCGGCCTGCAGTCGCGCGAGGTCCTGGAGATCGCGCACGCCACCCGCGGCGACGAGGTGTGCGTCCGGAGCGCGTAAGCGCAATTCCCTGAGGTAATCGAAGTCCGGCCCCGTCGCCGCGCCCACGCGGGCGAGGTTCATGGCGATGAGGGTACCGGGCCAGTTCGAAGGGTCCTGCCACAAGGCGGGCGGGCCGAGCAGGGCCTCGCCCTGGCGGTCGAGCGACAGGATGTCGGTTTGCGCTGAGTGGAGTGCCCGGTAGTGCGCTATTGAACGCAGGGACTCGCTCCCCAGCACGCAGTGCAGGTTCCGCACCGATGCCCAGCGCGCCAAGGTCGCTACTTCCGAGAACCCCGCATCCAGCCACCATTCGCAGTCCTGGTGCGTATTGACCAATTGACGGACGACCGCGTCGTTGTCGCCCTGCCCGAGAATCGCATCCAGATCCGCGAGGTAGAAGATCCGACTGTCGAAGCGCGCGCGGAGTGCCGCCGCGATGGCCAGTGGCGCGCTAGACTCCGTCAGGGTGGAGACCAGCGGGCGATAGTGGGCGCGCTCGCCGCGCACTGCGCGCACCACCACGCCACCCATGAGATCCAGTACGGGAATGCAATGCATCGGGAGTTCCTTTGAAGCAGGTCGAGGATTCCGGCGCGGCCGGCGCAGGCTTGCCATTGTGCGTTGAGATCGCGGGATGAGTCAGGTGATCGGCTGGGACATCGGCGGGGCGCATTTGAAGCTCGCGGCCTTCTCCGCGGCGGGCGAACTGCGCTGGGTGCGGGTGTTGCCCTGTGCGCTGTGGCAGGGGCTCGACCAGCTGGACGCGGCCGTGGGCGCGCTCGAGGCAGCAGGCCTGTTCGCCGACAGCCGACACGCCCTCACCATGACGGGGGAGATGTGCGATCTCTTCGCGGCGCGGGACGCGGGCGTGCGCGCCATCCTCGGCTGGTTCGCCGTGCGCTTCCCCGGGATTCCGGCGCGCGTCTACGGGCGTCAACCGGCGTTCCTGCCGTTGGCGGACGCCAGGGCCGAGGACGTTGCTTCGATGAACTGGCACGCCAGCGCTGCCGCCGTGGCGGCCGTGCGACCCGACGCGGTGTTCGTGGACGTGGGCAGCACCACCACCGATGTCATCGCGATCCGCGCGGGCAGGGTGGTGACCGTGGGCCAGGACGACCGCACGCGCCTCGCGAGTGATGAACTCGTCTACCAGGGCGTGGTGCGGACGCCGGTCATGGCGCTGGCAGCGCGCGTGCCCTACAGGGGGCTCACGCAAAGCCTCGCCGCCGAGTACTTCGCGAGCACCGCCGACGTCCACCGCCTCACGGGCGAACTTCCCGTCGGCGCCGACCTGCAGGCCAGTGCCGACGGGCGTGGGAAATCCAGAGCCGAAAGCGCCGCGCGACTGGCGCGCATGGTGGGTGACGACTGCAACGCCGGGACGGCGCTCGCGCTCGACGTCCTGGCCCACCACCTGGCCGACCTGCAGCGCGCGCGGCTCGCCGAGGCCCTTCGGCGCGTGGCGCCGTCGCCCCGCGTACTGGTGGTCGGCGCAGGCATCGGGCGCTTCCTCACTCGCCGGATCGCGGCAACGTGCGGGCACCCTTACCTTGAATTTGGCGACGCGCTGGATCTGCCCGGGCCGCTCCGTGCGGGCGCCAGCGACCATGCAGCGGCCGTGGCCGTCGCGAGACTTGGGCAGGTTTTGCCATGGCAATGACCCGGATCCCGCTTAGCTACCAGCGTGACGTCGCCACCCACCTCGGGCGCCTCAAGGACCGTCCGTGGTTCGTGTTCCTCGACAGCTGTCGCGATCGCTGCGACGGCGGCAGGTTTGATCTCGTGAGCTGTGATCCACTTGCCACCGTGGTGACCCGCGGCGCCTTGACCACGGTGACCGTGGCCGGCGAGGCGACGGTGGGCGAAGGTGATCCCTTCTCCCTCGTGGGCGACATCCTGGCGCGCTGCCTGCCGGCTACCGGCAGCGAGGGCTTCTTCAACGGCGGAGCACTCGGCTACTTCGCTTACGATCTCGGTCGTCGCGTGGAGGTGCTGCCCACCCACGCCGTGCGCGACCTCGACATGCCGGAAATGTCGCTCGGCCTCTATGGCTGGGCCATCGTGGTCGATCACGAGGCGCAGCATGCCGAACTACGGATTCATCCGGCGGCCCACTGCGACACGGCCATGGTGCTCCGGGCCTGGGACGCGCAGCCTGCGCTTACGCCAGCGGCCTACGGCAGCCAGTTCGAAGTCATCTCGCACGTGCAACCCGAATCCAGCTTCGCCGAATACGCGCAAGCGTGGCATCGCATCAAGCACTACCTGCGGGAAGGCGACGTCTACCAGGTCAATCTCACGCAACGCTTTTCAGCCGACGTGCGCGGCGAAGCCTGGGACGCCTACCTGCGCCTGCGCACCTTGAACCCCGCGCCGTATTCCGCCTACCTCGCCTTGCCCGAGGGGCACGTGCTGAGTTCCTCGCCGGAGCGCTTCCTGCTGGTCCGCGATGGCATGGTGGAGACGAAGCCCATCAAGGGCACGCGACCGCGTGGCGCGACGGTGGACGTCGATCGCGCGCTTGCCAGCGAACTTGCCGGCAGCGCGAAGGATCGCGCCGAGAACGTGATGATCGTGGATCTGCTCCGCAACGATCTGGGCAAGCACTGCGTGATCGGCAGCGTGGAAGTGCCGCGGCTTTTCGCGGTGGAGAGTTTTGCCAGGGTGCACCACCTGGTGAGCACCGTGCGCGCGCGCGTGGCGCCAGGGGTTGCGGCGCTCACGGTGCTCCGCGACTGCTTTCCGGGCGGATCGATCACCGGGGCGCCCAAGCTCCGCGCGATGGAAGTCATCGAGGAGCTGGAACCCCAGCGCCGCAGCATCTACTGCGGCGCCATCGGCTACGTCTCGGCCGACGGCGACATGGACACCAACATCGCCATCCGCACCTTGCTGGTCCACGGTGGCCGCATGTATTGCTGGGCTGGCGGCGGCATCGTGATGGATTCTGAACTCGACGCGGAATACGCAGAGTCGCTGGCCAAGGCCTCTGCGATGCTGGAAGTGTTTGCCCGCGCGGAGCTGGGGCATGTGGGTCATCAAGATCGGCGGTAGCCTGGCCACGGCTGCCGCGCTGCCCGCATGGCTCGCGCGCATCGAGGGCGATCGC
This sequence comes from Gammaproteobacteria bacterium, assembly GCA_043744805.1. Taxonomy (GTDB): domain Bacteria; phylum Pseudomonadota; class Gammaproteobacteria. The sequence goes on from JAYTTZ010000255.1 coordinate 6,423, forward strand.
GTGCGCCGCTGGGTCATCGTGCCTGGCGGCGGCCCCTATGCGGAGGCCGTGCGCGGGATGCAGGCCCGTTGGGGCTTCGATGATCGCGCGGCGCACGGCATGGCGCTGCGCGCGATGGCGCTGTACGCGGCGCAACTCAAGGCGATGCTGCCGTCGCTCTCCGCGCACGAAGGGCAAGCGGATCTTGCCAGCGTCCAGGCCACCACCGTGTGGAGCCCGGATCTCCAATTGGCGGCACAACTCGACGGCCTGCCCGAAGACTGGCGCCTGAGTTCAGACTCGATTGCCCTGTGGCTGGCGCAACGGCTGGGCGCGGACGGGCTGGTGCTGCTCAAGTTCGCGTCTCCGCCGCGCGCAGGCAATGCCAGCGTGCTGTCGGCGGATGGCTACGTGGATGCCTGTTTCCCGGCGCTGCTGCGCGAATGCGCGCTGCCGGTGTACTGGCAATCGGTGCTGGAGGAGGGACTGCTGCCTGTCGCCGGGTGCGACCGGCAGCGGATCCTGATCGGCTAGTCTCGCGGGGAGACGGATAAGAAAGGTCGGCGGCCGGTTGCCCGGCCGCCGACCAATGCAATGCAGCTTAGCTCCATGCGTGGAGGTCTGGTCTAATGCCCAATTAGTCCCAGCTAAGTGCACCGCCTGTCTGGTATTCCGTCACGCGTGTCTCGAAGAAGTTCTTTTCCTTCTTCAGGTCGATGACTTCACTCATCCACGGAAACGGATTGGTGGCCCCCGGATACTGCTCCGCCAGGCCAATCTGCGCACAACGCCGGTTGGCGATGTAGTGCAGGTATTCCTCGAACATATTCACGTTCAGGCCCAGCACGCCGCGCGGCATGGTGTCCTGTGCGTAGGCGATTTCAAGCGCGACGGCGTCGTCGACGAGGGCGAGGATGTCGCGCTGGAACTGCTCGGTCCACAGGTGCGGGTTCTCGACCTTGATCTGGTTGATGACGTCGATGCCGAAATTCATGTGCATGGACTCATCGCGCAGGATGTACTGGAACTGCTCGGCCACGCCGGTCATCTTGTTGCGTCGACCCATCGACAGCACCTGCACGAAGCCGACGTAGAAGAAGATCCCTTCGAACACCACGTAGAAGGCGATGAGATCGCGTAGCAGGCGCTGCTCGGCTTCCGGCGTGCCGGTGCAGAAGGTGGGATCGCCCAGGCTCTCCGTGAAGCGCAGCGCCCACGAGGCCTTGTTATGCACCGCCGGGATCTCGCGGTACATATTGAAGATCTCGGCTTCATCGAGGCCGAGGCTTTCAATGCAGTACTGGTAGGCGTGCGTGTGGAGCGCTTCTTCGAAGGCCTGGCGCAGCAGGTACTGGCGGCATTCCGGGTTGGTGATGTGGCGGTACACCGCCAGCACCAGGTTGTTCGCCACCAGTGAATCGGCGGTGGAGAAGAAGCCCAGGTTGCGCTTGATGATCAGGCGCTCGTCCTCGGTGAGGCCGTCGCGGCTCTTCCACAGCGCCACGTCCGCATTCATGTTGATCTCCTGCGGCATCCAGTGGTTCGCGCAGGCGTTGAGGTACTTCTGCCAGGCCCACTTGTACTTGAACGGTACGAGCTGATTGAGGTCGGCGCGGCAGTTGAGCATCTTCTTGTCGTCAACCGCGAGGCGCCGCGCACCGAACTCCACCTGCTCGAGGCCGGTCGCGCTCAGCTTGGCGCTGGTCGCGGCTTCCACCGGGAGGGTGGTTTCCATGGCCGGCAGTTCAGGTGCCAGCGCGGGCAGGGCGGCAGCGGGTTGCTCCCCGAGGGCGCCTACCACCTGCAGCAGTTCTGCAACGGGCATCGCCTGCGGGGCCTGGCGCGGGTCGCGCGTCTTCAGAGATCCAATCGGGTCGTCCCACAACAACATGTGTCTTCTTGCTCCGTTAAAGGTTGCGCGGCAACGTTACTGGCAGGCTTCGCATTCGGGATCGGTCAGCAGGCAGACCTTGGGGCCTTCGCTGGCCAGTGCCAGCGTGGCGGTGCCCGGTTGCTGTACCGCGTTGAGCTTGCTGTCTTTCAGCGTGCTCTTCTCGACGTGGGTAGCGCCCATCGTGCGCAGGTAGTAGGTGGTCTTCAGTCCCTTGACCCAGGCCAGCTTGTAGAGGTTGTCGAGCTTTGCCCCGTTGGGTTCGGCCAGGTAGAGGTTGAGCGACTGCGCCTGGTCCAGCCACTTCTGGCGTCGCGAGCCGGCTTCCACCAACCAGCGAGGATCCACTTCGAAGGACGTCGCATACAGCACCTTGAGATCACGTGGGACGCGATCGATCTGCGCTACGCTGCCGTCGTAGTACTTGAGGTCGTTGACCATCACCTCGTCCCACAGGCCGCGTTCCTTCAGATCATCCACCAGGTACATGTTCACCACCGTGAATTCGCCCGAGAGGTTCGACTTCACGTAGAGGTTCTGGTAGGTCGGCTCGATGGACTGGCTCACGCCGCAGATGTTCGAGATGGTGGCGGTGGGCGCGATAGCCATGCAGTTGGAGTTGCGCATGCCGATGGTCCGCACGCGGTCGCGCAGCGTGTCCCAGTCGAAGCGCATGCTGCGGTCGACGTCGAAGTAGCCGCCGCGGCTTTCTTCCAGGAGATCAAGGGAGTCGATGGGCAGGATGCCACGGCTCCACAGCGAACCCTTGAAGCTCGGGTAGCTGCCGCGCTCGGCGGCGAGATCGGTTGAGGCCTTGATGGCGTAATAGCTCACGGCTTCCATCGAGCTGTCGGCGAACTCCACCGCTTCGCCGGACGCGTAGGGCACGCGCAGCTGGTAGAGGCAGTCGTTGAAACCCATGATCCCGAGTCCCACCGGGCGGTGGCGCAGGTTGGAGGCCCGGGCGGTCGGCACGCTGTAGTAGTTGTAGTCGATGACGTTGTCGAGCATCCGCATGGCCGTCTTCACGGTGCGCTCGAGCTTGGCGAGATCAAGGCCCGTGGCGGTCATGTGCTGGGCAAGGTTCACCGAGCCCAGGTTGCACACGGCGATTTCCTGGCCGGCGGACGTGTTGAGCGTGATTTCCGTGCAGAGGTTGGAGCTGTGCACCACGCCCACATGCTGCTGGGGCGAACGCACGTTGCAGGGATCCTTGAACGCAATCCACGGGTGGCCGGTTTCGTAGAGCATGCCGAGCATCTTGCGCCACAGGTCCTGCGCGCGAAGCTTACGGAAGTTGCGGATTTCGCCCCGCGCGACGCGCGCTTCGTGGGCTTCGTAGCGACGGGTGAAGTCCTGGCCGTAGGCGTCGTGCAGGTCCGGCGTATCGTCCGGGGAGAACAGCATCCAGTCGCCGTCTTCCACCACGCGCTTCATGAACAGATCCGGCACCCAGTTGGCAGTGTTCATGTCGTGGGTGCGGCGGCGGTCGTCGCCGGTGTTCTTGCGGAGTTCGACGAACTCCTCGATGTCCATGTGCCAGGTTTCAAGGTAGGCGCATACCGCGCCCTTGCGCTTGCCGCCCTGGTTCACTGCCACCGCAGTATCGTTGGCCACCTTGAGGAACGGCACCACGCCCTGCGACTTCCCGTTGGTACCCTTGATGTGGGCGCCCATGCCGCGCACCGGCGTCCAGTCGTTGCCGAGGCCGCCGGCGAACTTGGACAGCAGCGCGTTGTCGCGCACCGCGCCGAAGATGCCGTCGAGATCGTCCGGCACCGTGGTGAGGTAGCAGGAGGACAGCTGCGGACGCGGCGTGCCGGAGTTGAAGAGCGTCGGCGTGCTGCTCATGAAATCGAAGGTGGAGAGGAGATCGTAGAACTCGATCGCCCAGGTTTCCGGCTCGATTTCGTTGATCGCGAGGCCCAGCGCCACCCGCATGAAGAACGCCTGCGGCAGTTCGAAACGGGTGCCGTCCGACTGCAGGAAGTAACGGTCGTAGAGCGTCTGCAGGCCGAGGTAGTTGAACTGGAAGTCGCGTTCCGGCTTGATGGCCGCGCCCAGGCGCTTGAGATCGAAGTTGCCGAGGCGCGAGTCCATCAGTTCGAGGTCGATTGCGCGCTTGACGTAGGCCTCGAAGTAATGCGGATAGCGTTCCGCCATTTCCTGCTGGGTGGCGAAGTCGGGGTGGTTACCGATGAAGGACAGCGCTTCTGCACGGAAGGAGTCCATCAGGAGGCGTGCGGCGACCAGGCTGTAGTTCGGTTCGCGCTCGATGAACGTGCGCGCGCTCATCACCAGCGCCCTGGAGACGTCGTCTTCCGCCACGCCGTCGAACAGCGAGCGCATGGCTTCGTCGAGGAGGGCGGCCGGATCGGTGTGCGCGATGCTCTGGCAGGCTTCGTCGACGATGCGGCGCAGGCGGATTTCGTCGAGCGGCACGCGGCTGCCATCGGCGCGGGTGACGGCCAGGGTCGGACGCTGGGCTTCGCTGGCCTGCTGCTGCAACTTGCTGGCGCGTTCACGGGCGCGTTCGTCGCGGTACAGCACGTAGGTACGCGCGACCTTGTGTTCGCCCCCGCGCATCAGCGCGAGTTCCACCTGGTCCTGGATGTCCTCGATGTGCACGGCGCCGCCGGCCGGCATGCGGCGGGTGATCGCGCGCACGACGCTGTCGGTCAGCACATCGACGGTTTCGTGGATGCGAGAGGACGCGGCGGCATTGCCACCTTCGACGGCCAGGAAGGCCTTGGTAATGGCGACCTTGATCTTGTCGCCATCGAACAGCGTGACCTTGCCGTTGCGACGGATGACCTTGAATTCACCCGGGGCAGTCGCGGCGAGTTCCGCCGGCGTGGGCATTTCACCTTCGGATGCGGTCCAGCGGGAGGCGGGTTCGCGCCGGGAAAGTGCCGAATTTTCGAGGTCCATGTGCGGGTGTTCTCCGATGCGAATTCCCGGTTGCCCCGGGGTGTAACTGAAGGCTCGATGCCCGGCGAGGGGCGCTCTGGCGGAGCTGGCGAGCCTAGCAATCACACCACAAGCCAATGTGGTCGCGCAAGCACTCCACCACTAGATGCTGTGCATCAAAGGGCTGGAGTGGGGGCGGAAAGCTGGGCAAAAACTGGGGATAACCTGGCGAAGCCGAAATAGATCAGGAGCTTAGTCAAAAGCACCGGAAACATCCGGCGTCCAGGCCTCTGGTGGGGTCCCCTGCAGGCTTGCGCCGGCGGGCGCACGGCTCAGACGGCAGGGCGGAGGTAGATCGGAGCGAGCGCTTCCGGTGGCACCGCCTGGCCGCGCGCCAGACCGTGTTCGCCCAGGGTGGCGACGTCCCGTGCCTCCGGCCACTCGAGCACGGCGAGGCGTCCGCTCGACGCCTCGACTGCAAGCCGGGATCCGTACACCTTCCAGCCGCCGCCAACGACGCCATAGCCGTGGCCGGTCGGCACCCGCACCGTCTCCGGCGCGCCCACCCTTTCGGGCCCGTGGGCCTGGATGCCAAACGGTGCGGCCGTGATTTCGTAATGCGCCCAGTAGAGCTCCTGTCGACGCGCGTCCTGCAACACCAGCCAGTGGGCCTGGCCAGCCACGCGATGGCCGCCCATGGCCAGCGCTGCCAGGGTGGAGACGGGCACCATCGGCAATTCGTGGGCAAAGGCAAGGCCCTGGGCGATCGCGGTGGCAATGCGCACGCCGGTGAAGGCGCCGGGGCCTACCCCGACGGCAATCGCGTCCAGCGCGCCCAGCCTGATGCCCGCTTCTGCGCACAGCGATTCGATCATCGGCAACAGTAGTTCAGTGTGGCGCCGGGGGGCTATTTCAAGCCGCTGCAGGCTTTCGCCGTCGATGCGCAGCGCGGCGGAGCACGCGTCGGTGGCGGTTTCCAGGGCGAGGAGCTTCATCTGGCGGGGTTCCGGGCTGTGGACGGCGAAGTCTGCGGGCGCGCCGGGGAAAGCGCGTGGCTATAATCGCGGCACATGTTCACTCCTGTAGAAGCCTTCATCGGCTGGCGCTACACCCGGGCTCGCCGGCGCACGCGTTTCGTCTCGCTGGTCTCGGCCATTTCGATTGGTGGCGTGACGCTCGGCATCGCCGCGCTCATCACCATACTGTCGATCATGAATGGTTTCGAGCGTGAATTGCGTGAACGCCTGCTCGGGATGGCCGCGCACATCACGCTCGACAGCCCGGCGGGCTGGGTGCAGGACGAAGCCAGGCTCGATGCCGCCATTGCAGGCACGGCCGGCGTACGTGCCATTGCGCCCTATATCAGCGCCGAAGCGCTCCTGACTTTCGCGGGCGACGTCCAGGGGGCGCGCATCGTCGGCATCGAACCCGGCATGGAGTCCGGGGTCACGCGCATCGACGCCAACATGAAGCAGGGCGCGCTGGCCGCGCTCACCCCCGGCAGTTTCGGCATCGTGCTCGGGCGCGGGCTCGCCAATTCACTGCGGGTGAAGCTGGGTGATCGCCTCACCCTCGTGTTGCCCGAGCCTATGCGCACGGCTGCAGGCGTGCTGCCAAGGCTCAAGGTTTTCACCGTCGTGGGCCTTTTCGAGGCCGGCGTCCAGGAATACGACGAGGCCACCGCCTTCATCGCACTGTCCGACGCCGCGCGGGTCTTTCGTACGGGTGGACGCATGAGTGGCTGGCGCGTGCGGCTGGACGATCCGTTCGACGCCCCACGGGTCGCGACGGCGCTACAAGCCGGGCTGCCCGAGCTTCGCGCCACCGACTGGACCGCCACGAATACCAACCTTTTCCGCGCGCTGCAGACGGAAAAAATCGTGATGTTCGTCATCATGCTGATGAGCGTGGCAGTGGCGGCCTTCAACCTGGTGTCGACCCTGGTCATGGTGGTGGGCGAGAAACAGGCCGAAATCGCCATCCTGGCCACCCTCGGCCTCACCCCGGTCCGCATCCTCAAGGTGTTCCTTGCGCAAGGCTCGATCATCGGCCTGACCGGCGTGATCCTCGGCGGTACCCTCGGCGTGGTCCTCGGGCTCAACGTCGAGCGCATCGTCGGCACGCTGGAGCGCATCTTCCACTTCCACATCCTCTCGCCCGAGGTCTACTACATCAGCAGGATCCCGGCGGAACTCGACCTCAGAGACGTGGTGGTGGCGCTGGTCGTCGCGACGGCGCTCTGTTTGATTGCGCCCCTGTATCCGGCCTGGCGCGCCAGCCACATCCGACCTGCGGAAGCCCTGCGCCATGAATGATGCCTCCCGCCCCGTGGTACTCCGGGCCGAGCAGATCGGCAAGACCTACATCGACGGCGTGCTCGAAGTCGAAGTGCTGAAAGGGCTCGATTTCGCGGTGACGGCGGGTGAGACAGTGGCGATCCTTGGCGTTTCGGGATCCGGCAAGAGCACCTTGCTCCACCTGTTGGGTGGGCTGGAACTGCCGACCTCCGGCCGGGTTTGCCTTGGCGACGAGGATCTTGCCCGCATGAACGAGGCCCGCCGTGGTTACGCGCGCAACCGGCAGCTTGGCTTCGTCTACCAGTTCCACCACCTGCTGCCTGAATTCTCCGCGCTGGAGAACGTGGCCCTGCCGATGCTCATCGGTGGCGCCACCGTCAAGGAGGCCAGTGCCCGCGCCGAAGCGCTGCTGGCGCGGGTCGGCCTTGCCCCGCGACTCCAGCATCGACCGGCGGAACTGTCGGGCGGGGAACGCCAGCGCGTGGCGATTGCACGCGCACTGGTGATGCGACCGGCCTGCGTGCTGGCGGATGAACCCACCGGCAACCTCGATGCCACCACGGCAGCCAGCACCCTGCAGGCGATGCTGGACATGCGGGCAGCGGAAGGCACGGCACTGGTGCTGGTGACCCACGATCTCACCATCGCGGCGAAGATGGACCGCGTGATGCGGCTGGTCGACGGCCGCTGGGCCGCGGTTTAAGTCGGGGCTTTCCGGCTCGCCGATCGATGCCGCCAGCGGCGCGCGATGCTGAGCCGCCACAGCCCGTCGATCACGGTATAGCCCACCAGCCCCGCCGCCACGCCGCAGATCAGCGAGCCGAGGCACAATGGCAACCAGATCCGATCCAGCACCACGGCAATGCTGTGCCAGTCGGCTGCGAGCGGCAGGGCGTCGACCGGGTGCGCGGCTCCGCCGGTGACCAACAGGCCCACGCGATAGGCGAAGTAGAACATCGGCACCCAGGTCACCGGATTGGTGATCCAGAGCGAGCCCACCACTACCGGGATGTTGAGTCGCCGGATCAAGGCGATTGGAAACACCAGCAGCATGTGGATAGGGATCGGGACGAAGGCAATCATGAAGCCGTAGCCTGCCGCGCGGGCCACGCCGCGACGACCGAAATGCCACAGGGCGGGGTCATGCAGGCGGTGCGCGAACCGCCCCAGCCAGCGATTGGCCAGCAGGGCGTCGCGCTGCGGCAGGCGTGCTTCGAGGTAACGACGGAGATCCATGGGCGCTAGTGGGGCGGGCCTTGCATGCAAGGCTCCGACACGACCTCTCAGGCGGCGGGTGGGTGGTTATGATAGCCAGCATCCGGGGGCAGCAGGAATTTGCCCGCGTTCTTCCACCAGCGTTTCCGCCTCTCAGGGATGATGCATGCGGTTCTGGATGTGTGCCTTCGTGCTGGGCGTGCTGGTCGTGCCCGGCCTGCCCGCGCTGCCGTCCGTGCCCGTATTGCTGGCGCTCGGGCTCGGCGTGCTGCTCGCGCTCGGCCGTCGCTGGCGGTGTGTTGCCTTGTTCCTGTGTGGCCTGCTGTGGGCATGCGTGCGCGCCCAGTGGGCGCTGGAGGCCCGCCTCCCCGTCGCGCTCGAGGACGTATCCGTGCAGGTGGAAGGGCGAGTGCTCGGGATCCCCGACACCAATCCAGCAAGTACCCGCTTTGGCTTTGCCGTCACGCGCCTGGCCAAGGACGGTCGCGACACCCGCACGACCTTGCGACAGCTCTCCCTTGCCACCTATGACGGCGCGCTCGACGTGCCTGCCGGCGCGCACTGCAAGCTTTATGTCCGGCTGCGGATGCCGCGGGGCACCCTCAATCCCGGCGCCTTCGATTACGAGACCTGGCTCTTTGCCGCCGGCATCGACGCCCAGGGCCGCGTGATCCCGCACCCGGCCAACCACTGCGAGCCGCCCCGCCTCGACGGCGCGCTGGACGTCCTGCGCGCGCACCTCGCCAAGGCGATCACCCGGGCGGTGCCGGTCCCTGAAGAAGCCGGCATCCTGGCGGCACTTGGCGTGGGCAGCCGCGCGAGCATGAGCGACCGGCAGTGGCAGGTGCTACGCGACACCGGGACGACGCACATGGTGTCCATCTCCGGCCTGCACATCGCGATGGTCGGGCTGGCAGCCGGCTTTGCCGCGGCGCGCGTGGTCGCTGCGATTCCTGGGCTGGGCCGGGTCTGTGCAGCACCGCGACTGGCGCTGCTGGTGGGCCTTGCCGGTGCCGGCGTCTATGCGGTGCTGGCCGGGCTCACGGTGCCGACGCAGCGCTCGCTCCTGATGATGACCATGCTGGCGCTGCGGCGATGGCAGGGCCACGCGCTGCTCGACCCTGACGGTCTCCTGCTCGCCTTTACGGTAGTGCTGGCGGTGGATCCGCTGGCCTGCCTGACCGCGAGCTTCTGGCTGACTTTCGGCGCGGTGCTGGCGCTGGCGCTGCTGGGCCACGCACATCGCGCCGTGGGCGGTTTGCGTAGCTGGGCCGGCACCCATTTCAAGCTGGCCCTCGCGCTCACGCCGATGCTGGCGATGGTGACGCCGGCCATCGCGTGGACTTCGCCCCTTGCCAACGCGCTGCTGGTGCCGCTGGTGACCTGGGGAGTGGTGCCGCTGGTCCTGCTTGGCATGGTGCTGGAGCCGCTCCGACCCACCTGGGCTGAGGGCTGCTGGCAGCTTGCCGCCTGGGCGTGGCGTCACCTCTGGCAGGGGCTGGAGGCACTTGCGCGCTACGCGCCAGCCTGGCCCCTGGTACCGACCCCGGGGCTGCTGGTGGTGCTCCTCACCTCGCTAGGCCTGCTCGCGCTGTGCTTGCCGTTTGGCCGTGGGCGCTGGTGGTATGCCGCGCTGCTCGTTGCCGCGCTGTTCCTGCAACCGGTGGAGCGGCCGCCGACGGGTACGTTCACGGCGACCGTGCTCGACGTCGGGCAGGGGCTGTCGGTGGTGGTCGAGACCCGGACGCATGTGCTGGTCTTCGACGTGGGGCCGCACGCCCGTGGCGGCCGCGATGCGGGCGCAGACATCGTGCTGCCGTTCCTGCGCGCGCGCGGACACTCCACGCTCGACCAGATCATGGTGAGCCACCCGGACAACGACCACGCTGGCGGCCTTGGGGCAGTGCTGGCGGGCCTGCCCGTGCGGTCCCTGGCCCTGAACCCCCGCCACCGCTGGCCCGGACGAGTGGCACGCTGTGCGGCAGGGCAGGCCTGGCAGTGGGATGGCGTGCGCTTCGAGGTCTTGCATCCCGGTCCAGGCCCCCACGCCGATGCGCGCGAGAACGATCTGTCCTGCGTGCTGTTGGTGGCGATGGGCGCGCAAAGCCTCCTGCTCACCGGCGACATCGAAGCTGCCGCCGAACGGGCACTGCTCTCGCGGGGCGTGCCGCTCGGGGCGACGGTGCTGGTGGTACCGCATCACGGCAGCGCGACGTCGTCGACCGCGGCCTTCGTGCAGGCGGTACAGCCCCGCTGGGCGGTGTTCTCGGCCGGCTACCGGAACCGCTTCGGCCATCCGGCGCAAGCGGTGCTCGCGCGCTATCGAGCTCAAGGCAGCGGCGTGCTCGACACGCGTACCGATGGCGCCGTGAGGATTGAATTCCGGCCCGACGGCGTGCAGATCGAACGGGAGCGGGAACGCGCGGCACGCTTCTGGCGCCCACGCTGATCGCAAGCGGCTTCCCTGCAGGGGGGCGCTTTGGTAATTTCAGAGGGACCCGCGGGGCCGTGCAGGCGTCCGCCCAAACCGGGAGTTTCCAAGGGCGTGTTTGAACTCATAAAGGCCGGTGGCTGGGTCATGTGGCCCATCCTGCTGGCATCGGTGGTGGCCATGGCCATCGTCATCGAACGGTTCTGGACCTTGCAACGGCAGCGTGTCGTCCCTGACCACCTGGTCGCCGAGGTGTGGGAAGCCCTGCGCAAGGGGCAGTTCAACGATCGGTCGCTGGGCGAGCTGCGCAACGGCTCGCCGCTGGGGCGCGTGCTGGCGGCGGGGCTGCTCAATCGCCGGCACACCCGCGAAATCATCAAGGAAAGCATCGAGGAAGCGGGGCGCATCACCGTCTTCGAACTCGAACGCCACCTCAATACCCTCGGGACCATCGCCGCCATCTCACCGCTGATGGGCTTGCTCGGCACCGTGTTCGGCATGATCCAGATGTTCGCCGCGCTGAAAGCAGCCGGCGCGGGGGATCCGGCGCAGCTTGCAGGCGGCATCGGGCAGGCGCTCATCAGCACTGCGGCGGGCCTCGTAGTGGCCATTCCGGCGCTCTACTTCCACCGCCACCTGCGGCACCACGTCGAAGGCCTGGTGATTGCCATGGAATGTGAGGCGCTCAAGCTCGTCGAAGTGCTGCACGGTGAACGCGAAGCCAGCGACCTTGCCGGAACGGACCAGCCATGAAGTTCAGCGCCAGGCGCAGCGAGGACATCGAGATCAACGTGACTTCGCTGATCGACGTGGTACTCCTGCTGCTCATCTTTTTCATGGTGTCCACCCGCTTCGTCGACCAGTCGCAGCTCAAGGTGACCTTGCCGCAGTCCAACGCCGAAGTGAGCAACAAGGCGCCGTCGGT
>JAYTTZ010000256.1:0-4576 GCA_043744805.1 Gammaproteobacteria bacterium
GAGACCTAAGCCCGCCAGTCTGAACCCCACCAACCCGGCGCCGCCGGTGGCTCGTCGTCTACGGCGGCTACGCCGCCTTCAACTCCTCACCACCGGCCAGCATGTTTGTCGTTCCAACGGACAAGATGATTGTCGCGCCCCACTCTTTCCTGAAAGATCAACAGGCGCTAGGATTGAAATGCGCTTTTCAATAAGCACAAAAATCATTTATCAGTAGTGAAATAAGAGGGCGAAAGCCATGAGAATTCTTTCGGGAACGTGCATGGAACCAACAAGGGCTTTTGGGAAATTAATCGGGCTGGCACTGGGTGCGAGTTTGCTGTTGCCTGTTTCTGGACAAGCGGCTTCCTTGCGGTGGGCAGCCAGCGCAGGTGGCAACGATCATTGGTACGATTTCGTCAATATTCCCAATCCGACCTGGACTGAAGCAAAGACTGCTGCAGAGAATTCGGGCGGGTACCTGGCGACGCTCACGTCGGCGGACGAAAACGCGTTTGTTGGCGCAATCTGGGCTGCCACTCATTTCGACACCGTATGGTTGGGTGGCTATCAAACACCTCCTGCTCCGGAGGTCGATCCAACTGCGGATTGGCACTGGGTTACCGGGGAACCGTGGAGCTATACGGCGTGGCCCGGTTTTGAACCTAATAATCTCGGTGGATTCGAGAACTACCTCCAATATGGCTATTTCGGGGTTGTGTGGAACGATTGTGCGAATTCCTGTGGTACCTACGTCAGCGGCTACATGATTGAATACGATCAGGCACCGAACCCCGTGCCACTTCCGTCCGCGCTTTTCCTGTTCGGTCCGGCCTTGGCTGGATTCTTTTCAGTGCGCCGGTCCCGGGCATAAGCTCCATCAATGTCCCGCTTGCCGCTTGATGGCGCATCGCAAACGATAGGTCGATGTGCGCGTAGCTGACCCTGATGCGGACGCTTCCGTTCAACGTCTACACTCCCAAACAAAGAGCCCGGCATCGCCGGGCTCTTATTATCATCTCAGCGCCCCGCCCCAGCCCTACCCCCGCGCCATCTGCCTCAACATAAACTGCAACACCCCGCCATTCGCGTAGTAATCCCACTCCACCGGCGTATTGATTCTTACGCGCGCCTTGAAGCTCTTCACCCCCCCATCCGCCTTCTTCGCCTTCACCGTCAGTTCCGAAGCCCCGCTCACCAGCCCCTCGAAATCGAACGTCTCAGTCCCATCCAGCCCCAGCGAAGCAGCACTTTCACCATCAACGAAGTTGAGCGGCAGCACGCCCATGCCCACCAGGTTCGCCCGATGGATGCGCTCGAAGCTCTCGGAGATCACGGCCTTCACACCCAGCAGCATCGTGCCCTTGGCGGCCCAGTCGCGCGACGACCCCGTGCCGTATTCCTTGCCGGCCAGCACCACCAGTGGCGTGCCCTTGGCGATGTACTTCATGGCGACGTCGTAGATCGGTTCCACTTCACCGGCCGCGCCGTTCACGTAGCGGGACACGCCGCCTTCAACCCCAGGGGTCATGGCGTTCTTGATGCGGGTGTTGGCGAAGGTGCCGCGCATCATGATTTCGTGGTTGCCGCGGCGGGAACCGAAGCTGTTGAAGTCCTTGCGGTCCACGCCATGGTCCATCAGGTACTTGCCGGCCGGGCCGTCTTTCTTGATGTCGCCGGCGGGGCTGATGTGATCCGTGGTGATCGAATCTCCCAGCACCGCGAGGCAGCGCGCGCCGGTGATCGGCAGGATGCCGGGAGGCGTCATGGTTATGCCTTCGAAGTAGGGCGGGTTCTGCACGTAGGTGCTCTTGTTGTCCCAGGGATAGGTCTCGCTCTTGGTGACCTTGATCCCTTGCCAGCGCGCATCGCCCTTCAGCACGTCCGCATAGCTCGCCTTGAAGAGTTCGGCGGTCACTGCCTTGGCCACGGCGGTCTGGATTTCCGCGTTGGTCGGCCAGATGTCCTTGAGGTACACGTCCTGCCCGTTGCTGCCTTTGCCGAGCGACTCGGTGGTGAGATCGATGTCCGTGGAGCCGGCAATCGCATAGGCCACCACCAGCGGCGGGCTGGCGAGGTAGTTCATGCGCACGTCCTGGTGGACGCGGCCTTCAAAGTTGCGGTTGCCGGAAAGCACGGCGGACACCGACAAGGTGTGGTCCACGATGGCCTTGCCGATGGGCTCGTTGAGCGGGCCCGAGTTGCCGATGCAGGTGGTGCAGCCATAGGCCACCACGTGGAAGCCGAGGTATTCCAGATCATCGATGAGGCCGGCCTTGGCGAGGTAGTCGGTGACCACCTTGGAGCCCGGGGCCAGCGAAGTCTTCACCCACGGCTGGCTCTTCAGGCCCAGCGCGCGCGCCTTGCGGGCGAGCAGGCCGGCGCCAATCAGCACGCTGGGGTTGGAGGTGTTGGTGCAGGACGTGATGGCGGCGATCACCACCGCGCCGTCCTTCAACTGGTAGGTCTGGCCGAGATCCGTGACGGAAGCCGGGCCCTTGGACGGGCGGGCAGCTTGTTCGGCTTCGAAGGCCTTGCGGAAGTTGGCCTTCATGCCGGAGAGCAGCACGCGATCCTGCGGACGCTTGGGGCCGGCGAGGGACGGCTGGATGGTGGCCAGATCCAGATGCAGCACGTCGGTGTATTCGGCTTCTGGCGCATCCAGCGTCCACCACATGCCTTGGGCCTGGGCATAGGCCTTCACGATGGCGATCTGCTCTTCGCTGCGGCCGGTGAGGCGCAGGTAGTTAAGCGTTTCTTCGTCGATGGGGAAGATGCCGCAGGTGGCGCCGTATTCGGGGCCCATGTTGGCAATGGTGTTGCGGTCAGACGCCGCGAGGTTGGCAAGGCCGGGGCCGAAGAACTCGACGAACTTCTCCACCACGCCGCGCTTGCGCAGCGTTTCCGTCACGGTGAGCACGAGGTCGGTGGCGGTAGCGCCTTCGGCCAACTTGCCGGTGACCCGCACGCCAATCACTTCCGGCATCAGCATGGAGGACGGCTGGCCGAGCATGGCGGCTTCGGCTTCGATGCCGCCCACGCCCCAGCCCAGCACGCCGATGCCGTTCACCATGGTGGTGTGGGAGTCGGTGCCGAAGCAGCTGTCGGGATAGAGGAGGCCATTGTGCTCGAACACCACGCGAGCAAGGTATTCGATGTTCACCTGGTGGACGATGCCGGTATCTGGCGGCACCGCCTTGAAGTTCTGCAACGCTTCCTGGCCCCAGCGAAGGAAGGTGTAGCGTTCGGCGTTGCGCTCGAACTCAATCTTGGCGTTGAGATCGAGGGCTTCTTTGGTGCCGTAGTGGTCGACCATCACGGAGTGGTCAATAACGAGTTCCACCGGGCACAGCGGGTTCACCTTGCTGGCGTCGCCGCCCAGCTTCTTGATGGCGTCGCGCATGGCGGCAAGATCCACCACGCAGGGTACGCCGGTGAAGTCCTGCAGGATGACGCGGGCGGGGGTGAAGTTGATGTCCTTGGTCGGGAGCTTCTTGAGGTCCGCGCCGGCGAGGGCTTCGATGTCGGCCCTGGTGGTGTTGGTGCCGTCTTCGTGGCGGAGCAGGTTTTCCAGCAGGATCTTGTAGGAGTAGGGCAGGCGGGCCAGATTGAACTGGCTGGGCAGGGCCTTGAGGCTGAAGTACTGGTAGTCCCGGCCACCAACGTTGAGCGTGGTGCGGGCATTGAAGCTATTGGTCATTGCTCTCTCCGGACTGAAGGCGACCGCGGCGCGGTCGGATGGCTGGAAGGTTCCCTGGCAGGCTCGTGGAAAGCGCCGCGTGCGGGGGTGCTTTGCACCAGCCGGCCAGTGGGGGACGCGGCATTATCTGCAATTACGGCGGGAGGTTGTAGCGCCGTGGCGGCAGTTCGCGGCTTTCCTGATGCCCGGTCATGCCGGCATGAGGTGGTGGGTATCTTCAAGGCCGGGCGTCCAGGCCCGGCTTGAGACGGCGATTTTCGTGTCTGGCGAAGGATTGCGAGGGCGTTGGTGCCGTGCCGGCCCGTTCATTCTTCGACAAGCTCAGGACGAACGGGCGTTGGGCGTCTCGGCTTGCCGGCCCGTTCATCCTTCGACAAGCTCAGGACGAACGGGCTTTGGGCGTTGCGGCCGGCAACACCGTTCGCCCTGAGCTTGTCGAAGGGCGGGGGCTCACGCCTCGTCGTACTTTCGGCCTCGACGCTCAGGCCGTCCGGTCGATGATCCCGCCGCCGAGGCAAACCTCACCCTGGTAGAACACCACCGACTGGCCGGGGGTCACGGCCCGCTGGGGCTCATCGAACATCACGGCCACCTGGTCGGCCTCCAGCACTTCCACCGCGCAGGCCTGGTCGGCCTGCCGGTAGCGGGTCTTGGCCGCGCAACGGAAGGGGCCAGTCGGCGCGGTGCCGGCAATCCAGTGCACGCGCTCAGCCACCAGTCGGGTGCTCTGCAGCGCCGGGTGATCGTGGCCCTGGGTCACGTACAGCACGTTGGCGGGCACATCTTTCCGCACCACGAACCACGGTCCTTCGACGGCGCCCCGCACCCCGCCAACGCCCAATCCCTCGCGTTGGCCGAGGGTGTAGTAGATGACCCCGGCGTGCTCGCCCACGGTGC
>JAYTTZ010000257.1:0-52232 GCA_043744805.1 Gammaproteobacteria bacterium
GCCTGCCTGCAACGCAGGCAGGCGCCGCGGTTTTGCCGCACCATCCGGTTCTTGCCCTCGCTCCTGAACTTTCGAAACCCGCCCAAGGTCACTGTTGAACATGCTTGATGACACGAAGCCCTCGGCGGCAGTACCGGCCGGCATAGCACTCCTGCTGGCGCAAAATCGCCGCGCCGGCCAGCGCCGCCGCCGGATCTGGCTGGGCCTGCTGGTGATTGCGCTCGGCGCGGGCGCTGTCGTGCTGCGTGGCCAGATCAATCGCGCGCCGCTGCCAGTGAAGTACGACACCCAGCCCGCCATGCGTGCGCCGCTCAACCTCAAGGTGACGGCGACCGGCACCTTGCAGCCGGTGACGCAGGTGGACGTCGGCACCGAAGTTTCGGGCACGGTGGAAAAGGTGAACGTGTACTTCAACGACCGGGTGGTCGCAGGGCAGATCCTGGCCCAGCTCGACACCACCCAGCTGGCGGCGCGTGAGCGCCAGTCACGGGCGGCGCTGTCTCTGGCCGGCGCGCGGGTGAAGGAAGCCCAGGCCACTGCGGTCGAAACCACCAACCACCTGCAGCGCACGCAGCGCCTCATCGAACGCAAGCTCACGTCCATCGAGGATCTGGATACCCGGCAGGCCGCGAGCAGCCGCGCGGCAGCCGGGGTGGCCGTCGCGAGGGCGCAGGTCAACCAGGCACAAGCGCAGCTTGACTATGACCGGCGACTGCTGGAGAAGGCCGTCATCCATGCCCCCATCAGCGGCATCGTCCTGAAGCGCCAGATCGAGCCGGGGACCACGGTCGCCGCCACCTTGCAGACGCCGGTACTGTTCACCATCGCTGAAAGCCTGGGCCAGATGCTGCTGAACGTGCAGGTGGACGAAGCGGACGTCGGCAAGGTGGCTGCCGGGCAGCTGGCTGAATTCACCGTCGACGCCTATCCCAATCGCCGCTTCCCCGCGGCCATCACGCTGGTGCGCTACGTGCCGCAGACCGTGGACGGCGTGGTCACCTACGAAGCCCAGCTGTCCGTGGACAACAGTGAGTTGCTGCTCCGCCCGGGCATGACCGCCACGGCGGAAATCATCGTCAAGCAAAGCGAGAAAGCATTGCTGGTGCCCAACGCCGCGCTGCGCTTTGCGCCGCCCTTGAGCCAGAGCGCAGCGGAAGCCAGTGGCGGGTCGCTCGTGGGCCGCCTCATGTGGCGCCCAGCGCCGACCACCAGGCGCACACCGGATGCCGACGGGGCCCGTGTGTGGTTGCTCCGCGATGGCCAGCCGGTGTCGATCCCGGTGATGGTCGGTTCCTCCGACGGCATCAGCACTGAAGTGACCGCAGGCGAAGTGCAAGAGGGCATGCCGCTCATCGTGGCCTCGCGCCAGCCGGTGCGCTGAATCAGATGACCGTGCCGGTGATCGAGTTCCGCGACCTGTCCAAGGTCTATGGGCAGGGCGAAGCCGCGGTGGGCGCGCTGCAGGAGGTCTCGCTTGCGATTGCCCCCGGTGAGTTCGTGGCCCTGATGGGCCCCAGCGGTTCCGGAAAATCCACCGCCCTGAACATCATGGGCTGCCTCGACCGGCCCACCGGTGGCGGCTACCTGTTCGAAGGCACGCCGGTAGAACACCTGGCAGTCGATGAACGCGCCCTGGTGCGGCGGCATTACCTTGGCTTCGTCTTCCAGGGTTTCAACCTGCTGGCACGCACCTCGGCGCTGGAGAACGTGGAGTTGCCGCTGCTGTATCGCCGGGTGGCGCCCAAGGCGCGGCGCGCGCAGGCGCTGGCGGCCCTCGACATGGTGGGTCTTGCCGACTGGGCCTCGCATACACCCGCGGAGCTTTCGGGCGGCCAGCAGCAGCGGGTGGCGATCGCGCGCGCCGTGGTGAGTGCGCCAAGCGTGCTGCTGGCGGACGAACCGACCGGCAACCTCGACACCGAGCGCAGCCACCAGATCATGGCCCTGATGCGCGATCTCAACGCCAGCCGCCACCTCACCATCGTGATGGTGACCCACGAACTGGACATGGCGGCCTATGCCTCGCGCACCCTGGCCTTCCGTGACGGTCGCCTGCAGCCGCCTCCGGCCGCCAAGCCATGATGGGCTGGAACGCGCTGTGGCTGGGGCTCGCGGAAATCCGCCGCAACCTGCTCCGCTCCTTTCTCACCATCCTCGGCATCGTCATCGGCGTGGCCGCCGTGATCATCATCGTGACCCTGGGCGCCGGCGCCACGTTGCAGGTGCAGCAGCAGATTGGAACCCTGGGCAGCAACATGCTCATCATCCGCCCAGGGCAGCGCATGGGGCCGGGCATGAGTTCGGTGGCGCCAGCCTTCACCCGCGCCGACGTCATTGCGGTAGCCCGCGACGTGGACGGCGTCGATACCGTGGCGCCGACCAACTCAAGCCCCGTGACCGCGGTGTTCAACAACGCCAACTGGTCCACCACGGTGACGGGCGCCGACAATCGCTTTTTCGTCGTGCGGGCCTGGGTCATCGAGTCCGGGCGCGAGTTCAACGAAGGCGAACAACGCAGCGGTACCGCGGTGTGCCTGGTGGGGGCGACGGTGCAGCGCCAGCTCTTCGGCGGCGGCGACCCGATTGGGCGCAAGCTCAGGCTCAACAAGCTGTCCTGCGAAGTCATCGGGGTGCTGGCCGCGAAAGGCCAGAGCAGCATGGGCTCCGATCAGGACGACGTGGTTGTGGTACCGCTGCGCACCTTGCAGCGGCGCATCGTCGGCAATCAGGAAATCAGGCTCATCCAGCTCTCGTTGAAGGCCGACGCGGCAACCACCCGCGTGCGTGAGGATCTCGAACGCCTGCTGCGCGAGCGCCGCCACCTTTCGCGCATCGAGGAAAACAATTTCATGGTGATGGACATGAAGGAAATCATGGCCACCGTCACCGGCACCACCCGCACGCTGACCACCATGCTCGGGACCGTGGGTGCGGTGAGCCTGCTGGTGGGCGGCATCGGCATCATGAACATCATGCTGGTGTCGGTCACTGAACGGACCCGCGAGATTGGCATCCGGCTGGCGGTTGGCGCCCTGGAGCGCGACGTGCTCCTGCAGTTCCTGATCGAAGCCGTGGCGCTGTCCACCTTTGGCGGACTGGTGGGTATCGTGCTGGCGCTGGGCAGTTCGCTGGCGCTTTCGCAGATGTTGGAGATCCCCTTCGTGCTACGCCCGGACATCATCGTGGTGGCCGCGCTTTTTTCCGGACTGGTGGGCGTGGTGTTCGGCTATTACCCGGCGCGCAAGGCGGCGCGGCTGGATCCCATCGAAGCTTTACGCCACGAGTAGCCACGGTAGCCAAGGCTTGGTGGCGGCGGCATCCGCTGCGCTTTCCCCTTCATTGCCAACAGGGCACCAGCGATATGCCGATGTGGGGCAAGGAGTTGAAGGATTCGGGTCTGGGCGGTGCAACGGGTCTGCGCGGCAGGCTGGTTGAAACCCTGATGTACCTGAGGTCGATCCAGGTCAAATAGCGTCTGGCCGCGAGCCCCCGCAGTGCCGGCCATGGTGCGGGGCAGCCCGCTTGCTATGGGCAGTGATGCTCCGGGGCAGGCGCGGCGGTCGTACGGTGGGGCGCCAGCTTCGCTGCCGACTCAATCTCGCTGAACGGCAGGCGCTGGTCGATCAGTCCGCGTGCGTAGAAGTAGCGCGGGATGTAGCCCGAAACCAGCAGGGGCCAGGCTATCGGCACCGCACGCCCGGCGGCGCGCAGGATGCGTGCGACTTCGGTCGTGCAGTTGCCGAAGATCGTGTTGTAGAAGCGCGGACGCACCGCCAGTTGGTTGATTTCCGCGACATAGCCCGACAGCAACCGAAGCCTCGCCATGGGCGTCGACACCAGCCTGTAGCGATGCACCGTTTCCCTTCGCACCTCCACCCGGACGTCCACCAGATCGGATTCGGGTGCTGCGATGATGATGAGTTCGTAAGCCTTCATGAAGCCAGCCAGGGTGGACCAGCGCTCGGAGATCTCGCGGCGCGTCTCGATGGAGAACACCAAGGTGGGCGACGCGCTGAAGACGAACCCCACCATGACGTGCGCGATGCGGGGATTGCCCCAGGTCGAAACGTAGAGGTCGATGGCTTCCAGCTGGTTGAGGTCGTAGTCCGCGTCGCGCCAGCGCGGCGTGAAGTCCTCCCGCGAACGCCATTCAAAACACCGCAGCGCCTTGACGAGGAGGCGTTCGCCCTGGATTGCGGCCGTCGCCTGGTGCGCGTTCTCGGTGACCCAGTTGCGCGTCGGCAGTGCCCGAATCAAGGACCACCACAGCGTCCACAGGATGACCGCCGCACCGAAAGCTCCAATGGAGCCCAGCGGGGTCGTCCCAAAGCCGTAGATCGCAAGCCCCGCCATGCCCAACCAGGCAAGGGCCCACGTGCTGGCGTGCCCCGCCTTGCTGAAATAGAAGTACGCCGCTGCCGCGTGCAGCGCACCGAGGAAGGCAATGGCTGTCTGGCTCCATGAAAGCTCAAGCATGATGGGACGAGCTTACGCCCACGCCCACCCAATCGGCATCCCGCGGCGCAGGGCGTTGATGTCGCGCCAGGGTGGACGTCCAGCCTGGCAGGCTGGTGAAAAAGGACTGCGGCGGCCGTCTGCGGCGTTGCGTATCCGCCTGCGGTGCTCATTTACCCGCTTGTAAACTGCGCTCCTCGGCGGACACGCGCCTTGCAGCCAGCCCCCTCGCTACGTTTTTCACCAAGCTGCTAACCCCTTGCCAGACGTACCGACAACGCCGGGTCTTCGCTTACAATCGACGGGAATTCGTCTCAGCGTTCAAATGCCCGGATGGCGGAATTGGTAGACGCAAGGGACTTAAAATCCCTCGGCCTTTGGCCTTGCCGGTTCGATTCCGGTTCCGGGTACCAGCGCAAGCAGGGGATGATCCCATCGCCGGACGGACTGCCAGCCCGGCAGTCCTTCGTCTGGCGGCACGTCGGCCCGGGACCGACGCAAGCCTCGAGGGCCTCACGCCGCGTTCGCGGTTTCTGCGTTGGCGTCGAAAGGCAGCGGGTTTTCCACCAGACGCCGGGCGCCCGGACTCTGTTCCAGGGCAATCTTCAGCAGCTTTGAATACTGCTGCGTGAACTGCGCGGCCTCGGCCAGCAGTTCGTGGATCCGGGGCAGGGTGAGCGGCACGGCGCTGGCTGCGCGTTCTATCAGCGCTGCAAGCCGGTCGTCGCGCGTTGCGGCGTCGACCGACTCGAACACCGTTCGACTCATCGCCGCAGCCAGCGCGCTACAGCCCTGCAGTTGTTCGGCAGGTGAGGTGGGCGTGGGAACGACGCCCACGGGCAGGGGACGCATGGCGGCGATGATGGCGTCGGAGAACTTCCAGCGCATGCCAATGCCTTCGCCGAGTTCGTGGTATGCCACGCCCAGGACGGCTTTTGATTCCGTGTCTTCGTCGGTGCCGAGTTTCGCGGCGCGGTGGACGATGGCGCCATGCTCTTCCGGGAAGTAGTGGATCGTGAGCGTGCGACCAAGCTGGCTGAAGAGGCCGCAAGTGAAGGCATCCGCCCGGTTGGTGACGCCACAGGGCGCGCCCAGCGCACGCGCGAGCACGGCGGTGTGGAAGGATTGCAGCAGCCCTTCGCGCAGGACGAGTGTGCCGAGTTCGAATTCATTTTCGAGCAGCGCGCACGTGATGCACATCCGTACCTGCTCGAAGCCCAGCATCATCACCGCGCGCGCAAGTCCCGTGATTTCGGTCTTCCCGTAAAACGCGGAGTTGGCCATGGTCAGCAGGCGCTGGGTGAGCGTGATGTCCTTGGCGATGATGTTGACCAGCCGACTGGCGGGCGCCTGGGATTCATCGGAGGTGATTTCCAGCAGTTCGTTGATGTGCTGGGAGAGGGCGGAAAAGCCTTTCTTCACCGCCATCCGGCGCATCAGGAAATCTACCGTCCCGTGCCCGGCATGGGTTTCGCCCTGGTGGCCGTTGCGCGGCAACCGGTACTGGTCGAGTGCGGTCTTCATGGCGCGCGCATGTGGATAGCGGGCGCCCGGGTGCAGTGCCGAAGCCCCCTTCAAGACGTTGACGAGCTTCTCGTCGAGCGACAGCCCAAGCGCATCGACGTCGATGCAAGGCTCCTCGAGGATGGCCTTGATGACCTCGTCCGGTGTCGACTGCCCGAAGCGTTGCCGCCCGGTCAGCATCTCCAGGAAGATGGTCCCAAGGGTGTAGACATCGGAATGCAGTCCCCAATCGAGACCACTGAACGGCTCGGGGGACATGTAACGCACGGTGCCGGCCACTTCTCCCGTAGGCGAGGTCACCTGCTTGCGCAGCGACAGCCCGAAGTCGGTCACCTTGGGCGTGCCGTCGAGGCCTAGCAGGATGTTCGAGGGGCTGAGGTCCCGGTGCTGGATTTCGTTGTCGTGGAGGTAGGACACGCCGGCCAGGATCTGGCTCATCAGGACCACGGCTTCCGCCTGCGGGATGGCGCCCGTGCGATCGATGCGGGCGCGCAAGGACTCGCCCTCGATGTACTCGAATACCAGGTAGTTCAGGTGATGATAATTGCCCACGTCGTGCAGGGTCACGATGTTGGGATGCTGCAGGCGGCTCACGATCCGCGCCTCGCCGGCCAGTTCACCTTCCTTGCCCATGGCCTGCGGCTTCAGCAACTTAAGCGCGACGTGGCGCTCAAGCTCCGAGTCGAGCGCCAGCAACACCACGCCCTCGCCGCCCTTGCCGAGGACGCGCTCGATGCGATAGCGACCAATGCGCTCGGGCAGGATCGATTTTTTGGGCGTCACGGGATGTCCTTTACCGTCCTTGGGAGTGGTGTTCGGGAAGCGGCAGGAGCGCATGATTTCTTTAGGATGGCCGGCAGCACGCGCGCCCAAACGGTGGCTGCGCACGTTCCAGCAGGGCACCCGGCCAGGATGTTCGAGGGAGCCGGCTGAGCCATCAGCCTGGGCCAATGGCTGGCCGTGGCAGGGCAGGGGGCGCCGCAAACGGTGGACGGGCGTCTACACTCCGCGGATGACACCAGACATCCCGCCATCGAACCCGGACGCCGCCGCGCCCGCCGTTTCCCTCATCGCCCCCGTCTACAACGAACGCGACAACCTGCTGGAGCTGGTGACCCAGGTGGCTGCGGCCCTGGAGGGCACGGGCATCCGGTATGAACTCCTCTGCGTGGACGATGGCTCGCGCGATGGCAGCGACCGGTTACTGGCATCACTTACCGAGGGGCGCCCCTGGCTACGGCCGCTGTTCCTGAATCGCAACTATGGCCAGTCGACGGCCATGCAGGCCGGCTTCGACGCGGCGCGGGGCGCCGTCATCATCACGCTCGACGCCGACCTCCAGAACGATCCGGCCGACATCCCGCGCCTGCTCGGGCTGCTGGCGGCGCACCCGGACATCGACATCCTCTCCGGCTGGCGGCGCGACCGGCAGGATCGCGCGCTGTCGCGCAAGTTTCCCTCGCGCATCGCCAACCGCCTCATCTCCGCCGTCACGGGCGTGGCGCTGCACGACTACGGCTGCTCGCTCAAGGTCTATCGCCGCGAAGCGCTCGAACACGTGAAGATCTACGGCGAGCTGCATCGTTTCATCCCGGCGCTGGCCGGGCAGTTCGGCGCGCGCTCGATGGAAGTGCCGGTCAACCACCGGGCGCGCACCCGCGGCCAATCGAAGTACGGCATCGACCGCACGATCCGCGTGCTCCTCGATCTCCTCTGGGTGAAGTTCCTGCTCCGCTACCGCCACCGGCCCATGCACGCGTTTGGCGGCGCGGGTGCGCTGATGTCGGCCACGGGCCTCGCGATCCTCACCTCTCTATCGCTCTACAAGTTCGCCACCGGGGCCGACATCGGCCAGCGGCCACTGCTGCTGTTCGGCGTGATGCTCTCCGTGATGGGCGTGCAGTTCCTGGGGCTTGGCCTGCTGGGCGAGATGCTCACCCGCATCTACCACGAACCGGCGGGTGGCAAGCAGTACGTCCTGCGCGAGCAACCGCGGCCGACGTCCAACTCGCAGCCGTGAGCCCGCTGGTGCTGCCCCGCGACTGGCGCAGCCTTGGATGGCTGCTGCCGCTGCTGCTGCTGCCCTTCCTTGGCATCGGTTCGACGCCGCTGTTCGATCTCGACGAAGGTGCGTTCACCGCTTCCACCACCGAAATGTTCCTGCGCCACGACTTCCTGTCCACCTGGCTCATGGGCGTGCCGCGCTACGACAAGCCCATCCTGTCCTACTGGCTGCAGGCGGGGTCGATCGGCCTTTTCGGGCCTTCGGAGTGGGCCTTCCGCCTGCCGTCCGCCCTGGCGGCCAGTGCATGGATTGGGCTCAGCTACGCCTTCGCCCGGCGTATCGCCCTGAGCAGGCTCGACGGCGCCGGCGCGAGTGACTTCGGGCTTGCCGTCGCCGTGCTGGTGGCGACGACCCTTGGTCCCGGCATCATCGAGCGTGCGGCGACGGCCGATGCCTTGCTCAACCTGTGGCTCGCGGCGGCCGGCTATGCGCAGTGGCTGTGGTTGCGCGAAGGAGAAGAACGCTGGCGCCTGCTCGGCTTCCTCGCGATGGGGCTGGGCTTCCTGACCAAGGGGCCGGTGGCGGTGGTGCTACCCGGCGGGGCGCTGTTCCTGTACCTCGCCTCGCTTCGACGGCTCGATCTGTTCTGGCGCTGGGCCTGCGCACCAAAGGCCATCGGGCTCTTCCTGCTGGTGGCCGCACCCTGGTTCCTGGTGCAGGCCTGGCTCGAAGGGCCGGGCTTCCTGCTCAACTTCTTCTTCAAGCACAACCTGGGCCGCTATGCGGCGCCGATGGAAGGGCATCGCGGCAACCTGCTGTTCTACCTGCCGGTGCTGCTGCTCTCGCTGTTGCCGCACACCGGACTGCTGGCGCGCGCGCTGCGCGCCCCCCGCGCGCTCTGGCAGGATGAACTCTCCCGCTATGGGCTGTGCTGGTTCGTGCTGGTGCTTGCCCTCTTTTCCTCCGCCGGCACCAAGCTGCCGCACTACCTTTATTACGGTTATGGCGGGCTGTTCCTGATCCTTGCGGGGCAGGTGAAGGACGGTTGCGACCGCCGCTGGCTGGCGTTGCCGGCTGGCCTGCTGTTCGCGCTGCTGCTGGCGCTGCCGAGCGTCGTCGCGAGCCGCAGCGACGGTTTCAAACCCGATCAGCAACTGCTGCTGGCCGGTGTGGAAGGATTTTTCGGGCTTGGCTATTACACGTGGTTCGGGCTCGCACTGGTCGCCGTGCCCGTGCTCGGGCTGTGGCGCGGCTTGCGCCCGCTTACCGTGGTCTATGCCTTTGGCCTGTTGTCCGCCGTGGGGACCGCAGCGCTGTTGGCGCCGGCGGTCGGTGACGTGCAGCAGGCGCCCATTCGCGCTGCCGGGCGGATCGCCGCGACCCGCAGCGAGCCGCTGGTCATGCTGGGCATCAACCAGCCGAGCTTCCAGACCTATGCGCAACGCGCGGTGGCGCGCCGCGATCCGGTGGCTGGCGATCTGGTGCTCACGCGGGAAGCGCGGCTGGATGAAGTCCCCGATGCGGAAGTAATTTTCCGCGAACGGAGCTATGTGCTGGCGAAAGCGCGCTAGGGGCGGGTAGTCAGTTCGAGCTCGACCCACACCGCACGATGGTCGGAGACGAAGTTCCCACCGGGGCCGAGGCGACGTAGATCCACCGTGTGCCGTGCAGCCGTCCAGCCGGAGGCGCGGTCCACCAGGACGTGATCGATGCGGCAGGCGGGAAACGGCTGGGAGAGGAAATCCTTGCAGCCTCGTTCCACCGGACCCGGACCGGCGCCCAGGGTCTCGACGTCCCTGGCGAGATCAAAGCTGTCGATGAGCGCCGGCGGGGCGGCTCGCGTGAGTTCCGCCAGCAGCGGCGAGGTGGCTTGCAGGTTGAAGTCACCCGCCAGGATGAACGGGCGCGGGCCAAGCCGGGGCAGGCGTTCGCGGAGCAGGGCGACTGCGTGCGGCTTGTTGCCACGGTTATTGTCGAGGTGCGTGCCCGCTACAGTGAACTCGACGCCGCTCGCGTGATCGCGCAAGTGCAGCCAGAGCAGGACCCGCGGGACCGACCACGTCCAGCCGAACCCAAGGGTTGAATCCGGCGAGGGCCCCAGCCAGAAGTGGCCTTCCTCCAGCACTTCGAAGCGCTGGCGGTCTATCCACACGACGACGTCGAGCCAGGGCAGGCCGGGATTCACGTAGTGCGGTTCGAGGTTGGGCAGCGCGCGCCGCACCGTCTCGAGGTTGCTGTCGAACATGAGTTCCTGGGAGCTCAGGAGGTCGGGGCGCGCGGTCCGGAGGGTCTTGATGAGTCCCTCTTCCCGCTCGGCCCAGCTGCCGTAGTCCGAACGTCCGCACAGCGGACACAGCATGTTGAAGCTCATCACGCGCAGCGCCAGCGGCGCGGCTTCGGCGACGCTGGCCGCGAGCAGCAGCACGAGCAGCAGTGCCTTCACGCGCGACCCCGGTGCCAGCCCGCCAGGGTAAGGACCAGCAGGGCAAGGCCAACGCAGGCCATGCCGGCCACTTCCGTCGGCGCGGTCTGTTCGCCCAGCTGGAGGTGCGCGGCCAGGATAGCGACGACCGGAATGGTGAGCGTGCTCATGCTCGCGACGCTGGTGGGCAGGCGGCGCAGGACGTAGAGCCAGAGGAACCAGCAGAGCGCGGTGGAGACAATCGCGAGCAGCAGCAGGATGACGACAATCCGTGTGTTCCACACCGGCGCCGGCTCACCGAGCGCGACCGACATCGCGAGCAATGGAAATGCACCAAACACCATCTGCCACGTGGTGAGCGCCAGCAGGTCCATTGGCGCTTTCCTCTGCATGCGCTTTACCTCCACCGAGCCCAGCGCCCAGGCCATGCCGGACGCGACGGCGAGGAGCTTGCCCAGGATCGAACCTTGCGGATCCCAGGGCCGGACGAGCAGTAGCAGGCCAAGCATGGCCAGCGTGAGTGCCAGCCACTGCCAGTCACGGATCCGCTCGCCGAGCAGCGGCCAGGCAAAGGCAACCGTCCAGAACGGCATCGTGAAGACGAGGATCGAGGTGCGGCCCACGCTGCCTTCGACCAGTGCCCACATGCTGAGCCCAACGAAGGCGGACGTCTGGACGACACCGAGCCGGAGCAGTTCAGGCCAGCGGCGCGGCCGCAGCGAGCGGCCGGTGAGCGCCATCGCCAGCAGCAGGCAGCCGGCGGCAATGAACATGCGCCAGGCGCTGAAGGTGAAGGGCGCAAGTTCAGCCAGGGCGAGCTTGTTGAGGATCCAGCTATAGCCCCAGACCAGGGAAACGAAAGCCATCGCGATGAGGGGGACGAAGGACGGCAAGTTGCAGGCTCATCGACGAATAGGCCACGCACTCTAGTGACCCCGGACGCACGGCGCAAACCGCGCGACTGCTCAGCCCTGGTGGCGGACCGCCCGGTTAGCCTTGGCCGCGATCTTGCGATTGCCGCTGGCGGCCGCTTTCGAGGACGCGCGTGAAGGCGCCGCCTCAGGCGGCGCAGGGGCTGCCGGGACTGACGTAGCTGGTGCGGCGTCTGGTGCTGCAGAGTCGTCGAGCCCGGCTTTGTCGGCGGGCGGCGGCAGGTCAGGTTGGACCGGCGCATCCTCCGCTTCCTTGTCCTTCACCGCCGCGCCTTCGCCGTCGCTTACGGCCTGCTCCGCCGCCTTGTTCATCACGATGATGCTGATGCGGCGGTTGATCGGGCTGAAGGGGTTCTGCTTGTCGAACAGCACCGAGGAACTGAGTCCCACGACGCGCCCGAGCTGGTCCTCGCTCAAGCCTCCGGCGACGAGTTCGCGCCGCGCCGCGTTGGCGCGATCGGCGGACAGCTCCCAGTTGCTGTAGCCGTTGCCGCTGGCGAATGGCGTGCGATCGGTGTGGCCGGAAATGCTGATGTGGTTGGGCACTTCCTTGATGACCTTCACGATCTCGCGAAGGATGTCACGGGTGTAGTGTTCCAGTACCGGGCTGCCTGAGGCGAACATCGGCCGGTTTTCCTTGTCGACGATCTGGATGCGCAGACCTTCGCTGGTGATGTCCAGCAGGATCTGGTCCTTGAAGGGCGCGAGTGCCTCCACAGACAGCGCGGCCTCCATGTCCTGCAGCAGAGATTCGAGCTTGCGCTGCTCGGCTTCCTCGGCGATGCGTTCTGCTTCCTGTTCGCTGGCCGGGCCTTCGCCCACCGTCGGCGGGACGTCGAGGTCACTGGGTGGCGCCTGGGAGGAGGGCGAGGGGCCCTTGCCATCGAGGATGCCGTCACTGCCGTCCAGGATCGGGTTCTTGCCACCGCCGCCACCGGCCGTGTTCGTCGCCAGCGGGTCGTTCATATAGTGGGAGATGGCCTGTTGCTGTTCCTTGGTGGTGGAGCCCAGCAGCCACATCAGCATGAAGAACGCCATCATGGCGGTCACGAAGTCGGCGAACGCGACCTTCCACGCGCCGCCGTGGTGGCCGTGGCCACCCTTCTTGATTTTCTTGATGATGATCGGCGGTGATTCGACGGCCATGGCGAGGGTTCCCGGTGGCGGCGCTTACTTGCGCTTCACGTGTTCTTCGAGTTCCTTGAAACTCGGGCGCTCCACCGAAAAAATGGCCTTGCGCCCGAATTCCACCGCGATTTGCGGCGAGTACCCCTGTTGTGCAGCGATGAGCACCGTCTTGAGCACGATGTAGAACTGCGATTCGTCGCGCGAGATGTGTTCGACCAGGGTCGCCATCGGACCCACGAAACCATAGGCCAAAAGGATGCCGAGGAAGGTTCCAACCAGCGCCGCGGCGACGTGGTGGCCGAGTTCTTCCGGAGGCCCGCCCAGCGACGCCATGGTGATCACGATGCCAAGCACCGCCGCCACGATGCCAAAGCCCGGCAGGCCGTCGCAGACCCGGGTGAGGGCGGCGGACGCCTGGTGCGCCTCGTTGTGGTGGGTCTCGAGTTCCACGTCGAGCAGGTTCTCCAGTTCGAACGAATTCTTGATGCTGCCCCCGACCATGAGGCGCAGGTAGTCGGTCAGGAAGTCCACTGCGTGGTGGTCGCCCTGGACTTTGGGGTACTTGCTGAAGATGGCGCTCTTGTCCGGTTCCTCGACGTCGGCTTCAAGGGACATCATGCCTTCCTTGCGCGCCTTGGACAGCAGGTCGTAGAGCAGGGCGAGCGTGTCGAGGTACAGCGCCTTCTTGAACTTGGAGCCTTTCAGCATCAAGGGAATGGAAGCCATCACGCCCTTGATGACCCAGCCCGGATTGGCGATGACGAAAGCGCCCAGCGCCGCGCCACCGATCACCAGCAGTTCGTAGGGCTGCCACAGCGCGAGGAGGTTGCCTTTGGAAAGCACGAAGCCGCCTGCGACGCAGCCAAGGACCAGCACGATGCCAATAATCAGATTCATAGCGAACTGCCGTTTCCGTTGCTCTCACGAGTTCGGCTTATCGGCGATGGGTGCGGGTGCTTTAGCACGCAGCAGGCGCTAGAGTGGGCCGCGTTGCGCACACCTGCGGCACGCAGGCACGCTGTGCATGGCATGGGACTGTAACTGGAGGCGACGATGCGCAGTGAGGTCTCGGCCATGGGGCAAGCCACGGGCACGCCCGCAGCGCTGCGGGTCCTGCTGCTGGAACCCGACGCCAGCATGGTCGAGCAGGTTGCGGCGCTGCTGGACCATTCGCCCGGCCGCCCGGCTTTGCTCCACGCGGTATCCCTGCTTGGCGACGCCGTGAAAGTCCTTCACGACGAGTCGCATGACGTGATCATCACCGAACTCGACCTGCCGGATTCCCTCGGACTCGCCACCCTCGACCAGCTCGTCCTTGCGGTGCCGCGCTTGCCCATCGTCGTCATCACGCGCACCGACGACGAAGCCAGTGCGCTGGAATTGCTGAAGCACGGCGCGCAGGACTACCTCGTCAGGCACGCGACCGACGGCGCGCTCCTGCGCAAGGTCTTGCGCTATGCCATCGAACGCAAGGAGTCGGCCCAGCACCTGCTGTCGCTGGCCCAATACGATCGCCTGACCGGGCTTGCCAACCGCGATCTATTCCGCGATCGGCTGCGCCAGGCGATGGCGCGCGCCGAGCGCAGTGGGCGTAGCGTGGCGGTGATGTTCCTCGATCTCGATCGCTTCAAGTCGGTCAATGATTCACTCGGACACCTGGCCGGCGACGAACTCCTGGTCGAGATTGCGGGACGCCTCCAGGAGTCGGTGCGGCGTACCGACACCATCGCGCGTCTGGGGGGCGATGAATTCACGGTCATCCTCGAAGGGCTTAACCATCCGCACGAAGCGGAAATGATCTGCCGCAACATCCTCAGGGCCGTCGCCGAACCCGTGCTGTTACAGCGGCATGAAATCTACATTTCGACCAGCATCGGGGTGACGTTCTTCCCGGGGGACGACACCGATATCAACGCACTCATCCGCAATGCGGACGCCGCGATGTACCGGGCGAAGGAAGAGGGGCGCAACCGCTACCACCTGTTCACCGCCGACATCAACGCCCGGGCGGTCCGCCGGCTGGCACTCGAGTCGGCGTTGCGCCACGCCAGTGAGCGGCGTGAATTACACCTCTGCTACCAGCCCAAGGTGGATCTCACACGCGGGGTCGTGATTGGCGCGGAGGCCTTGTTGCGCTGGCACAGCCCCGAGCACGGCGTGGTGTCCCCGGTTGAATTCATCCCGGTGGCCGAGGAGTCGGGTCTCATCGTGCCGATAGGGGAATGGGTACTCGAGCAGGCCTGCCAGGACCTCAGGGCGTGGCGCCACGCCGGCTTCGAGGACATCAGCGTCGCGGTGAACCTGTCTGCCCGCCAGTTCCGCTACGGGGATCTCGTCAACGTGGTGACGCGCGCCCTGGCTGGTGCCGGCGTGCCGCCGGGGCGCCTGGAGCTCGAAATCACCGAAAGCCTCCTGATGGACGACACCGAGGCGAGCCAGATCGCCCTGCGGGAACTCAAGGCCCTCGGGACCAGCCTGTTCCTGGACGATTTCGGCACGGGCTACTCGTCGCTCGCCTACCTCAAGAAATTCCCGCTGGACGGCCTCAAGATCGACCGGTCGTTCGTGAACGACCTGCCGGGCGATCTGGACGACGAGGCCATCACCGGGGCCATTCTGGCGCTTGGCAAGGCGCTGCGCCTCGAGGTGGTTGCGGAAGGTGTCGAGACCGGCGCCCAGGCCGACTACCTGCGGAACGCGGGCTGTGAACTGGCCCAGGGCTATCACTTCAGCCCGCCGCTCAGGCGTCCTGATTTCCTCACATGGCTGCGGGAATTCCAGCGTTAGAAGTGCCTGCAGGCGATGCCGGTCAGCTGCCCTTCAGCTTTCTCGTGGTAATGGAGACGTTGCCAGATAACAACAATCTTCCAGGGAACGGGCCGAATATGAGGCTAAGTCTTTGCATAGCAAGGCTCGTCCCCTAGAATGGTGTTGCGTTTTGGTACAAACGCCAGCGCTTAAGCGCAAGTCGGCGCCGGGCACGGGCAGGCCACAGGGAGCCTTCCGTGCCGCAGTAATCCACCTCGCGGGGGCGAGGGCGGATCAGGGAACGCTAGAGCCGGATACGGGTCTTGCGTTCAATCCGGCGTGAAGTCACTCAGTGCCGGGCAACCACGGCAACGTGCCAGATTGGCGCAAAGTGGGTCGCAGGCGAGTGAGGATTCGGGGCACGGGCCCCGCAAAACGAGTGAAAGAATGAACGAAAGAATCGACGTCATCCCGCAGCTGTTGGCCGCTCACCGGGCTGATCTCCTGCACTCTTCAGCCGTCCATTCCCTGGATATCGGTTCAGACCCGCTCCAGCACGGGCTTGCCAGGGCGACCCAGGCGACGCTCTCCCGACAAGCCAATGACGGCCACTGGCGCTTCAACCTCGAAGCAGACGCCACGATTCCCGCTGAATACCTGCTGCTGCACTACTTCATGGGCACCGTCGACAAAACCCGTGAGCAGCGCATCGCCGTGTATCTCCGAGCCTGCCAGCACCCCAACGGCTGCTGGTCGCTCTACCACGACGGACCCGGCGATCTCTCGGCCACCGTGAAGGCTTATTTCGCCCTGAAGCTCGCCGGTGACCCCGCCGACGCGCCGCACATGGCGCTGGCACGGCACTGGATCCGGGCCAACGGTGGCGCGGAACACTGCAATGTCTTCACCCGGGTTACCTTGGCCGTCTTTGGCCAGATGCCCTGGAGCACCGTGCCGGCGATGCCGGTCGAAATCATGTTCCTGCCGCAGTGGTGGTTCTTCAACCTGAGCAAGGTGTCGTACTGGTCGCGGTGCGTGATCGTGCCGCTGCTGGTCGTTTTTACCAAACGGCCCGTGGTGCAGTTGAGCAAGCAGCAGTCCATTCGCGAGTTGTTCCTGGCGCCACCGGAAAAGCTTCGCAACCTCGACAAGTTCAAGCCCGGCAAGCTGCTGGGTAACGCTTTCCTGTTGATCGACCGCGTGCTGAAGGTGTTGGACCCGCTGGTCCCGGCGTTCGTCCGCGCCCCTGCCTTGCGCCGCGCCGAGCAGTGGACCCGCGAGCACACGAAGGGCGTGGGCGGCATTGGTGCCATTTACCCGGCCATGGCGAATGCCGCGATGGCCCTGCGCTTGCTCGGTGCGCCGGCCGACGACGCTGACTTCGTGCGTACCATGCAGGCCATCGAAGACCTCGTCGTGGAAGAGACCGATCGCACCTGGGTGCAGCCCTGCGTGTCGCCCATCTGGGACACCTGCCTCAGCCTCTCGGCCATCACTGAAGCGGGCACCAACGTACGCCACGCAGCGGTGCAGTCGGCGTCGGAATGGCTGCTCGACCAGCAGATTTTCGTGCCTGGCGACTGGTGCGACCAGGCCGGGGGCCTCACGCCGGGCGGCTGGGCCTTCCAGTACGAGAACGACAAATATCCCGACGTGGACGACACCGCCATGGTGCTGATGGCGCTGCTTCGCGCGGGTGTCCAGCACGACGAACAGAAGCTGAAACGCCTCAACCAGGGCGTTAACTGGCTGCTGGGCATGCAGAATGCCGACGGCAGCTGGGGCGCCTTCGACATCGGTAATAACTACGAGTACCTCAATAACATCCCGTTCGCCGACCACGGCGCGCTGGTCGATCCGGGCACGGCGGACCTCACCGCGCGCTCCATCGAAGTGCTCGCGATGCTGGGTTATGACACCTCCTTCCCGCCACTCGCCCGCGGCCTCGAGTGGCTCAAGAAGGATCAGGACGAAAGTGGCGCCTGGTACGGACGCTGGGGCGTTAACTACATCTACGGCACCTGGAGCGTGCTGGCGGCCCTTGGCGCCATCGGCGAAGACTTCGCCATGCCGTATATCCGCAAGGCCATCGACTGGCTCCAGCGCGTACAGAACGACGACGGCGGTTGGGGCGAGAGCTGCAATACCTACGATGACCCGATGCTCAAGGGGTGCGGCGAAAGCACTCCGTCACAGACGGCATGGGCGCTGCTGGGCCTGTTGTCCGTCGGCGAGGTCAACACGCCACAGGTCAAGGCCGGCATTGACTACCTGTTGCGCCACCAGAACGAAAAGGGTGAATGGGACGAGGAGCAGTACACCGGTACGGGCTTCCCGCGGGTCTTCTACCTGCGCTACCACGGGTACAGCAAGTTTTTCCCGCTGTGGGCGCTCGGCACCTATGCCCGCCTGCGGCGTGGCCTGCCGAGCCGCAAGCAGGAAGTCATCGCGCAGGGCGCGATCGACCTCGGCCCCTTGCCGGTCGTCGATAAATTCTGGCCGGCTGTCTAGAACGTAGCAAGCGAAGGCAGTTCGCGTCCGGTCGGTCCGCCGCAACCGGAACCACTGCAGGCACAGGCGAGGGTTTTGGGTGCCCGCCATGGCGCCCACCCTTCGGGCCCGCCTCCGGAGGCCCGGGTTTGCTCCGGCCAGAAGTGCACGGGCGGCGCCGTGGGGCTCAAACTGTCGAGCGCAGTTGTTTCCTACCCGTTCGCCAGGCCTGCCCCGGACCCGGCTTCGGGTCAAAGCGCCGCCCGGGTACCTGATCGGGCCGCGACTACCCGGCGTAATACGGGCCAGCAAGACCAAGATAATCACGGCGACCTCCCGGGCCGCCGCAGACCCGGAGTGTCGAAATGACCGATTATGTCGCCCCGTTGCAGGACATGCGTTTCGTCATCGAGCGCCTCACGCCGCTCGCCGCGATCAACCGACTGCCTGGTTTCGCCGAAGCCACCCCCGATCTGGTGGACGCCATCCTGGAACAGGCCGGTACGTTTGCGGCCGAGGTCCTCTCTCCGCTCAACTGGACCGGCGACCAGGTGGGCGCCGTCCACACGGGTGAGGGGGTGACCACCGCGCCCGGCTGGCGCGAGGCCTACCAGCAGTTCGTGGACGCCGGCTGGAACGGCCTGGGTGGCGCGCCGGAATTTGGCGGCCAGGGCCTGCCCAAGATCGTCGCCACGGCGGTCAGCGAAATGTGGAACTCCGCCAACCTGTCCTTCGCGCTGTGTCCGATGCTCACCCAGGGCGCCATCGATGCCATCGAAGTGCACGGGACCGACGAACAGCGCGCGCAGTGGCTGCCGCGCATGGTCAACGGTGACTGGACCGGCACGATGAACCTCACCGAGCCACAGGCGGGCTCGGATCTCAGCGCAGTCCGCACCCGTGCCGAACGCGACGGCAAGCAGTTCCGGGTTTTCGGCCAGAAAATCTACATCACCTACGGCGAGCACGATCTCACCGACAACATCATCCACCTGGTCCTGGCGCGGATCACCGGCGCCGCCGCGGGCGTGCGCGGCCTGTCGCTGTTCATCGTGCCCAAGTTCGTGCTGGATGCCGATGGCAATCCCGCGGCTCGCAACGACGTCCGCTGTGCGTCGATCGAACACAAGCTGGGCATCCACGCCAGTCCGACCGCCGTGATGCTGTACGGCGAGAAGGACGGCGCGGTGGGCTACCTTATCGGCGAGGAAGGCCGCGGCCTCGAATACATGTTCACGATGATGAACAACGCGCGGCATGCCGTGGGCCTCGAAGGCGTCGCGATTGGCGAACGCGCTTTCCAGAAGGCGCTGAGCTTTGCGCGCGAGCGCGTGCAGGGCCGACCGGCCGGCTACGCCGGCCAGGACGCTCCAACGATCATCGAGCACCAGGACGTCAAGCGCATGCTGGTGACCATGAAGGCCTCCGTGGAAGCCATGCGTGCCATTGCCTACGTCTGTGGTGCAGCCTTCGACCGCGGTGCACTGGAAAGCGATCCCCAGGTGGCCGCGTTCTACCGTCGTCGCGGCGATCTGCTAACGCCTATCGTCAAGGGCTGGTGTACCGAGACGGGCCAGGAGGTCGCTTCGATGGGCGTGCAGATCCATGGCGGCATGGGCTTCATCGAGGAAACCGGGGCCGCGCAGTACCTGCGCGACGCCCGCATCACGACCATCTACGAAGGCACGACGGGCGTGCAGGCGAGCGATCTCGTGGGCCGCAAGACCTTGCGCGACGGTGGCCAGGGCGTGCGTGAACTCATTGGCGAGATCACGGCTGATGTCGCCCGGCTCGCATCCTCCACGGACGCCCGTGCGACAGTCATTGCCCGTGCCATGCACGATGCCCTCGCCGCGCTGCAGCGGAGCGTCGACTGGATGTTCGAGGCCGCCGGTACCGACCCGCGCCTGCCCCTCGCCGCCTCGGTCCACTACCTGAAGTTGTGGGGACTGGTGTGCGGTGGCTGGCAGTTGGCGCGCGCCACGACGCTTTGCCTGGACGACGCGGCAGGTGTCGATGCCGGTTTTGCCGCTGCAAAAATCGAGACCGCCCAGTGCTTCGCAACCCAGATCCTGGCCGAGGCGGACTCGCTGGCACGCAAGATCGTGGACGGTTCCGCCAGCATTGTCGGCATCACGGCCGCGGCCATTTAACGTCTCCCGCGCCGCGGCGCCGGCCCGCGCCGCGCCTCGCGCCGGCCTTCTGCTATCTGCTATGGTTCGCCCGCCTTTTTTGTGCGGAGGATCGTATGGCGGCACCCCTCGTAGAGCAGATCGACGAACAGGTTTCGGCCTTCCTGCTGCCGCGCTGCCACAACATCGCCGATCTCCGCCGACTCGCGCGCTGGCGCGTGCCGTCCCCTATGTTCAACTACATGGACGGTGCCGCGGACGACGAAGTCACGCTGCGCCGCAACGCCTCGGGTTTCGACGATCTCGAACTCCTGCCGCGCAACCTCATCGACATCACGCGCATCGACACGTCAACCACGGTGATGGGGCAGAAGATCGACATGCCCCTGATCCTCGCGCCCACCGGCATGTCGAGGCTCTTCCACCACCACGGCGAACTGGGCGTCGCCCGCGCGGCTGCCCGTGCCGGCACGATCTATTCCCTGTCCACCGTGGGCACCCATTCCATCGAGGAAGTCGCCGCAGTCAACCAGGGACCCAAGTGGTTCCAGATCTACGTGTTCAAGGATCGGGGCCTCACCACCGAATTCATCGAGCGCTGCCGCGCCGCGCAGTACCACGCGCTGTGCCTCACCATCGATCTGGCGCTCACCGGCAACCGTGAACGAGATCTCCGCACCGGGATGACCGTGCCACCCAAACTCAGCCTGCGCAGCTGGCTGGATTTCGGCCTGCGCCCGCTGTGGTCGGCCGCGCACCTCACGTCCGATCCCTTTACCCTCGCCAACATTGCGCACCGCGTGCCGGCTGCGCGCCCGGGGGACGTCAACACGCTCCAGGCCTACATCGGCGAGCAGTTCGATCGCAGCGTCACCTGGGACGATGCGGCCAAGATGATCCAGCAGTGGAATGGGCCCTTCGCCATCAAGGGCATCCTCACGGTGGATGACGCGAAGCGGGCCGTCGACATCGGCGCCAATGCGATCATCGTCTCCAACCACGGGGGGCGGCAGCTCGACCATTCCCCGGCGCCCATCGACGTGCTGCCGGAAATCGTCGAGGCAGTAGGTGGCCGCGCCGAAGTGATCCTGGACGGTGGCGTCCGCCGTGGCACCGACGTGCTGAAGGCGCTCGCCCTTGGCGCCAAGGCGTGCATGACCGGGCGGTGTTACCTCTTTGGCCTCGGGGCGGGTGGGGAAGCGGGCGTTGACCGTGCGCTGGCGCTGCTCAAGCAGGAAATCAACCTCGACATGGCGCTGCTCGGCACGCGCGATGTCAGCGAAATAGGGCGACACCATGTCCGCTATCGACGTCGACTTCGAGACTGACATCCCGACGCTCCGCCGGATCCTCGCCGAGTCGAAGACCATCGCCGTGGTCGGGCTTTCCATCCACTGGCACCGGCCTAGCAACTTCGCCGCCAAGTACCTGCAGGAGCATGGCTACCGCGTGATCCCGGTGAACCCGGCGTACCCGGAAGTGCTGGGCGAAAAGTGCTACCCGAGCTTGCTCGACGTCCCGGAGCCCATCGACATGGTGGATTGCTTCCGCGCCAGCGCGGAGATCCCGGCCATCGCGCGCGACGCCATCGCCATCAAGGCCAAGGTGCTGTGGCTGCAGCTTGGCGTCATCAACATGGAGGCCGCGCACCTGGCCCGCGACGCCGGGCTTGGGGTGGTCATCGATCGCTGCGTCAAGATCGAACACGCGCGCCTCTTTGGCGGACTCAACTTCGCCGGCGTGAACACCAAGATCATCTCATCGCGACGGCCGCGGCACGTCGCCAACTGAGGGTTCCCATGGCCGACCGCGAATTTGGATTCGAAACGCTCTGCCTGCATGCCGGGCAAATCCCCGATGCCGCCACCGGCTCGCGGGCGCCGCCGATCTACCAGACTTCTTCCTACGTGTTCGACAGCGCGGAACACGCGGCGAGCCTGTTCAACGTGCAGACTTTCGGCAACGTCTACACCCGGCTGTCCAACCCCACCAACGCGGTGTTCGAGGAACGGATGGCGGCGCTGGAGAACGGTCGCGCCGCGTTGGCCGTGAGTTCCGGCATGTCGGCGCAGATGGTGACCTTGCTCACCCTGCTGGAAGCCGGCGAACACCTGATCTCCTCCAATGCCCTCTATGGCGGCACCTATTCACAGTTCGACGTGAACTTCCGGCGCATGGGCATCGACACCACGTTCGTGGACTTCGACGACATGGACGCCATCGCCGCCGCCATCCAGCCGAACACCAAGGCGCTCTACGCCGAAACCCTGGGCAATCCGCAAATCAACGTGCTGGATATCGCGGCCGTCGCGGACGTGGCCCACGCCCACGACATCCCGCTGGTGGTGGATAACACTTTCCCCACGCCTTACCTCTGCCGGCCTTTCGAGTGGGGAGCGGACCTGGTGGTGCATTCAGCGACCAAGTTCATCGGCGGCCACGGCACGTCCATTGGCGGCGTGCTGGTGGAGTCCGGCAAGTTCCCCTGGGACAACGGCAAGTTCCCCGGCATGACCGAACCCTCGCGGGGCTACCACGGCGTGAAGTTCTACGAGACCTTCGGTGACTTCGGCTTCACGATGAAGGCGCGGCTCGAAGCGCTGCGCACGCTCGGACCGGCCTTGAGCCCCTTCAATGCCTTCCTGTTCCTGCAGGGGCTGGAAACCCTGCCCTTGCGGATGGATCGCCACGTGGCGAACGCCGTGCGCGTTGCCCGGTTCCTGGAGGCGCATCCGGCAGTGGGCTGGGTGCGTTATCCGGGCCTCGAAAGCGACCCGTTCCACGCGCGCGCGCTGAAGTACCTGCCGAAGGGCGCGAGCGCCATCATGTCCTTTGGCATCAAGGGCGGGCAGGCGGCAGGCGTGAAGTTCATCGAGAACGTCCAGTTCCTGAGCCACCTTGCCAATGTGGGCGACGCCAAGACGCTCGTCATCCACCCGGCGTCCACCACGCATCGCCAGCTGTCCGAAGAACAGCAGCTCAGCGCCGGCGTAGGCCCGGACATGATCCGGATTTCAGTCGGCCTCGAGACCTGCGACGACATCCTGTGGGATCTCGAGCAGGCGCTGGCCAAGTCCCAACGTTAAGCCGCGGGGTGGGCGTCCATGGCGCCGCCCGGGAGTAAGTGCAGATGAGCGATATCGTCGAACGGTTGCGAGCCCTCCTTGGCCCCACCGGGGTGTTGACCGGGGATGACGTCACGGCCCGCATGATCCACGTGTGGCGGCAGGACCCCATCGTCGCGCGTTGCATCGCGCGCCCGTCCACCACCGAAGAAGTCTCCGCAGTGCTCAAATGCTGCAACGAACTCGGCCAGATCGTGGTGCCGCATGGCGGCCTGACCGGCCTCGTGCAGGGATGCAACGGCACCCAGGCCGATGTAGTGCTGTCGCTGGAACGCATGAACCGGATCGAGGAGGTCGATCCGGTCGGCCGCACGATGACCGTGCAGGCCGGCGTGCCACTGGAGAAGCTTCAGCAGGAAGCGGAAAAAGCGGGCCTGATGTTCCCGCTCGATCTCGGCGCTCGCGGCAGCTGCCAGGTGGGCGGCAATGTTTCCACCAACGCCGGCGGCAACCGGGTGATTCGCTTTGGCATGACCCGCGACAACGTGCTGGGGCTCGAAGTGGTGTTGGCCGACGGCACGGTGGTCACTTCGCTCAACAAGATGATCAAGAACAACGCGGGCTACGACCTCAAGCATTTGTTCATCGGATCCGAAGGCACCCTTGGCATCGTGACCCGCGTGGTGATCCGCCTGCGCGAAACGGCACAGGGCGTACAGACCGCGTTCGCGGCCTTCGATGATTTCCCGAGCGTGGCAGCCTTCCTGCGCCACATCGACCGCTCGATGGGCGGCGCGCTGTGTTCCTTCGAAGTGATGTGGCGCGACTACTACGAACTCGTCACCACCGCGCCCGCCACCAACACCCGGCCGGTGCCGGTGGACCATGAACTCTTCGTGCTCTGCGAGGCGCTCGGCACCGGCCACGCCAACGACGCCGAGCGCTTCGAGGCGGTGATGATGGAAGCGCTGGAGCAAGGGCTCGTGGTGGACGCCGCTGTCGCCAAGTCGGAAAACGACCGCCAGGCCATGTGGCGCATCCGGGATTCAGTGGACAATTTCTTCCGCTTCGGCCCGGCCTTCCTGTACGACGTCAGCCTCGCCATCGGCGACATGGACGCCTACGTAAAGGAAGTGAAGCGCCGGCTGGCGGAGGGCTATCCCGACCACCACTGCTTCACGCTCGGCCACATTGGCGATGGCAACATCCATTTCGCCATTGCCGTGGGCTCCGCCGCGCCTGGGCACCACAAGGCCGTGAACGCCTGCGTCTACGAACCCTTGCAGCCCATCGGCGGCTCGGTCTCGGCGGAGCACGGCATCGGGACGGAGAAAATCGACTACCTGGCGCTCAGCCGCAGCGAGGCCGAAATCGCGCTCATGCGCCGCCTGAAGGACGCCTTGGACCCCAAGGGCATCCTCAATCCCGGGAAAATCTTTCCCGCGGCCTGATCCGATGCACGGCAGCCAGTGGCCGCGCGTGGCGGCGGCCCGGGCTGCCGGGCTCGATTACTTCTCCCTGGCCGCCGTCGACTGGCATGGGCGGCTGCGTGCGAAGCAATTGCGGCTGGGGGAACTCGAGCACGCGTTCGCGTATGGCGTCCCGATGACCAGTGCCCTCTACGCCGTCGACAGCGCCGAACGTCCCATGGACAACAGCCGCTTCCAGGATCCGGCCAACGGCTATCGCGACGGCCTGCTAAGGGCCGATGCCGCCTATGGCGAAGCTTTCGGTGCCCGCGACGGTGGCCTCGTGGTGCTGGGTTCGATGGTGGACAGGCACGCGGTGTATTGCCCGCGGGCAGTCCTGCACCGCGAAGTCACGGCACTGGCGGCGCTGGGCTTCACGGCCTGGGGTGGGTTTGAATACGAATTCCACGTGCTGGCCGAGACACCCGACACCCTGCGGGCGAAGACCCCTGCGCAGCTAGCGCGCCTGCCCGAATTCGAGCGCATGTATTCCTACGTGGACCAGAGCTTGAAAGCGCCGCTGTTCGAAGGGTTGCGCACGGCCGCGGATCAGGCGGGGATATCGATTGAGTCACTGCACGCCGAGTTCAACGGCCTGCTGGAAGCGGCGCTGGCGCCCACCGCGGGCATGGCCATAGCCGACCACGCCGTGCTCTTCAAGGCTCTCGCCAAGAT
The DNA here is from genome assembly GCA_043744805.1 of Gammaproteobacteria bacterium. Lineage (GTDB taxonomy): Bacteria > Pseudomonadota > Gammaproteobacteria. Next base: position 25,046 of record JAYTTZ010000257.1, read on the forward strand.
CCTCGCGCGCCAGCACGGCCTGATGGCGGTGTTCATGGCCCAGCTGGCCGATGGCTTTGAATCCGCCGGGGCGCACCTCAACCTGTCCTTGCGTGACTCACGCAGCGGCAGGGCCGTCGCCAGCGAGGCCACGGCACCGGAGGGCATCAGCCCGGTCTTCCGCCAGTTCCTCGGTGGCCTGCAGCGCTACACGCCCGGACTTGCACTGATGCACTTGCCTTACCTCAATTCCTGCAAGCGCCTCACGGCGCCGTCGTTCGCGCCGCGCACCAACAGCTGGGGCGTGGACAACAAGACCTGCGCCTGGCGCGTGATCAATGCCACGCCTGCGCTGGCGCGCGTCGAATGCCGTCTGCCGGGGGCGGACGTACATCCACACCTTGCGCTGGCCGCCGCGCTGGCCGCCGGACGCCGCGGCATCGCCGAACGACTCGAACCGACCCCGCCAGTGCAAGGTGACGCCGCTGGAAGCCCGCACGTTGGAACACCGTTTCCGCTGCGCTTCGATGCAGCCATCGAGGCCTGGCGCCAGTCCGCCCTCGCGCACGATGTGTTCGGCGAGGCCTTCGTCGCGGCCTATGCCGAAAGCCGCGAATGGCAGCTCGACCTCCTGCGCCGGACGGTCACCGATTTCGATTTGAGACAATTCGCCGAGAGTGCCTGATGAACCCCGTCCCCACGCCGTTTGAATCCCGCCTTGTGGTCGAGCCCGAATGGCTTGATCCCAACGGCCACATGAACGTCGCCTACTACATGACGGTATTCGATCGCGGCAGCAACCCGTTCTTCGACGCTGTCGGGCTGGGCTGGGACTACACGAAGTCCGGGGTAGGCTCGGTCTTCGCCACGGGCTGCAACATCGACTACCACCACGAGCTGCTGGCGGGAGATCCGCTGCGCGTTACCACCCAACTCATCGATTGCAACGAGAAACTGCTGCACCTCCACCACTGGCTGCATCACGCCGGCACGGGCGTGCTCGCGGCAACGCAGGAAATCCTCTTCATGCACGTGTCGCTCGAGACGCGGCGAAGCTCCGCGATTCCGGCGGCCTCGCAGGCGCGGCTGCAGGCGGTGCTGGCCGCGCATCGGGCCTTGCCGACACCGGCCAGCCTCGGGCGAACGCTCGGCATCCGGCGGCGCTGAAGTTTCGCGCGGGCGCCTGCAGTGTGCGCTGGCCGGCCAGCCTGGGCCGATTACAGCGACGCCACCCGCGGGAGCACTGACAGCAAGCGCACCAGCTCGGCCTGGCGATGCGTGCCGGTCTTCAGGAAAACAGATTTCAGCTGCGAGCGCACGGTCGAGATTTCGAGGCCGGCCTTGCGCGCGTATTCCTGGGGCGTCGCGCCATTGGCGACCTCGGTCGCGAGATCGGCTTCACGTCGCGACAGGGCGTACAGCGTGCGGAGGAGGGCAACGGCTTCCTGCGGGCTTGGCGCGGCCTGCGGGATGAGCACGAGCACAGCCGGATCGCCCCGCAGCTGGTAGCTTTCGCTGCTGGGCGGCAGGCGCAGGAAGTAGCACGGTTTGCCGGATCCGCGCGGACTGTCGAGCGTTTTCAGCAACACCGCGCTGGGTACGCCACTGGTGATGACGCGTGCCACTTCTTCGTTGAACTTCTTGCGCATTGCGCCGTGGCTCATCTCCAGCATGCCGTCGACCAAGGCAACGCCGAGGTCCTGATGAAAGAGCGTTTCAGCTGCAGTGTTCGCGAACAGTACGCGCTGCCACTGGTCGAGGATGAAGATACCCGACGGCAGGTACTGCAGGGATTCGAGCCCGGGCGCGAGGCGGGTGCGGAAGCTGCGCGTCTTGTAGAAGATTTTGGACGCGCGCATGAGGTGGATCGTGAGCTGGCGCAGGAAGCGCAGGTCTTCCGCGTCATGCGGGCCTTGTTCGGCGCGCCGATTGAGGCCGAGGTGGGTGGTCAACCCGCTGCCCTGGCCCATGCGGATGCCCGTGAAATAGCGGTAGTCCCACTTCTGCACGAACTCGCGGAAGAACCGCTCGCGCTTCAGGCGCTGCGGCGGGAAGACCTCGTGGCACTGGCACCAGGAGCCGAGGGGAATGTTGGAAAGGTGGAGGCGGCGGTAGTCGAGGCTGGCGTAGTTGTTGTCGTAATCGCGGCGGATTTCGACCAGCTCGTCCTGGGTCGTGCCCACCACGCCGCCCGCCGCGTTGATCAGCACTTCGCCACTGCGGTCGTCGAACACGGCGAGGTGCACTGCGCGTGACTCCGTGCGCACCGCGAGCTCCTGCAGAAAATCCAGGAGCACCGCAGGCTCCATGATGGCCTCATAAAGGTTGGCGATGAGGCCGTCGGTTGAAGCGGCGGTGGCGCGTGACATGGCTGGTAATCTCCGTTGGGGCTTTCTGCATGCCTGTGGGGGGGGGGGGGATCCTCGCCAGGGATCCGGGCCAGCGGTGGTCTCCGGAACAAGCGACTTGAGCTACGCGCAGAGATTAGCCGCAAGTGCCGCCTGGATGAAGCACTGGCCGGCGCCTCAATGTGCGCGCAGGGCTTCTGGCAATCGCGCGCGCGCGCCGTGACGACGGCGTACAGGGTGTTGAGGGCGGCAAACGTGGCGCCAATCCCCATGATGACTGCCACCGCGGTGGCCAGAGTTTCGATCAAGGTGCGCAGGCGTTTCGACTGGGTTGCGTAGTAGTCACGCGTGCGCTGGACATCGACCTTGAGTCGCGGCTCGCCCTTCAAGGTCGCGCTGAAGGCGGCGCAGGCAGCCGAGCCAGTCGCAAGTTTCGGCAGGTTGAGGACCACCACGACTTCGCCAGACACGAGTGGGCGGTTGGCCGCGTTGCGCAGGATCCCCGGCGCCTCGCCAATGACGTTGACGTCAGCGCGGGTCAAGCGGCTCGACAGTTCCGCGTTCGAGCCCGCACGGAGCACGATGGCCTCAGCGAGTCGGTCGGTGGCCCCCAGGGTCGCGGCGAAGCCGTCGCGGAGCGCAAGCAGGGAGACGAACACGCCAACGACGCCCGCCACCATCAGGCTGCCCAGGTTCATGCGGTCGGCGCGTCCACGAGCACGCCTTTGTCCAGGGGCACCTGGCGTCGCGCGAACTGAGCGGCCTTGGGATCGTGCGTGACCATCACGATGGTCTTGCCGTGATCCTGGTTCAGGCGCTGGAGCAGGCCCAGGAGGTCGTCCGCAGTCTGGCGGTCAAGGTCGCCCGTGGGTTCGGCGCAGACGAGCAGGGTGGGGTCGGCGACCACTGCGCGGGCAATCGCCACCCGCTGTTCCTGCCCGCCGGACCGCTCCGCCGGGCGGTGGTTGGCGCGATCCGCGAGGCCAACGAGGCTCAGTGCGATCATCGCGCGCCGGGAGGGAGGTCAGCAGCAGGGGTAGCTCGACGTTGCTGCGCGCACTCAGCATGGGCAGCAGCTTGTAGAACTTGAAAATGAAACCCACCTTCGTCGCACGCCAGTGGGTGAGTTGCCCGTTCGAGAGGGTTTCGAGTTTCGCGCCAGCGACTTCCACGCTGCCACTGGTCGGGCTGTCGAGGCCTGCGATGAGGTTGAGCAGGGTGGTCTTGCCCGAGCCCGAGGGGCCCATCAGGGCAACAAAGTCGCCGTCTCCAATCTCCAGATCGACCTCGTGCAGGACTTCCACCGCCTGGCGACCGCGGACATAGCGCTTGCAGATCTTGTGCAGCTTGATCACGTCATTCTCCCGGTTCCACCGCGACCTCCGCGCCATCGCGCAGGCCGGCGGGCGGATTGAGCACCACGACTTCGCCAGCGCTGGTGCCGTTGGCCACTTCACGCAGGTCGCCACGCTGCTGGCCCAGGGTTACCGCGCGCCGGGCAACGCGACCGTTGGCCACAATTCAGAGCACCTTGCGATCGCCGTCGGTGGCCACTGCGGCCGGTGGTACGCCAACGCCAGCCACCGTCGGGGCGCTGGCTGCCGAAGTGGCGGCGTCGTCCATGAAACTCACCCGCACGCCCATGTCAGGCACGCTGCGCGCAGCGCGGGTATCAATCGCGATGCGGATCTTCACCGTGGCCTTTGCCCTGTCAGCCGTCGGCACGCTGGTAATCACCCGCGCCGGCACGGCTCAATCGGGATAGGCGTTGAGCAGGGCGGTCACGGGCTGGCCGTCCCGCACCCGGCTGCTGTAGGCCGCGTTGACGTCGACTTCGATTTCCAGCGAATCCATGTCGACGAGGGTGCCGATGCCGGTGCGCGTGAAGCTGCCCCCGGCGGAGATGGGCGACACGATTTCGCCGGGCTGCGCGGCCTTTACCGTGATGACCCCGGCGAACGGCGCGCGGATCACCTGTGGTCCAGCGCCACTTCGGCACGGACCACGTGACTTGCCGAGGCGTCGACCTGGCGCCGCGCGTCGCGCTCGGCTTGCTGCTTCTGGACGGCGAGATCGGCCAGCTCGGACTCGGCTGCCGCCAGTTGGGCGCGGGCCAGCGCAAGTTCGGCGTTGGCATCGGTGACCTCGAGGCGCGAGAGGATTGCGTTGGCCTGTACGCGCTGGCCTTCCTCGATCATCACCTCCGCGACCCGCCCGGTGATCTTCGACGACACCGTCGCCTGGCGGCGTGCCGTCACGTAGCCCGTGGCTTCCAGCACGCTGCGCGAGGTGCCGTTCACTAACTTGATCGACGCGACCACCGCTGTGCGCACGTCCACCGGTCGTTGCTGCAGCCATAGCGCGCCGCCGAGTCCGGCGATGGCCATGAGCCCCACCAGCACAGAGGGCCAGCGGCGGGCACGCGGCGGTCCCTCACGATCCAGCGAGAGTGCTTTCAGGAGGTCGGCAGTGTGGTCGGTGGGCAGCGCGGGACCGGGATGGAAGGACCTTCAGGATAACGGAGTCCGCGGCAGGTGATGGTGGCCTGAAACGCTTACGCGCCGGGCCGCGCGGGGGATCTCCGGACACTGGCACCCCAGCCGTGCATCGCGCACTATCTGCGGCCATCGGCCCCGCATGGCGGCGCCGTCCTGGAGTCAACGTATGCCAGACGCAATAGCACCGGCCAGTGGCCGCCATGGGATGGTCGCGAGCAGCCAGGCGGCAGCGAGCGCCGTGGGACTCGAAGTGCTTGGAGAAGGGGGTACGGCGCTGGACGCCGGCCTTGCCATGAACGCCATGCTGGCCCTCACGGAACCTTACATGTGTGGCCCGGGCGGGGATTTGTTCGCGTTGCTGTGGGCGCCCACCGAACGACGCGTGCTCGGACTCAACGCCAGCGGTCGCGCGGCGGGCGGCAGATCCCTTGGATCGCTTCTCGAAGCACTGGGGGGCGCGGCGGTGATGCCCCTGCGCGGCCCGCATTGCGTGACCGTGCCGGGCGCGGTAGAGGGCTGGTTCGTCCTGCATCGGCGCTTCGGGCGACTGCCCGTGTCCCGCTTGTTTGCGCCTGCCATCGCTGCGGCGCGCGAGGGCTTCGTGCTGCAGGCTGCGACGGCCCGGGGCTGGGCGCTGGCGCTGCAGGAAATCGCCGCAGACGTGAATGCCGCGCCACACCTTGCAAAGTTCGAGCAGGTGTTCGCGCCGGGCGGCATCGCCCCGACGGCAGGCGAGGTGCTGCGCAATCCGGATCTCGCCGACACCTTCGAGCAACTCGTGCGTGAAGGTCGTGACGCGTTTTACGCCGGTGATCTCGGCGACAGTGTGCGTGCCACCGTCAACGTCGCCGGCGGCTGCTTCACGGCCGCGGATCTTGCCGCCGTGCGGGCCGAATGGGTGACCCCTATCCGCGCCTCGTATCGCGGCCACGACGTCCACCAGTTGCCGCCCAACGGACAGGGCGCCAGCGTGCTCCAGATGCTCAAGCTGATGGGCCTTGCGAAGGCGCCACGGGGCCCCGACGACCCGGCCTGGTGGCACTGGTGGCTGGAGGCCAAGAAGCTTGCGTTCGCGGACCGCGCGCGCCATTTCGCCGACCCGGCGTTTTCCACCGTGCCCATTGCCGCACTGTTATCCGCCGAATACGCGCAGTCGCGGGCCACTCTGATTGACCCGGATCGCGCCGCGCCTGACGCACCGCCCGGGCTCGTGCCCGGTACCGATACCACCTACTTCTGCGCGGCGGACCGCGACGGCATGGTGGTCTCGATCATCCAGAGCATCTTCAACGCCTTTGGTTCGGCCCTGGTGGTGCCGGGTGCTGGCTTTGCGCTGCATTCACGCGGTGCGGGGTTCAACCTGGACGCGAGCCACCCAAACGCCTATGCACCGGGGAAGCGTCCCTTCCACACCATCATCCCCGGCTTTGTTACCCGGGACGACCGGCCTCGTTTTGCTTTTGGCGTGATCGGGGCGGACATGCAGCCGCAGGGGCAGACCCAGGTGCTTTCCCAATTGCTCGATTTCGGTCGCGACGCGCAGCTGGCCGGCGCACTGCCGCGCCTGCGCCACGTGGGTGGCCAGCAGCCGAACGGCGAGGCGCCGCCGGGCGTGGTGTGGTTCGAACCGGGCTATTCGCACGCCGTGCTGGAGGGCCTGGCCGCGCGTGGCCATCCCTTACGTGAAGTGACGCCCGAACTGGGCAATTTCATGGGGGGCTATCAGGGTATCCTGTGCGATGCTGCCAACGGCCGCTACGAAGGCGGCTCCGATCCACGTTTTGACGGCTGCGCGCTTGGCTGCTGAGTTTTCCCGGCGGTTGGGCGCGGCCTGTGATGGGTTATCGACATTCGCGCCATGACTGATCCCGTTTCCCCCAAAGTTGGTTTCGTGAGCCTCGGCTGCCCCAAGGCGCTCGTGGACTCCGAACGCATCCTGACCCAGCTTCGCCTGGACGGTTACACCATCTCGGCGAGCTACGCCGATGCCGACGTCGTGGTGGTGAACACCTGTGGCTTCATCGACAGCGCCCGCGAGGAGTCACTGGACGCCATCGGCGAGGCGCTCGCGGAAAACGGCAAAGTCATCGTGACCGGATGCCTGGGCGCCGAGGCCGCGCGCATCCACGCGCGCCACCCCGGGGTCCTGGCAGTGACCGGCCCGCATCAGTACGAGGCTGTCGTTGGCGCCGTCCATGCGCACGCGCCGCGTCCGGTGGTGCACGACGCCTACGTCGACCTGGTCCCGCCGCAAGGCATCAAGCTCACCCCGCGGCACTACGCCTACCTCAAGATTTCCGAAGGCTGCAACCACCATTGCAGCTTCTGCATCATTCCTTCCATGCGCGGGCGGCTGGTCAGCCGGCCGATTGACGAGGTGCTGGTCGAAGCCGAGAAACTGGTGGCGGCAGGCGTGAAGGAGCTACTGGTGATTTCGCAGGACACCAGCGCCTACGGCAGCGATCTGCGCTTTCGCACGGGGTTCTGGCAGGGCCGGCCGGTCAAGGCGAGTTTCGCTGGCCTGTGCAGCGCACTCGGGAGCCTCGGCGTGTGGGTGCGCCTCCATTACGTCTATCCCTATCCCCACGTGGACGAGGTGCTGCCCCTGATGGCGGCAGGCAAGGTGCTGCCTTACCTCGACATCCCCTTCCAGCACGGCAGCCCGCGCCTGCTCAAGCTCATGCGGCGGCCGGCCGTGGCGGAGGACACGCTGGCGCGGATCAAGGCCTGGCGCGCGATCTGTCCCGACCTCACCTTGCGGAGCACGTTCATCGTCGGCTTCCCCGGCGAGACCGATGAGGATTTCCAGATCCTGCTCGACTTCATCGCGGAAGCCGAGCTCGACCGCGTCGGGTGCTTCGAATACTCCCCCGTCACCGGCGCTGCCGCCAACGCGCTGCCGGATCACGTTCCGGATGACCTCAAGGCGACGCGTCGTGCCCGCTTCATGGAAGCCCAGCAAGCGATCAGCCGCCGCCGGCTGGCGCGGCGGGTAGGCACCGAAATCGAGGTCCTGGTCGACTCCGCCGAACCGGGTCGGGTGATCGCGCGGAGCGCCGCGGACGCACCGGAAATCGACGGCCTTGTCCATTTGAAGGGCGCGCGCAAGCCGCAGCCCGGGCAATTGTTGCGGGCCGAAGTGACGGCGGCCGACGACTACGACCTCTACGCACGGGTTCTCGGCAAAACAGGCAGGACGGGAGCAGCAAAAGCTTGAGCACGATTGCGTTCATCGGACTTGGCGTGATGGGCTATCCCATGGCGGGCCACCTCGCGCGCGCCGGGCATGCCGTGACCGTCTTCAATCGCAGCCCGGCGAGGGCCGAGCGTTGGCTCGCCGAGTTTCCCGGTGCCCTGGCGCTGTCTCCGTCCGACGCCGCTGCCCGTGCTGAATTCGTCATTTCCTGCGTGGGTCGCGACGATGACCTCAGGGCAGTTACCCTGGGGGCCGCAGGCGCCTTCCAGACGCTCCGCAGCGGCAGCGTGTTCATCGATCATTCCACGACATCGGCCGCAGTGGCCCGCGAGGTGTCGACCGCCGGCGCAGCGCTGGGGATCGGCGTGCTGGATGCGCCGGTGTCCGGTGGCCAGGCCGGCGCCGAGCAAGGCGCACTGACCTGCATGCTGGGCGGCGAGCCGGAAACCTTTGCCAGGGTCGAGGTGCTGCTGGGCGCCTATTGCCGCACCGCGCGCCTGCTCGGACCGACTGGCGCCGGGCAGCTGTGCAAGATGGTCAACCAGATTTGCATTGCCGGCTTGTTGCAGGGACTCGCCGAAGGCATGGCGTTTTGCCAGAAGGCCGGACTGGATCCAGATGACGTGCTGGCGGTCATTGGCAAGGGCGCGGCCCAGTCCTGGCAGATGGATCACCGGGCAGCCACCATGTGCGCTGGCAAGTTCGAGTTCGGCTTCGCCGTTGACCACATGCGCAAGGATCTGGGTATCGTGCTTGACGAAGCCCGCCGCAATGGCGCGAGACTCCCGGTCACGGCGCTGGTGGACCAGCACTATGCGGCCCTGCAGGCCCGTGGCCTGGGGCGTTCCGACACCTCGAGTCTCATCGAATTGCTCAAATGAAAACCGAATTCCCCGACGACCTCGATTACGAAGCCACCGGCAACATCATTGCGATCGTCATGCCGGTGGCCGAGCCCATGGCCAGTGGACTGGTCGATGGGGAAGGCCCCCTGGAAAATGCGTTCCGTGTGTTCAAGCAAGCTGCCGAGGACGGCGATCCACGCGCGTGTTATCGCCTTGCGGTGTGCCTGCTCGAAGGTCGCGGCTGCGAAATCGATCCGGTGGCAGGGCTGGAATGGCTGCTCATCGGGGCCAGCAAGGGCGATCTCGAAGCCCAGGTGCTGGCCGGGTCGTGCTTCTACAACGGCATTGGCGGTCCGGCCAACCTGCCCGCAGCCCTGCACTGGTACACGGCGGCGGCCCGCAAGGGTAGCGCGGCGGCCCAATTCACGCTGGGCGACATCTACGCCCGCGGCCTTGGCGTCCCGCGGGACGCCAAGGCCGGCGCGGCGTTCTGGCGTGAAGCCGCGATTCAGGGCAATGCACGCGCCCAGCTCAACCTTGCGCTGGCCATGGCGCGCGGCGATGGCGTACCGCAGGACATGGGCCAGGCCATCCACTGGTGCAAGCAAGCCGCCAGCGGTGGCTATGCCAAGGCTGAATACAATCTGGCAGTGCTTTATGCCGACGGCCCCGTCGAACTGCGCGACCAGGAGACGGCACGTCGCTACATGCACCTCTCGGCCAGCCATGGCTTTCCGGGGGCCCAGTACGCCGTCGGCCGGATGCACCAGCAGGACGACGAACCCGAAGCCCTGATCTGGCTGCGCAAGGCCGCGTCGCGCGATCATGCGCCGGCCGCGTTTTCGCTCTTTACCCTGTTTGACAACGGCGGTTGCGGCGAAGCCATGAACCAGCCCGTTGCGGAAACCTGGCTGCGTCGCGCGGCGGAACTCCGGCATGCGCCGGCGCAGTACGAACTCGGCCGTCGCCTGCTGGGTGCGCAGTCCGACGGTGAAGTGGCGGAGGAGGCGCGGCGGTGGATTGCGCGGGCGGCGAAACAAGGCCATATCCGCGCCTGCTACGCGCTCTCGGTGTGTTACTCGAAAGGCATCGGTGGCACGCGGGATGCGGCCAAGGCCTGGGTCTGGGCCATGCTGGCAGCCGAGCGGGGCGACGCCAAGGCCGAAATGAGTCTGCCGACACTCAAGGCAGGGGTTGATCCCGCCGACGCGCAGCCGGCCGCCATGGCCTTGCAAGCCCTGCGCAAGTCCCTGCCGCCGAACCGACGCTGAGGCCAGCGCTCAGTCTTCGCGCGGCTCCCGAGCCGTGCCCACGTCTTGCAGGACCAGGCGGCTCAGGGTGCCCAGCAGGATGAGTCCTCCCCCGATGAACCCCCAGCGACCCGGCTGCTCGCCGTGCACCAGCCAGACCCATAACGGGTTCAACACCGGCTCCAGCAGCAGGATCAGCGCCCCTTCGAGCGCGCTCACGCGGCGCAGCCCCAAGGTGATCAGGATGAACGAGCACCCCAGCTGAAAGATGCCCATGTAGGTGGCGATGCCGAGATCGCGCGTGGGCGGCAGGCCGTGTTCGAAACCGAAGAACGGCAGGAGTCCGGCAGCCAGCGCCACGTTTGCCACGATGATCGAAGCAATGGTGCGCTGGAAGCCGTGCTCGGGATCCCGCGCGAGGCCGCGCATGGTAAGCGTCGTGAAGGCCCACGTGATCCCGCAGGTGGCGGCGACGATGCCGCCGAGCAGGGGATTGGGTGCCGTGCGTGCCTGCGCAGGGGGGTGCATGAGCAACAGCAGCATGCCCACCAGCAGCAGGGCGACATAGCCGAAGTCGCGCGGTCGCACCGGTTCCTTGAGCAGCCAGGGCCCCAGCAGCAGGAGGTAAATCGGTGAGGTGTATTGCAGGAAGATGGCCGTTGCCGCGGTGGTGAGCTTGTTGCCCCACATGAACAGCAGGGTGGTCAGTCCGTGTGCGAGCGCCGCGGGCAGCAGGCTGCGATCGAAATGCCGCAGTGCGGGCCGGACGGCGATGGCCAGGAAGATCACGATGACCAGCGCGCGCCAGCCGGCGAGTTCAAGGGCAGTGAATTGCGTGGCCTTGATGGCGACGGATCCGGTGGACAGCAGTGCCGCGCCAGCCAGGATCTGGACGTAGGCCAGGACATTGGGCTTCATCGCGGTTCCGGGTTGCGGTGGCGCTGGAAAAGGGCGGGGCGCCGTAGGCGGTTCCGGCATTACTGTCTAGAATGCCAGCAGCAGCAAGCGACGGGCAATCCGCCCCACAAATTATGGAGAACACCCATGAGCCTGATAGCCGGTAGCATCGTGGCGCGCGACGCCGCAGCCATCCTCCATCCCATGGTCAGCCCTGCCGTGATCGAAGATCGCGGTGCCTTGATGATCGAGCGAGGCGAGGGTGTCTACGTGTGGGACAACACGGGCAAGCAGTACCTGGAAGGGCTTGCGGGCCTTTGGTGCACCTCCCTGGGGTATGGCAACCGGGAGCTTGCACAGGTTGCCCACGACCAGATGGTGAACCTGTCCTTCACCCACATGTTCAACGGCAAGAGCCACGAACAGGCGATGCTCCTCGCGGAAAAACTGAAGGCGATGGTGCCGGTCGCCAACGCCTCGAAGGTTTTCTTCGGCGTCTCGGGCTCGGATGCGAACGACACGCAGGTCAAGCTCATCTGGTTCTACAACAACGCCTTGGGCAGACCAGCCAAGAAGAAGATCATCGGGCGCGTGAAGGGCTACCACGGCATCACGCTCGCCGCCGGCAGCCTTACCGGCTTGACGCCGATGCACAACCAGTGGGATCTGCCGCTCGATGGCCGTTTCATCCATACCGATTGCCCGCACCACTATCGTTTTGCCGAACCGGGTGAGTCGGAAGAAGACTTCGCCACGCGCTTGGCCCACAACCTCGAACAACTCATCCTGCGCGAAGGTCCCGATACGGTTGCCGCGTTCATCGCCGAGCCCATCATGGCCGCCGGCGGCGTGCTGGTCCCGCCACGCGGTTACTTCGAGAAGGTGCAGGCCGTGCTCAACAAGTACGACGTCCTTTTCATCGCCGACGAAGTGGTCTGCGGTTTCGGCCGTACCGGGCAGCCCTTCGGCAGCAATTCACTCAACATCAAGCCCGATACGGTGACCTTGGCGAAGGCCCTGACGTCAGCCTACCAACCCCTGTCCGCGATCGTGATCCCGGAAAAAATGTACGGGCCGATCGCCGAAGCAAGCAAGAAGCTCGGCACCCTCGGCCACGGTTACACCTACAGCGGCCACCCGGTTTGCACGGCGGTCGGGCTCAAGACCCTCGAAATCTACGAGCGCGACCAGATCTTCCAGCGGGCCGCCAACCTGGCACCCCAGTTCCAGGCGAGGCTGCATGGGCTGGCCGACCACCCGCTGGTCGGAGAAGTGCGCGGCATGGGGATGATCGGGGCGCTCGAGTTCGTTTCCAACAAGGCGACGAAAGCGGGCTTCACGCCCTATGGCTCCATCGGTGTCTATTGCTTCGAACGCTGCCATGCGCACGGGCTCATCCCGCGCAACCTTGGCGATGGCATCGGCCTCTGCCCGCCACTCATCATCACGCCGGCGCAAATCGACGAAATGTTCGACAAGCTCACCTTGGCCATGAACGAGACGCTGGACTACGTCACCCGTTCCGGCCTGATGGCAGCCTGAGCCCAAGACCGGCGCCCTTGACGGGGCACCGGCATCCCATGGGGAACACCTACCAGTCCTTGGCCATCGAAGGGGGTCCGGTCGAATTCCGGGTACTTCCCGGCGACATGAACCTGCCAGTGTTGGTCCTGCTGCACGAAGGCCTCGGCTGCGTCGCCCTGTGGCGCGATTTTCCGGACCGACTCAACGAAGCTACTGGCCATCCCGTCCTGCTGTATTCGCGCGTTGGCTATGGCGGCTCTGCGCCCCGGGCGCTGCCCTGGCCGCTCGATTACATGCAGCGCGAAGGGGTCGACGTGCTCCCGCAGGTCCTCGCTGCGGCCGGCATCGAGGAGTGCGTGCTGGTCGGCCACAGCGACGGCGCGTCAATCGCGCTGGCCTATGCGGGCGGCGTCGAGGACTCGAAGGCGAGCGCGCTGGTGGTGATGGCGCCGCACGTGTTCACCGAGGAAAGCGGGCTTGCGAGCATCCGCGCCGTGTGCGGGCAATACGTGGAGGGACTGCGCGAGAAACTTGCCACCTACCACGGCGAGAACGTCGACTGCGCTTTCCGCGGCTGGAGCGAAGCGTGGACGCATCCCGACTTCAAGACCTGGAACATCGAAGCCTTCCTGCCCGGCATCACGGTGCCAGTGCTGCAGATCCAGGGCGCGGACGATCAGTACGGCACGTCAGCGCAGTTGCGCGCGATCGAACACGGCGTCACTGGCCCCTGCCAGAGCGAACTGCTGGCGAACTGCCGCCACGCCCCCCAGTTCGAGCAAGCCGCGCGGACCGTCGAACTCATTACGCGGTTCCTCGAACGGCACGGTCTTTCGTCATGAGCGACCGCCAGGCTTTGGCCTCCGGGAGGCCCGCGCCGCGCCGGGCCTGCGGCCAATTGAACGCGCAAGAAATAGAATCCAACCGGACAACGACAACGACAACGACAATGAGGAGAAGACCATGATTGGTTACGTAACGCTGGGCACCAACGATCTTGCAAAAGCCGCCAGTTTCTACGACGGATTGCTGTCCGTGCTGGGCGCAAAGCGCGTGATGGAGTACGACCGCTTTATCGCGTGGTCGACGGGACAGGGAACCCCCATGCTCCTGCTGATGAAGCCCTATGACGACCAGCCGGCCACCGTTGGCAACGGCGTGATGGTTGCGCTGGCCGCTGGCAGCCAGGACAACGTGAACGCTCTGCACGCGAAGGCCATGTCGCTGGGTGGCGCCGACGAAGGTGCCCCGGGCATCCGGACCGGGACGTTCTACGGCGCCTACTGCCGCGATCTCGAAGGCAACAAGCTCTGCTTCTTCACGATGTGAAGCCACTGGGGCGGCCCGCCAGGGTCGCCCCAGCTTCTTACGTGGCGGCCACGAACAGCTGACCCACCAAGGCGGTTGCCCCCATTGCGGCCGCGCCCCAGAAGGCAACGCGCAGCGCACCGGTCGACGCGCGTGCGCCACCCAATCGACCCGCGACGCCCCCGAGTACGGCGAGCAGCAGGAGTGAAGTCGCTCCCACGCCCAGTGCAAGCCAGGCGGCCGGCAGCAGGATCACCAGCAGCAGGGGCAGCAGTGCACCGGCGGCGAAGGCGACAGCTGACGCCACCGCTGCTTGCAGCGGATTGGCCCGCAGGCCCTCGTAGAGTCCGAGTTCGTCCCGTGCGTGGGTCGCCAGCGCATCGTAGGCGGTCATTTCAAGCGCAACCTGGCGTGCGGTCACGGCGCTGACGCCGCGAGCCCTGTAGATTCCGGTGAGCTCATCAAGTTCGTGTTCCGGGTCTTCCACGAGTTCCGACCATTCGCGGGCGAGATCCGCGTTTTCAGTGTCCGCCTGGGAGCTCACCGAAACGAACTCGCCTGCGGCCATCGAGAACGAGCCCGCCACCAGTCCCGCGACCGAGGCCAGCAACAGGTTGGCGGTGGGCAGCTGCGCGACGGCCATCCCTACGATCAAGCTGCCAGTGGAGATCAGCCCGTCGTTGGCGCCGAGCAGCGCGGCGCGTAGCCACCCGATGCGCGCGATCCGGTGCCGTTCACGATGGGCCATGCAAGGCTCCTGGTGTTCGCGCGCGAGTGGGGAACGCGGGCAGGCCGCGGCGTGCCATTGCGAGTAGCTGCGGCGGCAGGTTCAACGCAGCGTGTAGAGGTTGGGGTCGAAGTGTTGCGTGCGCCGCCAGTATTCCGGCGTAAACCCGGGCCACAGCGTGTAGTTGTGGCCATCGGGCGAGAGATACCAGCTCTTGCAGCCGGACAACCACGCGGTGCCTTGCAGGCGCTGCTGCATTTCCAGCATGTAGTGGTACTGCGCTTCCGCGCGGACGTCCGCGCTGTCGGCGTTCCGCAAACGTAACTGGCGCAAGCAATCCATCACGAAGTTCACCTGGGCTTCCATCATGAAGATGATCGAATTGTGCCCGAGGCCGGTGTTGGGTCCGACGAGCATGAAGAAATTGGGGAACCCCGACACGTTGATGCCGAGGTAACTCATGGCGCCGGCGCGCCAGACCTCCGAGAGTTCGCGACCATCGGCCGCGTAAACGCGCATGGGCGTGAGGAATTCGGTGGCGCGGAAGCCCGTGGCCAGGACGAGGGCATCCACCTTGCGCTCCTCGCCTGCAACCGTGCGTACGCCATCGGCGGTGATTCGTTCGATTGCGTCGGTGACGAGCGAGACGTTGTCGCGCGCGAGGCTCGGGTAATAATCGTCGGACAGGAGCACGCGCTTACAGCCGATGCGATAGTCCGGCGTGACCTTTGCGCGCAGTTGCGGATCGGCCAGCTGGCGCTCGCGATGCCAGGCACCGAGGCGCTCGAAAATGCGGCGCGCACGGCCGTCTCGCAGCAGCGCAAGGCCAAAGAGTTCGAGGCGCCAGTAGACCACCTTGCGCACCAGCCAGGCCCAGCCCGGCAGGTGGCGGAACAGCTTGCGTTCGATCGCGCTGTAGACCCGGTTGAAGCGCGGCATGACCCACGGTGGCGTGCGCTGGTAGAGGTCCAGTTGCGCCACCTTGGGCGCAATCGACGGCACGATCTGGATGGCGCTGGCACCGGTACCCACCACCGCCACGCGTTTGCCCGTGAGGTCATGGTCGTGGTCCCACTGCGAGGAATGGAACACCTTGCCCTTGAAGTCCCCGAGCCCGGGAATGTCGGGAATCGCCGGCTTGTTGAGCGGACCGGTGGCGCTCGCCACGAACTGCGCGCGGAGTTCACGTCCATCGCCAAGCTTGAGGTGCCAGCGTTGGGTCTCGGCGTCGAAGCGCAGTGCCTCCACGTTGGTGTCGTGGCGGAGGTGCGGCCCAAGCTTGAACTCAAGCACGCAGCGTTCGAGGTAGGCCTGGATCTCGTGCCATGGCGCGAACACTTCGCTCCACTCCCGGTTCTGGGCAAAGGAGTAGGAGTAAAGGTGCGAAGGCACGTCGCAGGCGCAGCCCGGATAGGTGTTGTCGCGCCAGGTGCCGCCGGGACGCGGGTCGCGTTCCAGCACCACGAAGTCTTCGATGCCCGACTGTTTCAGGCGGATGGCCATGCACAGCCCGGCAAAGCCGGCGCCGATGATGGC
This sequence comes from Gammaproteobacteria bacterium, assembly GCA_043744805.1. Classification (GTDB taxonomy): domain Bacteria; phylum Pseudomonadota; class Gammaproteobacteria. The sequence goes on from JAYTTZ010000257.1 coordinate 41,154, forward strand.
GAAGGTGCAGTCTGCGGTGAACGGTGCGGGCGCGGTCATGCGGTGTTTCCTCGTGGCACGGGTATACGGGAGTGCGTGGATTCGGCTTTCATTGGAGCGTGACCACCACGTTGCCGATCGCGCCGCCTTCCACCGCCAGGTGGGCTTCGGCGCTACGCTCCAGCGGGAACACAGGCCCCAGGTGGTGGAGCAGGTGGCCGGCTTCGAGTTGGCGGGTGAGGTCCAGCAGCGCCGCCGCGCGGTCGTCCGCGCTCAAGTTGAAGACGATGAAGAATCGGTAGCGCAGGTTCTTCAGCACCGAAGGGAGGAACGGCACCACGACGTCCGCGCCGCCGGAGCCATAAATGATGGCGTCGCCTTCCGCGCGAAGTAATCGGGTGTCGGCTTCGAGGTTGGCCTTGCCGTCGACTTCGATCACGCGATCGACGCCCTGCCCACCGGTTTCCGCCAGCACTCGGTCGACCAGCGGTTCGGTGCGGTAGTTGATGGCTGCGTCGGCACCCGCCCCGCGGGCGAGGGCTGCCTTGGACTCGCTGCTGACGCTGCTGATGATCCGGGCCGCGCCCGCCGCGCGGGCGAACTGGATGGCGTAATGACCCACCGCGCCCGCGCCGCCCGCGACCAGCACCGTCTTGCCGGCGACGCCGCCATCGACAGCGACGGCGTGCCAGGCCGTCAGTGCAGGAATGCCAAGGCAGGCCCCTGCCGCGAACGAGGTGTTATCCGGCAGTGGCACGGCCTGCGCTGCGGGCAACGCGATGTATTCAGCTGCCGTCCCCGCGGCCCGACCCCAGCAGGCGTTGTAGAGCCACACGCGTTCGCCAAGCCGGGCCGGGGAAACGCCCGCGCCAACACCTTCGATGATCCCGGCGCCGTCGCTGTGCGGAATGATTGATGGGAAAGGCAGCTGCGTGGTGCGGGTGCCCGCGCGGGACTTGACGTCCACCGGGTTCACGCCCGAGACGTGGACGCGCACCAGGACTTCGCCGGCGCCCGGTGCGGGCTCAGGCAAATCAACGAGGGCGAGGACTTCGGTTGCAGGGCCGGTGCGGTCATAGGTGGCGGCGCGCATGCTGTTCTCCTGCATTGGACGAAAGGACAGTAACGGCCGGCCGGCCGTAGTTCGTCCATAACCCGGGAGGTCGTTGTCGCAGCGTGCGCTGGCGTCATTGGGTCGGGCCCTGGATCAACCAGCAACAAGGACCCGCCATGGACCTTGGCGAGACTATCAGAATCATCCTTGGAGATTTCCTGACTGAAACTGGCGCGATGTCCTGCCAGGCTCAGCGCGCCGGCAGGGCGTTGGCAATCCGCCAGAGATAGAGCGCGAGCAGCGAACGGCGTGGCGCGAACAGGGTGGCCGCGCCGGCGAGATCGTATTTCCGCTGGCCATCGACGAAACGGGCCAGCGTGTTCCGGACCGAGAGATCGCCCAGCGGCCAGATGTCGTGGTCGCCGAAATAAAACAGCGAGGCCATGTCGGCCGTCCACGGCCCGATGCCGCGCAGCGTGGTCAGCGCGGCGCTCCGTTCGTCGTGTGAAACCTTGCCCAGGTGCTGGCGCTTCAGGCGGCCGGCGAGATCGGCTTCCGCCAGGCCTTGCAGTGACCGGGTCTTGCCGGCGGAAAGTCCGCAAGCTCGGAGCTGTTCGGCGGGAAGTTGCAGGGCCAGGGCGGGCACCTTGAGGCCTGCGGCCTTCGCCAGTCCCTCCACTCGTTCCCAGATAGTCTTTGCCGCCCGCGTCGATAACTGCTGGCCCACCACGACCCGCGCGAGATAGCGGGCGAGGGGCCGGGGGTTGCGTCCTGGCCATTCGGGCGGGCCGACGGTCTCCATCGCCCTGGCGAAATCCCGCGAAATTCGACGGGCGGTACTGATGAACTCCGGGTGATAGGCGTGGGTATCCATGCCCGGGATTCTGCGCAGCCGGCGCGGAGGTGACAAGCGCCGATGCACCGCGCACGAGGTCCCTTCAAGCGTGCCCACCCAGCGCCGAGGTTTCCCAGTAGAATCGTCCACAGGCCTGCACGCGGGCTTCCGGCATTCACTGAAACTAGATCCAACGCGAGGAGCGACGAGCATGGGCTGGCAACAGAAAATCCTGCGGGTAAACCTCACCGCAGGCACCTGCACTACGGAACCCCTCAACCAGGCCTGGGCCCAGCAATACCTTGGGTCCCGGGGGCTGGCTACCAAATACCTGATGGCGGAAATCGACCCGAAAGTCGACCCGCTCTCCCCCGGCAACAAGCTCATCATCGCCACCGGTCCGCTGACCGGCACGTCCGCCTCCACCGGCGGACGCTGGACGGCGGTGACCAAGGGAGCGTTGACAGGCGCCATCGCCAGTTCCAATTCGGGCGGCCAGTTTGGTGGCGAGCTCAAGATGGCCGGCTACGATCTGGTCATCCTCGAAGGCCGCGCACCTGCTCCGGTCTACCTCTACATCGAAAATGAAACAGCGTCGCTGGTGCCTGCCGAGCACCTGTGGGGACGCTCGGTGTGGGACATCGAGCCGGCCATCAAGGAAGCGCACAACGATCCCCTGATCCGCATCGCCTCCATCGGCCAGGCGGGTGAATACGGCTGCCGTTACGCCTGCATCGTGAACGATCTCCACCGCGCCGCCGGGCGCTCCGGGGTGGGCGCGGTGATGGGCTCGAAGAACCTGAAGGCCATCGCGGTGCGCGGTACCCGCGGCGTGAAGCCTCACGATCCGGCCAAGTTCATGGCCGCCGTGAAGGTGGCTACCGACGCCCTGGCGAAGAACAAGGGCCGCAAGGGCATGACCAGCGACGGCACCATCGCGATGATGGACGTCACTGGCGGTTTCGGTGCGCTGCCCACCCGCAACAACCGCGAAGTGCAGTTCGAAGGCGCGGGCAAGCTGAACGCCAAGGCGATGAAGTCGCCCAACGAGAACGGCCACACCAACCTCATCCAGAACGCCGCCTGCTTTGCCTGCACCATCGGCTGCGGCCGCATCTCGCACATCGATCCGCAGCACTTCTCGGTTAAGGACAAACCCCAGTACCAGAAGGCTTCCGGCGGCCTCGAATACGAAACCGCCTATGCGCTGGGTTCGGCGGTGGGCGTGGACGACATGGATGCGGCAACCTATGCCGGCTTCCTGTGCAATGAATACGGCATGGATCCCATCTCCTTCGGCGGAACGCTGGCCGCGGCGATGGAGCTTTTCACCATCGGCGCCATCACCATGGAACACACGGGCGGAGTCGATCTCTCCTTTGGCAATGCCGAGGCGCTGTGCCTGATGGCGGAACTCGCGGGCAAGGGCGAAGGCTTTGGCCGCGAGCTTGGCCTCGGGTCGAAGCGCCTGTGCGAGAAGTACGGCCATCCAGACCTGTCGATGGCTGTGAAAGGGCAGGAGTTCGCGGCCTATGACGGTCGGGCGATGCAGGGCATGGGCCTCGGCTACGCCACCAGCAACCGCGGCGCCTGCCACCTGCGCGCCAATCCCTACGGTGCGGACTTCACCAGCACCGCCACGGAAGGCAAAGCCGAGGTGGTGCGCACCTCGCAAGACCTCATCTCGGCGATCGACGCCACGGGCCTGTGCCTCTTCACGCTGCACTCCGGCGCCACGCCGGAGCACTATGCGATGCAGGTCGATGGCGCCTGCGAAGGGGACTGGAGCCTGGAACGTTTCCTCGCCACCGGTGAACGGATCTGGAACCTCGAACGGCAGTTCAACCTGGCGGCAGGCCTGACTGCCAAGGACGACACCCTGCCCAAGCGCATCCTGGAAGAACCCGCGCCAAGCGGTGTCGCCAAGGGGCTCGTGAGCGGGCTCAAGACGATGCTGCCGGAGTACTACGCGCTCCGGGGCTGGGGCACGGATGGCGTGCCCACTGCGGAGACGCTTGCGCGCCTGGGCCTGGAAACCTGAACCAGCACTGAAAGGGGTGGGCCTGGTGGCCCACCCCGCGAGCGGACGATGCAGATAAACGTGAAACTGATGGGCTGGTTGCGCCATTACCTGCGCGACGACCTCGAACACTTCGACGACAAGGATCTGGACGTCACGGACGGCCAGACGGTCGGGGGGCTGGCCGAATGGCTGGGGTTCCGCCACGACCTTGAATTCCTCGTGCTCCGCAATGGCGAGCGCGTGGCGTCCGAAGCCCTGGACACGACCGTGCTCGCGGCCGGCGACGAACTGGTTTACATCCCACCCCTCAAAGGCGGTTAAGCCGACTGCGGGCATGGACCAGCGCCTGCCCAAGCCCTTCACCCTGGCCGAGTCGAAGGATCAACCCGATAAAGCGCTGACCTCCCGGCGCGGATCTGCGGCTCAGATTCCGCGCAAGTCGGCGTAGCGCGCTCGATGGAAGCGAGCGTCGCCGAGGCTCTGCTGGGCCACCCGCGCGCGCTTGAGGAACAGCCCGATTTCTGCGGCATCCGTCATGCCGATGCCACCGTGCATCTGCACGGCTTCTGCCGAGACGAGTTCAGCGGTGTCGCAGGCCTTGGCCTTCGCGAGGCTGGCCAGCAGGGTGGCTTCGGGATGGGCCGTGTCCAGCGCGTCGAGCGCGGCCCGCACTGTGGAGCGCGTCAGCTCGATTTCGCAGAACATCAGTGCCGCCCGATGCTTCAATGCCTGGAATGAACCGATGGCGACCCCGAACTGGGTGCGCAGCTTGAGGTAGGCGAGGGTGCGATCGAAGGCCTCCTGCGCGCTGCCGAGCATTTCGGCGGCAAGGCCTGCGACCGCGCCGTCGAGCGCCGCCTGCAGCGCAGGTGCCGCATCACCAAGCACACCAAGCAGCGCATCACGCGGCACCCGTACCTGCTTGAACTCGCAGTTCGCGGCGTTCCTGCTGTCGACCATCGCGAGCCGTCGCACGGTGAGACCGGGCGTCTCCCGGGGCACCAGGAAGAGCGAAAGTCCGCCGGCGTTACCCACGACGCCCGAGGTTCGGGCGAGCACCAGGACTTCATCCGCAACATGGCCGTCGAGCACGAACGTCTTGCGGCCATCGAGGCGGAAGCCTTCGCCGTCTGCCACGGCGCTGAGCGCGGTCTGGCGGAAGTCGTGGTGGGGGCCTTCGTCGATTGCCAGCGCCAGCAGTCGGTCGCCAGCCGCCACCGGTCCCAGCACGGCCTCCTGTTGCGCGGTACTGCCGAGTCGCTGCACTAGCGGCGCACCGAGCAGCACGGTTGACACCAAGGGGGTCGCGGCAAGCACGTGGCCAGCCGCCTCCATGATCTGGCCGAGCCCCTGGTAACCGAAGTCGACGCCGCCGTGGCGTTCCGGGATGAGGATCCCGCTCCAGCCCAGGGCTGCCATCGCCTGCCACAGCGCGCGGTCGAAGCCGTCGGGACTAGCCTCGTCGCGCAGTTGGCGGAGCGCCTTGACGGGCTGCTTCTCGTTGAAGAATTCGCGAGCAGCCGCGGCGAGCATGGCCTGTTCGTCGGAGAGGAGGAGTGTCATGCGAAGTCCTCAGTCGGGCAGGCCAAGCACCCGCTTGGCGATGATGTTGAGCTGGATTTCGGAAGTGCCGCCTTCGATGGAGTTGCCTTTCGAGCGCAGCCACGTGCGGCAGTAGAGGAGTTCTTCGTCGTTGAATTCCTCGCCCTCCCAGCCGAGGGCGCTGGTGCCTGCGCACTTGAGGATGAGCTCGAACTTCCGCTTGTTCTGCTCGGTGCCGTAGTACTTGAAGAGCGAGGACAGCCCGCCCGCCGCCGCGCCCGCGGCGCTTTCCTCGGCGGCGCGCCTGAGCGACAGGGCAAAGGCATGGTCGTCCATCGCGTGGCGCACCACGGCATCGCGCAGTACCGGATCCGCGAGGCGTCCCTCGGCATCCCCCAGGTAGTGGCGGGCGACATCTTCCACCGGTGGGACGTTGCCGCCGATGGCGCGGCCGATTTCGGAAATCATCCCGCGTTCGTGCTGGAGCAGTTCCTTGGCGATATCCCAGCCCCCATTGAGGGTGCCGATGAGATGGTGCTTGGGCACTTCCACCTCGGTGAAGAAGGTTTCGCAGAACGCCGAAGTCCCGCTGATGAGCTTGATCGGCCGCGCTTCGACCCCGGGACTCGCCATGTCGAACAGGAGGAAGCTGATGCCGCCATGCTTGGTGCTGGTGTCGGTGCGCACCAGGCAGAAAATCCAGTCGGCGAGGTGGGCGTAGGAGGTCCAGATCTTCTGGCCGTTGACCAGCCAGTGATCGCCCTTGTCCTCGGCCCTGGTCTGCAGCGCCGCGAGATCGGATCCAGCTCCCGGCTCGCTGTAGCCCTGGCACCAGCGGATTTCGCCGCGCGCGATCCTGGGCAGGTGCTCCCTCTTTTGGGCCGGCGTCCCCCGGGTGAGGAGCACGGGCCCCAGCATGCCGATGCCAAAACCGAACAGCGGCTGGCGGCAGCGCAATCGCTGCATCTCTTCCTTGAGTACATTGGCCTCGGCAGGGTTCAAGCCACCACCGCCGTATTCCCGTGGCCAGGTGGGTACCGTCCAGCCCCGTTCAGCCATGGCTTCCATCCAGGCACGGCTGTCGGGATGCGCGAACGTGGGGTTGCGCCCACCCCACACCCGCTCGGCTTCCGGCATCGCCGTGCGCAGGGACGGCGGGCAATTTTCGCTTAGCCAGGCGCGTGTTCCAGCGCGAAAGGTTTCCAGATCGTCCACCTTGAACCTCCGTGGGGGAATGGGTATTCAGGGGCCAGGGCCCGGGTAATCAAGCAAGGACCGAGCGGTGGGTCGGTGTGCACACCACGTCTCGTGGCTTGGCATCAGCGCCGCTGTCGATCGCCAATCGGGGCCGCCCAGGCATCGCGTACCAGTACCGGCACCGTGCTGCCCGTGAGGCTTTGGAGAAAGGCCACGAGATCCGCCTGTTCGGTGGGGCTGAGGCCGAGCGGCTTTATGCGTGGATCGAGGCCTTCGTTGGCGATGCCGCCCGCGTTGTAGAAGGCCATCACCGCCGGAAGATCGGGCAGCGAGCCGTCGTGCAGATAGGGCGCGGTGAGCGCGACGTTGCGCAAGGACGGGGTACGGAAGCGCCAGCGGTCGGCGGGATCAAGGCTTACTTCGTAACGGCCGAGATCGTTCATCGCCAGTTGCCCGGCGGCGCGATCCCCGGCTTCGACTGGCAGGCGCTCACCCGGCGCAACCGTCACCGCAATGGTGCCGGTCGTGCCAGGCTGCATCGACTGGCGAAACCCGACCCCGGTGTTGTGCAGTTCGCCGTCGGTGAAGCGTGGCGCGGGGCCATCCGCCAGGTGGCAGGCGCTGCAGCCGGCCTTGCCGGTGAAGAGGGCAAGGCCGCGTGCCGCGGCGTCGCCGAAGCGGTCGGCCTTGATCCCGGCCTGCTTGCGGTCGAAGGCACTATCGCCAGCGATGAGCGCGCGTTCATAGGCTGCGAACGCGGCGCCGAGGGTCGCCATGTCCACTGGTGCGCCCGCGAAGGCAGCTTCGAAGCGGCCGGCGTAGTCGGGCAAGTCGGCAAGCTTGCCGAGCAGGTAGCCGATCGATGGATTGCCCATCTCGTTGCTGGCCAGCAGGGGCCCCCAGATCTGCTGTTCGAGGCGCGTCTCGCGGGCGTCGAGGAAGAGCCGGGGCAGGAAGGCGACGTTGAGCAGGCTGGGGGCATTGCGCCGGACGCTGCGGCCTTCGATGCCGACGGGTGTCTTGAGTTCGTTGCTGGCGAAGCCCTGCTCGGGCACGTGGCAACTGGCGCAGGAGAGCGTGTCGTTGTGCGAGAGCCTGCGGTCGAAGAAAAGTTTCCGCCCCAGTTCGATCTGGACGGCGGACGGCAGGGCGCCCGGCAGCCTGGGCAGCCCGCGTTCGCCCTGGGCAAGGCGGGCGTGAAGGTCGGCCGCCTGTGCGTCGCGGTTGCCGAGGGCACGGGAATCGCTGGCATACACGCCTTCGTCATAGCCCTGTCGCGGATCGCCGGCGCCAACATCCCCGCTGCGAGGTGCCGGGGCTGCAGCCTGCGTGCCGGCGCCGGCGCCGGCGAGGGCCACCGTGGCGACGTCGGCCGCCAGCGCCCCGGCATCCAGGAACCCTGCCGAGTATTCGTTGCGGATACGGCCCTGTGGGTCGATCAGGAACACGCGCAGCGTATGCGCGAAGTCTCCGCCCTTCAGATCGCGCTCGACGTCCTGCCGATAGCCTGCCAGCAATGCGGGAAGCGTGCCGGGATCGGCGGCAAGGAAGCGCCAGTCGAAACCTTCGGGGCGGAAATGGCGCCCGTACTCGGCGAGCACTGCGGCGCTGTCGCGCACGGGATCGAAGCTGACGCTGAGGAAACGCACTTGCGCGCCCAACGGACCCAGCGCCCGGAGGCGCTTGGCGGCCTGCGCGAGCGTGTAGCTCGCCAGCGGGCAGCCGGCGCCATCGGGACAGTGCGTGTAGATGAAACTCAGGACGACGATGCGCCCGTTGAGCAGCGCGCGCAGCGCGAGCGGCTTACCGGCTTCGTCGCGGAGCCCGCCGTCGGGCGCCTTGCGCAAGGCGGGCAAGGCGTAGCTACCGGGCTGCGGGGGCGCCACGCCCGGGGCGTGCGGCTCGCCATGGGCTTCGTGTGCCGCTGCCGGCATGAGCCCGGCCGCGAGGAGCAGCAACAGGGCCGGCAGGGCGCAGGGGCGAGACCACTGCGCCCGTCCGCGCATCTTACTTGCCGGTGTGGGCGATATCGGTGGAAGCGGCGACTGAGTCCGCCTTCGCGTACATCGAGCGGGCGTTCAAGGTCATCTGGTGCGCCCGGCCGAGCTTCTCCTTGGCGAAGTTGACCGAGAAGGCGCGCTTCAGTGTCTTGCCATCCCAGTCATAGCCCTTGAAGTACTGCAGGTCACCTTCCTTGCCTTCGGTCTTGTCCCAGTTGGCGAGCAGGGACGAGGTGAAGTACACGCGCTTGCCGTCCCAGCTCTGGGAGACCATGTTCACCTGCGTACCGATGTTCTTGCTGTAGATCTCCTTCGGGTGGAAGGGATCGGAGGTGTCGAACAGGCGCGCCATGCCATCGTTGAAGGTATTGACCCACAGGTGCTTATCATCGGCGGATATCGAGAGGTCGACCGGTAGCGGGATCTTCTTCGGATCGCCGATGGTCGCGACTGCCTTCGACTGCCATTCGCCCTTGTCGTCGCGATAGATGAGCCAGATCTGCGAGGTCAGCGCCGTGCTGGTGAAGCAGTAGTCGTGCTTCTCGTTCCAGGCGCAACGGATTTCTAGCGGCGCGCCGGGCACGTCCAGTACCTTGAGCGGCTTCTTGGTGTGCAGATCCCACACCACCACCGTATTGCCGAAGCGCTTCATGGCTTCGCCGTCGGCCATCATCTTGCCGAGGTTCATCATGTAGTTGTTCCAGCCGGTGAAGGAGGAGGTGAACATCACGTTGAGGCGCGGCATGGCGCGGACGTCGTAACCATAGCCGTCGGCGAACTTGCCGCTCTTCACCGCGCCGTCGAGCTTGTCGTCGGTGGGCATCCAGTGCGTGGCGAGGAATTCGCCTTCGTTGCTGTATTCGGCCATGCCGGTGCGGCCACCGTGGTCCTGGTTGTTCGAGAGTCCCGTGACGAGCATCTTGCCGGGCAGGGCGTAAAAGCTGTGCGGGCCCACGATGCCGCCGGTGGCGGCGACGAAGTCGGTGATGGTGTTGACCAGCTTCGGCTTGGCCGGATCGGTGTGCACGTCGAAGATGAAGATGTTGCTGCTGTCGAGCCCACCCGCCCACAGGTACTTGCGGTCATCCGAGTAGCCCGAGTGGTGGGCTTCGTTGCGTCCGCCCACGGAAACGCTGGCGATGGTCTTGCCGTAGGACTTCGAGCCCGGCTGCACGTCGACCGTCACGAGCTTGTCCTGTTCATCCCCCAGGCCGACGACGCCGAGGGTCCAGATGTACATGAAGTCTTCCTGCGCGGTGAGGCGCTTCATGTAGGGGGAAACGCAGGTCTCGTCGGCCTGGCCGAGGCCCGGGGCCAACAGGGCGATGGTAATGGCAAGTGTTCGAACAGCATGCTTCATGGCGGCAGCCTCTGGTTGGTTGGTGGACGGCTCAGCGGAACGGTTTCCACAGGAGGATGAGCTTGGGCATCAGCGTAAGCGCGCCGAGGATGGCCACGGTCATGGCCACGGTGGTGAGGATTCCGAAGATGATGCTCGGCACGAAGTTCGACATCACCAGGATCGAGAAGCCGAAGCACACCACCAGGGTCGTGTAGAAGCCGGCCTTCGCGATGTTCGAGTGGCAGTAGTACATGGTTTTCACCCCGTCCTGGATCCGCTTGTACTCTACTCCGTAACGATACAGATAGTGGATGCAGTCCTCTACCGCGATGCCGATGGTGAGCGAGGCCACCATGATCGTCATCATGTCGAGCGGGATGCCCATCCAGCCCATGAAGCCCAGCACGCCGGCGGCGGCGACCAGGTTGGGGATGACGCCGATGAGCGCGGCCAGGAAGGAGCGGAACAGCACCCAGAGGATCAGCAGGACACCCAGGATGGACCAGCCGATGGACTGGATCTGCGAGGAGTAGAGGCTCTGCAGCATGTTGTTGTAGAGCACCAGCAGGCCGACCATCTGGAATTCGGCGGGCTTGAGCCCGAGATCCTTCTGCAGGCCCTGCCGGATTTGCTCCAGCAGCGCATGCCGGCGCAGGTTGGGCAGGGAATCGAGGATGCGCATGGAAATGCGGGCCTCGTCGGCGTCGATGGAGATATAGGGCGAGATCATCTCGTCCTTGAGCGCTGCAGGCAGGCGCTTGTAGATGACGTTCAATTCGAAGGGATCGAATTCGCGGCCCTTGTTCAGGTCTTCCGCCACGCGGACCATCGAGGCGAGCGACGTGACCTTGCCTACGCCCGGGATCTTTTCCAGGTAATCGTGGACCTGCTTGATGCGGGCCACTTTCTCCGCCGTGAACCAGTAGTCGGCCTTGTTGGACGGCTTGTCCTCGAACATCGCGGACAGCTCGGCATCTTCGCCTTCAGGCGTGGTCGTGGGCGCAATGGGCGCCGGGAACTTGAGCACGATGTCGACGGGCGTGGTGCCACCCAGGGTTTCATCCACCTGCTTCAGGCCCTGGTAGATTTCGGTGGACTGCTTGAAGT
>JAYTTZ010000258.1:0-17944 GCA_043744805.1 Gammaproteobacteria bacterium
CCGCACCATGCGGTGCTGCCGGCACATCGCGATCTCTACTATGGCGGCGCCTGGCAGGTGCCGCTCGGCGGCTACGTCAACACGCTCAATCCGGCGAACCAGGACGACCTCGGCCCGGTGGCGAGCGCCAACACAGCAGATGTCGATCGCGCCGCCAGGGCGGCCCACGCGGCGTTCCTGTCGTGGCGCGACGTCAAGCCCATGGAGCGCGCCATGGCCATGCGGGCACTGGCCAGCAAGGTGCGCGCGGCGGCGGCGGAATTCGCGCTCATCGATGCCCTGGACTGCGGCAATCCCGTGCGCGAAATGACCAGGGACGCGATCATCGCGGCGGCGCAGATCGACTACTACGCTGGCCTCGTGCATGAACTCAAGGGCGACACCCTGCCGATGGGACCTGACGCGCTCAATTACTCCGTGCGCGAACCCCTCGGCGTGGTGGCGCGACTCGTCGCCTACAACCACCCGCTCATGTTCCTCGCCGGCAAGCTCGCGCCCGTCATCGCCGCCGGCAACACCGTCATCATGAAGCCCCCCGTGCAGGCGCCGCTCTCGGCGCTGCGCCTCGCCGAACTCGTGCATGAGACGCTGCCACCCGGCGTGGTGAGCTTCCTGCCGGGTGACCGTGAATGCGGCGAAGCCCTGGTGGCCCATCCCCTGGTCCGCAAGGTGGCGCTGATCGGCGCGGTCCCCACGGGAATTGCAATCCTCAAGGGCGCGGCCGAAAAAATCATGCCGGTCGCCCTGGAGCTGGGTGGCAAGAACCCGCTCATCATCTTCCCCGATGCCGACCTGCCCAAGGCGATTGCCGGCGCGGTGAACGGCATGAACTTCTGGTGGGCCGGCCAGAGTTGCGGCTCGACCACCCGCTGCTTCGTCCATCGCTCGGTCTACCAAGAAACCCTCCAGGGCATCGTGGACCTCATCCCGACCTTGCATCGTTGTGGCGATCCGGTGGACTCGGCCACGACCATGGGCTGCCTGATTTCCGAAGCGCAGTTCAACAAGGTGATGGGCCATATCGAGTCCGCTCGGCAGGACGGCGCGCGCCTCGTCGCCGGCGGTGGGCGTCCGGCCGATCCCGCGCTGGCCAGGGGCTGGTTCGTGGAAGCCACGGTGTTCGCCGACGTCACGCCGTCGATGCGACTGTTCCGGGAAGAGGTCTTCGGCCCGGTGCTTGCCGTCATCCCGTGGGACGACGAAGCGCAGCTCATCAACGACATCAACAGCCTCGAATACGGGCTCACGGCCTCGATCTGGACGCGCGACCTGGCCGTGGCGCATCGCACGGCGGCGCGCATCGAAGCAGGCTATGTCTGGGTCAACCACACGAGCGCGCATTTCCTCGGTGCGGACTTCGGCGGCTACAAGAAGTCGGGCATGGGCCGGGAGGAAGGCTTGAGCGAAATGCTCAGTTACACGCAGATCAAGAACGTCCACATCCAGTTGGGCTGAACCAGCAAACCCCGGGGAGAGTGCACATGGACGCGAGCCGCGCGATTGACCTGCCTGCAGGGGTCGACCGCAAACCGTCGAGGCAGCCGCGCCGCGGCATTGGACCGTGCCGCCTCGTGGCGCAGCTCGACGGCCTCGACACCCGGCATTCTGCGGGTGCCTGGCGTGGCCCCGGCGCTCGCCGTGGTTTTTATCCCCCTGCGCCACGGGCAGGCTGGACCTGACATCGCCGCTGCGGCGGCACCTTGATTTGGAGAACGCAAATGGCTGAAGGGCTTGCTAACGTCCGCAGCGAGTGGCCGGAAGGTGACCTGACCCACGTGCCCTACTGGCTGTACACGGACGCCGGGATTTTCGACCGCGAAATGCAACGCATCTTCTGCGGCCGGAACTGGTCCTACGTGGGACTGTCGGCGGAACTGCCGGAACCCGGGAGCTTCAAGACGACTTACCTCGGCAACCGCTCGATCATCGTCTGCCGCAATCGCGAGGGCGCGTTGCGGGCCTTCGCCAATCGTTGCGCACACCGTGGCGTGAAGTTCTGCCGCGCGGCGCTTGGCAAGACCAATCGCTTCACCTGCCCCTACCACCAGTGGACCTACGACCTCAACGGCGACCTGAAGGGCGTGCCCTTCCGCGCCGGCGTGAAGGGCCAGGGCGGGATGCCGGAGGATTTCGACCTTGGCGAACATGGTCTCCAGCGGCTGCGCGTCACCGAACACAATGGCGTGCTGTTCGCGTCGTTCTCGCCGGAGGTCGAAGACTTCGTGGCCTACCTCGGCGAAACCAACCAGTACTACTTCGAGCGGGTGTTCGACGGTCGTCCGCTGAAGGTACTGGGCTATTCGCGCCAGCTTATCCCGGGCAACTGGAAGCTGATGTTCGAGAACATCAAAGATCCCTACCACGCCTCGCTGCTGCACGTGTTCCTGGTGACTTTCGGCCTGTTCCGCGCGGACCAGGAGTCCCAGGTGCGGATGGACGCGACGGGCCGCCACGGCTTGCTGGTCTCGCGCCGCGGCACCCAGCAGGCGACCGAACACACGAAGGACATCGAGAACCTGCGCACCGACTTCAAGCTGCGCGATCCGCGCCTGCTCGATCCGGTGAAAGAGTTCAAGGACACGGCCACCGTGGTGATGCACACGGTGTGGCCCAACCTCATCATCCAGCAGCAGTCGAACACCCTCGCGATGCGCCAAATCCAGCCGCGCAGCGCCGGTGAATTCGAACTCTCGTGGACCTTCTTCGGCTATGCGGACGAAGACGCGGCCATGACCACCCGCCGCCTGCGCCAGGCCAACCTGATGAGCGCCTCTGGCCTCGTCTCGGGCGACGACAGCGAAATCATCAAGCTCGCACAGGACGGCCTGCGGCCTTACCCGAACGAAACCGCCCTGCTCGAGATGGGCGGACGCGACACGCACGACGCAGAGCACATGGTGACCGAGACGGCGATCCGTGCGTTCTACAAGTACTACCGGCAAGTAATGGACGTTTGAGATGAAGGCCGATCCCACCCTGCAACGCGATCTCGAAGACCTCTATACCCGCTATGCCGAGGCGCTGGACGACGGCCCGCTGGAAGACTGGCCGGAATTCTTCACCGACGAATGCCTGTACCTGATCATCCCGCGCGACAACCACGATCTGGGCCTGCCGCTGGCGATCATGCGCTGCGAGAGCCGGGACATGTTGCGCGACCGCGTCACGGCCGTGCGCGAAACCATGCTGTTCGAGCCGCGCTACCTGCGCCACCACGTCACCAACCTGCGGGTCCGCAGCCACGACGGGACGACCCTCACGGCGTCCGCCAATTTCTCGGTCATCGAGGTGCTGCCCGACGCACTGCCGCGGATCCTGATGGTGGGACGCTACCTCGATACCCTGGTACGCGAAGGCGAGGACTGGCGCTGGTGCGAGCGACGCTGCGTGTTCGATTCCCTGCTGATACCCAACTCGATCATCTATCCCGTGTGAGCTGCGCTGCAGGAATCCGCAGCGGCTGCCGCTAAGGCCTTATCCTGAGACAAATACCACCGGAGCGTGGCCATGGCGGAACCCAGAATGTCGAATGACCCAATGTATCTCCTGCTCCGCATGGGCGACATCGAGGAATTCAACCGCCGCAAGGCGGCCGGCGGAGTCTGTGACTTCACGGCCTGTAACCTGAGCCGGCTTGATCTTCGGGGCCTGGATGCCTCGGGGCTCGATCTCCAAGACTGCTACTTCCGGTCTTCGGACCTGCGGGGCATTGATTTCCGCACCACCAAGCTCGAAGGCGCAAGCTTTGCACAGGCCTTTGTCTCGGGCTGCTACCTACCCTCGGAAATCAGCGCCCAGGAAATGCTGATGGCGCTGGAGCACGGCACCCGGATTCGCTACCGCACCTAGCGCCGAGGCTCGCCAGCGCGGTGACGAACGTCGCGGGGAAGCTGCACGTCGGCGCGGTGGACCATGCCGTCCACGCGCCGATGCCCTGGAAGTTCCGGTGGACTCCCGCACCCGCCTGGACACCCTGGCCAGCGGTGTCGTGGCCCACCTGCTGCCGCTGGCGCTCGGGTCGGGCCGAAGCATCAGTTATGGACCACCTGGCGCGCCCGAAGTGAACGGCTAATCCGAACTCCTCGAGCGGGCCTTGCAACGCTTCTGGCGTCCGGATCGTTCGCACGGTCAAGGCGCAGGCCGCGGCCTCGCGCTTGCCCAGAGCATCATGTCGGCACACGGCGGCACGGTGGAATTCGGGAATGCGAACGGGGGTGGCGCAGTCGTTTCCCGGGTGTTTCCGCCGCACGCGGCGGCCCGGGACGTCCATCCCGTGAACGGCACGATCTGAGCCGGAGGTCGCTGCCGCGACGGCCTTCCGCCCCGGCGGCCAAGCTGCAAGGGATGCGGATTACTGCCTGAACTTGCCCGCCGAAACCTTGGTCGGGCAGCTCTCCGCGCATGGCGCGCACCACGGCCAGCGCGCAGGCATACTCCACCGCGAGTCGCCCTTCGCCGCGCCACGCCGGCCGGGCAGTGGCCTCATCCGTCGTGCAAATCTAAACCAATGGAGTAGATCCCATGGCAGGCGCAGGAACAGTCGGTTTGGTCGGCGCCCTCTGGCGCTTCCCCGTGAAATCCATGCAGGGAGAACAGGTGCAGTCGGTGGACGTGACCGACGTCGGCGTGCTGGGCGATCGCGCCTATGCGCTGGTGGACATGGCAACCGGCAAGGTCGCCAGCGCGAAAAGCGTGAAGACTTTTCCGGACATCCTCAAGTGTTCGGCCGCCTTCCTTGGGGTCCCCAGGCACGGCGAAGCCATGCCGGCTGCGCTGATCACCCTGCCGGACGGGCGCACCGTGCGCACTGACGATCCGGCAGTGGACGCAGTACTTTCCGGCTTCTTCGAACGCCGGGTGAGCTTGTCCCGCGTGTCCCCGGACAACTACTTCATCGACCAGTACCACCCCGACGTCGAAGGGGCGGACCCAGGCGGCAAGCGCGACGTCACGGTGGATCTGCCGCTGGGGGCCTCGTTGTTCGCGGCACTCGGCCAGGCACCAGCGATCCCGGTCGGATCGTTCCTCGATTTCTTCCCCATGACCGTGCTGACCACGTCCACCCTGGACAGCTTGGCCGACACCACACCCGGTACGCGTTTCGACGCGCGGCGCTTCCGCATGAACCTCATCATCGAAACCCCTGCCCCGGGCTTCGTCGAAAACGACTGGGTGGGCCACACGGTGACCATCGGCGCGAGCACGCAACTGGAGATCACCATGCCTGACCCGCGCTGCGTGACCACCACGCTCGCGCAGGCTGATCTGCCCCAGGACGCCGAGGTGTTGCGGGCGATGGTGAAACACAACCGGATCCCCGTACCCGGGCTCGGGGTGTATCCCTGTGCGGGGGTTTACGCGGTGGTCGTGGCGAGCGGTACGGTGAACGTGGGCGACCAGGTGGTCGTGCAGCAGTGACCGGGTGGCGCCGGCCTGCTCAAGCCGGCGCGGTGCAACCCCTCAATGGTGGTGATGGTCGTGGTCGTGGTCGTGAGTATGCGCAGCCTGGGCGTCATGCAGGGCCTGGCGCGTTGCGGCCAGGGTCTCCGTCGTCACCAGCGCCTTGGCGCTGACCAACTTCTCCGCCGCTGCCAGCCACAGTTCGTAGTACGGCGTGTGCGGCAAACTGCTCGCATCCGCCGCGATCTCCCCGCTCAGCGCGTCCACCCATTCTTGCCAGGCGAACCGGCCTTCCTGGTGCAACTGGATGATCAGGGCAAATGCCTTGGCTTCCCACGGTGCGGCAAACACCACACCGTCAGCGTCTTTCGGGATGCCGGGAACCGCCGCAATGTCCGGTTGCGTCGCGCAGGCCTGGGCGGTGCTCATGGCACGACATCCATGTAGTCATCCCACACGTCCACCAGCAGGCAGTCGCGTTCACCCCCTTCGCGGCCCCAGACCTCCTTCGCGTTGAAACGCACGCTGTAGACGCGCTGGGGTTTCTCGCCCTGACCGTGGGCGTGGGTATCGGGGAAGGAAAACACGCCGAAGTCCCGTTCGATCACGCCTTCAACCCCGTGCAGATAGCGCGGCATACGGGTGTGGCCGCGCGGATTGATGTTGCGGACCCGGATGCGCTGGCCTGGCTTGAAGCGGGGTGCGACTTCGGCGTCCACCCGTGCGCTGGCGCCATGGAGCGCGGCGGCCAGGGCCTGTTCTGCGGTGATGGCCATCAGTGCGTCCCTCCCGCAATCGCTGCGCGCCGCGCTGCAAGCTCGGCCGCCGACAGCACGCCCTTCTCGACTAGCAGAGTCTCGTAGGCATGCAACCAGTGCTCGTAGTAGCTGGTGTTGAGGTAGGCCGGTGCGCCCATCTTCTCGATGGCGTGGCGGAATTCATCGATGTTCGAATGGCCCAGCGCGAAGATGGGCAGGAACATGCCGAAGACGCGCTTTTCCCATTCTGCGTGGAAGACCGGTTCGTTTTCTTCGCGGTCGATCGGGCCATGCCCGTCGCTGCCGCCCAAATCATGTACGCCGTTCATAGGTCGTGCTCCTCAGACGATGACTTTGGCCACGCCGATCATCGCGTCCCGCGTGACCAGTGCCGCCAGGGCTTCTTCCCCCAGGTGTTCGGTACCGGCCGGACGTTCCGGCAGCACCATGTAGCGGACTTCAGAAGTGCTGTCCCACACCCGTACTTCCTGTCCTGCCGGCACGTCGAGACCAAATTCCTGCAGTACGCCGCGCGGATCGACCACCACGCGGGAGCGATAGGGCGCGGACTTGTACCAGACTGGCGGCAGGCCGAGCGTGGGCCAGGGATAGCAGGAGCACAGCGTGCAGACGAGGACGTTATGCACGTCCTGCGTGTTCTCGACGACGACCATGTCCTCGCCCTGGATGCCGGAGTAGCCGAGTTCCTGGATGGCCGACGTGCCATCGGCAAGCAGGCGCGCCTTGTAGCCCGGGTCCACCCAGGCACGGGCGACGACCCGTGCGCCGTTGCGCGGCCCCACCTTGTGTTCGTAGGTGTCGATCAGCGCGTCCACGGCCGCCGGATCCACCAGTCCTTTTTCCACCAGCAGGGATTCCAGCGCCTTGACGCGGATTTCGATATCGGTCAGCGGCCGGTTGTGTGCAGATGTCGCCATGCGCCGTTCCTCCTCAGGCTTTCGTCCAGTCGTAGCTTTGTTCCAGGGCGTGCGAGGCGCGCAGCAGCGTGCTCTCGTCGAAAGATTTTGCCACCAGCATCATGCCGATCGGCAAGCCCTGCGACATGGCGCAGGGCACGTTGAGCGCCGGATGGCCCGTGACGTCGAAGGGCGCGGTGTTGGTGAGCATTTCCAGCGCGCGCCCGATGTATTCCTCGCGACTCGCGCTCGGGGGCGGGATGCGGGTGGCCTTCATCGGCAAGGTCGGCATCACCAGGAGGTCGAAATTCGCGAACGCGGCGTCGTAGGCGGCCTTCAGCGTGTACGCGAGGTTCTGCGCCTTGGCATAGAACCGACCGTGGTAACGCGTCTGCATGTATTCGCCGGTAAGCAGGACGAGCTTGGTGGTTTCGGACAGATCATTCGGCCGGCTCTGCCAGCCCCGTGCGAAGGCATCGAGCAGGCTCGTGGTGTAGTAGCCCTTCCAGTTCGTCCCCATGCTGTTGCCTTTGAGCATCAGCGCCGTCGCGCCTTCGATCGAGATGGCATTCCAGACGTGGATGCCGTCGCGGTGCATGGGAATCGACACGGGCGCGACCGTCGCACCCAGCGCCTCGAAGCGCGCCGCTGCCTTGGTCACCGCCTCGTCGACGTCCGACTCGGAGTTCTCCCAGCCAAAGCCTTCCGGCACGATGCCAATGCGCAAACCCTTGATGTCGCCGGTGAGTGCCTTGGTGTAAGGCTTGGGATCAACGCGATACTGGCGTGGATCGTAGCCATCTTCGCCAGCGATCACTTCGAGCAGCAGGGCGATGTCGGCCGTGCTCCGGGCCATGGGGCCGAGGTGATCGATCGTGGACTCGATTGGAAATGCACCGGTGTAGGGTACGAGCCCATGGGTGGGCTTGAGGCCGTAGATGCCGCACCAGGACGCGGGAATACGGACGGACCCCCCCTGGTCGCCGCCGATGGCCATGTCGACTTCGCCTGCGGCAACCAGCGCGCCGCTGCCCGCCGACGAACCGCCGGTGGTGCGCGTGTGGTCGTAGGGATTCAGGGTAGGGCCATTATCGGTAGTGTGGCTGCCGCCGGAGAAGCACAGGCTTTCGCAATCAGACTTGCCGGCAATCTCGCCGCCTGCGTCAAGGATGCGGGTGACGATCGTCGCGTCGATGTCGGGCACGAAGCCTTCGAGCACCGAGGTGCCGTTCATCATCGGCACGCCGGCGACGCAGATGTTGTCCTTGATGGCGATGCGCTTGCCGAGCAGCGGGCCACTGGTGGCGCCCTTGATGGCGGTCTTGTAGACCCACGCATTGAGCGGGTCTTCCGCGCGCTCGGGACGGTAGCCCGGCGTGCGTGGATATTTCACCGGCAGGCGCGGCTCGACCAGTTCCTGGAGGCGCTGGTAGGAGGCGAGCGGGCCAGCCATGAGACCGTGGAAGGATTCAAGATCGTCCTGCGACATATCGAGGCCAAAGCGCTGCGCGATGTGCTCGAGTTCATCCAGGGTGGGCGGCTTGACGATCATCGGCGAGATCTCCTGGTTCGGTTAGGCATTGGAAAGGCGATACGGGTCGGCGTCTAGTTGGCGAACGCGAACACCTGGTATTCGACGCAGCCATTATTGAGGCGACCCTGGCCCACGGCCAGCACGTGGTTGAGCCAGGCGTAGCGCGCGTCACCGGTTTCGAAGCGCGGCTGCGAGAAGAAGTACTGGTCGCCGAAGGCGGTGCCGCCCTTGCCCGTAGTCAACGCTACGCCGACGGCCTCGGTCAGTTCCACCCGGCCGTAATACTGCACGTAGAGGTTGGCGCCATCGTCGGTCAGGAAGGTCGCGCGCACGTCAAGGTGGCCGTACCCTGCCTTGTCGATGAGGAGCCAGTCGCCGCCACCGCCGAGGATGCGGCCCTTCAGGCGGGGACCCTCGAAGTGCCCACCGGTCACTTCCACGATGAGGCGGTTACCATGCGGGCCTTCGCCTACCTGGGCGCCCGCACCGAGTATCGCCGTATAGGTCATGAGTGGTTCGAGCTTCACTGGTGACTCCTGAGATTGACATCGAGGGCATTGGATATGGCGCCGAGCGCAAACCCCGTGCGGGAACAATTGGAACACAAGCCGATGGCGCTGCGGGAGAGATCCGTGGCCCTGGCGCTCCTGACGCTGGGCAGCGTGGCGCTGGCACGGGCAGAATCGACGGCGTGCCCGGCCGGTCCAGGCCCAAAGGCCAACGCGGTCACTGCGAACTATGCGCAGGCCATCCATTTCGACGTCTACCGCAACGACCAGCTGGTGGGTCGGCATGACACCCGCTTTGCCGCGGAGGACGGCGCGCTGGTCGTCCGCTCGACGCTGGAGCTGAGTATCAAGGTGCTGTTCATCGAGGCCTACCACTATCGCTACGACGCCATCGAACACTGGTGCGACGACCACCTGGTCAAGCTCGATGCCACCGTCGACGACGGCGGCAAGCTGAGCGAAGTCCACGCCACCCCCAAGGACGACGCGCTGCTCCTCACGGCGGTGGATGGCAACAGCCGTGCACCGGCGGGCAGCTTCTCCACCAACCACTGGCATCCCGGCGTGCTCGACACCAGCGTCGTGATCAATACGCTGACCGGGCACCTCAACCGCGTTCAACTCGTGGCCTGTACCGCCAGCACGCCGAACGGCGAAGCCGGCAATCGCTGCGTGGACTACACCGGCGATCTGCAAGCCCGGGTCTGGTACGACCCGGACGGGCGCTGGCGCGGACTCGCCTTCGCCGGCAGCGACGGGTCCGCCATCGATTATCGACTCGTGGCCGCCCGCACGGGGGAGCAGGCAGCCAGGGCAGATCCATGACGCAAGCCGGCGACGTATTACGCGTGTAGATTGGGGCTACTGCGCAAACGGAAGGATCGACGCCCGTGAGGATCTGGATTACCGGGGCTTCGTCCGGCATTGGCCTCGCCCTCGCCCACCATTACGCGGCGGCCGGGCACGAACTCATCCTCTCGGCGCGTTCGGCCCCTGCGCTGGAGAAGGCCGTCGCCACGCTGCCTGCTGGTCGCGCCCACGCGGTAGCCCTCGACGTGTGCGATGCGGCTGCCGTCGCCGCAGCGGTGGCGAGCATTGAATCCGGCCACGGCGCGATCGATCTCGCCGTGCTGAACGCCGGCACCTACGCCCCCGTGGCGGCCGCCGGGTTCACCACCGAAGCCGCCCGCGACATGATGGCCGTGAACTACTTCGGCCTGTGCCACTGCCTCGAAGCCCTGCTACCGCGCATGCTCGCGCGGGGACGCGGGCAGCTTGCCGCCATGTCTTCGGTCGCCGGCTACTGCGGCCTGCCCTACGCGGCGACCTACGCGGCCGCCAAGAGCGCGGTCATGCGCCTGTGCGAATCGCTGGCGCCGGAGCTCACGCGGGCTGGCGTTGATCTGCGCGTCATCAACCCGGGATTCGTGGCGACCCCGCTGACGGATCGCAATAATTTCCCCATGCCCTTCCTCGTGGGAGCGGAGGACGCCGCGGCGATCATCGCGCGAGGCCTCGCAGGCAGTGGTTTCGAAGTGCGCTTCCCGCGCCGGCTGGCCTGGCTGCTCCGCGTGCTGACGCTCCTGCCCTATCCGCTTTATTTCGCGCTCACCCGCCGCATGCTGCGCGCCCCATGATGCCGCCAGGCATGGTCCGTTACATCGAATTCATGACGAACCTGAGCGAGGCGCGGCTCACGGAACTGCCCACCCTCGTGACCGAGGACCTGTGGTTCGAGGATCCCTTCAACCGCCTGCACGGCCGAGAAGCCTTTGCCGCCTGCCTGCATGAAATGTTATCGCAGCTCGGGGATCTCGAAATCGACGTCACGCACGTCGGCGTATTGCGCGCCGCTGCTGCGCCCAGCGACGCGGCTTGCGACGCCTACGTGCTGCGCTGGACCTTCTCCGGCCTGCTCCTGCGGCTGGGCAGACGGCCCTGGCAGATCACCGGCATGAGCGAAGTGCGTCTGGCGGCGGACGGCAGGGTCTGTGCACACATCGACTACTGGGATGCAGCCCGCGGCCTCTACGAATACTTGCCCGTCGTAGGCGGTGCTTTCCGCTGGCTGCGCCGCAAGCTTGCGGTCGCCGGGGTTGAACAGCGCTAAGCGGTTGGTGGCGGCTCAGGCGTGCTCCACGCGCAGCTGCACCACGTCGCAAACCCCGAGGCGGAATCCCGCCTCGCAGTAGCACAGGTAATAGCGCCACATCCGGCGGAAGCGCTCGTCGAAACCCAGGGTACGCAACTGCGGCCACGCCTCGTCGAAGCGCTCGCACCAGACTGCGAGGGTCCGGGCGTAATCAAGCCCGAAGCGCACGCTGCGGGTGATCTTCAGGCCAATCGCGCCGAAGATTTGTTCAAGGATGGGCTCGCTCGGCAGCATGCCGCCCGGGAAGATGTAGCGCTGGATGAAATCAGGATTACGCCGGTAGCGCGCGAATCGATGGGGCGCGATGGTGATGGTCTGGATGCCGGCGATGCCGCCGGGGCGCAGGCTACGCTTGAGCATCGCAGCGTAGGCGGGCCAGTAACGCTCGCCTACCGCCTCCAGCATTTCAATCGAGACAATGCGATCGTACTGGCGGTTGAGCTCACGGTAGTCGCGGATTTCGAGCTCACAGCGGTCCGCGCTGCCCGCTGGAGCCAGCCGTTCCCGCGCATAGGCGGTCTGTTCGCGGGAAAGTGAAATACCGTGCACCCGCGCGCCGATGCCCACCGCATGTTCGGCGAAGCCGCCCCAACCGCAGCCCACTTCCAGCACGTCGTGGCCGGGTTGCACTTCGATGAGTTCGGCGAGGTGCGCGTACTTGCGGCGCTGGGCCAGTTCAAGGCTGTCTTCGGATCCCGCGAACATGGCCGCGGAATAGGTCATGGTGGGGTCGAGCCACTGCTGGTAGAAGGCGTTGCCGAGGTCGTAGTGGTAGGCAATGTTGCGTTGGCTCTGCGTCCGCGTATTGCGCCGCCGCCAGTGGTGCAGGCGATCGATCCAGCGTCCCGGGATGAAACCGCCCACCACGTCGCCTTGCTGGCTGTCGTTGGCGCCCAGTACCATCAGGAGCGCGGTAAGGTCCGGACTGTCCCAGTCTCCGTCAAGGTAGGCTTCGGAAAACCCGAGGTCCCCACGCGCCAGGGAGCGCCACAGCGCGCGCCCGTTGTGCAGCCGCCATACGGCCGGCGACGCATGCCCCGGGTTGCCCAGTACCAGGTGCCGTCCATTCGGCAACTCCACATTGAAGGCACCCTCGCGCAGGCGGGAGCCGACGCGGCGAAGCGCATGCTCGGCGAGGCGCAGGAAGCCCTGCGGTATTGTTGCTCGAGAGGGGTGACGGGCAAGGGTCGGATCAGACATGCGGTCGGGACTCCAGCGCCGACGGGCGCTCATGCAGGGGGATTTTCTTCAGCCACAGGCGCAGGGCTTCCCAGTGGATGCCTGCCATCACCTTGAAGGTGGCGAACGGAAACGCGAGCACCATGCGGCGCAGGGCGGCGGTGGACCATGCGCTGCGCTTGCCATGGAAGGCGGCGTGCAACCTCAAGCCGTCGTCGTCGAGGTAGCGAATGGACAGGCTGACGTGCGCCCCTGCCCGCGTGAGATCGAAGTGGTAGCGTCCCGTGACGTCAAAGAAGGGCGAAACGAACATCGATTTGGCGCAGTCGTGGCGGGTGACGCGACGTGCGGACGCGGCGGCCGGCAGGAGGTAATGGATGCGGTCGCCGAAGGTGCTGTTCACTTCGTAGAGCATCGCGACCAGCGCGTCCCCTGCGTAGCAATAAACCACGGTGATGGGATTGAAGACGTATCCCAGCACGCGCGGCAGGCACAGGACTTCGAAGCGGTAGTAGCTGTCGTGGAACCCGTGGCTTGCCAGGGTTTCCTGCAGCCAGTCGCGGAACGGCCTGCCGTCGCCGGCACCGTGGTCGGTGTCGCGCCAGGCCAGCAAGGCCGGTTTGTTCACGCCAAACAGGCCGCGACGTCCGAGCGTGGGAAGTTCGTCCAGATCGAGCAGCAGGTAGCACAGGCTGTAGCGCAGGCGATGCTCGCGGGGACGTCTCCGTCGATGCGTGACGTCGCCGAAATAAAGCCCCGAGCGCAGGCTCATGCGGGCGCCAGTGGCAGGTGGCGGGCCAGCGCGGTTCGCCCGGCATCGACTGACCAGGGCCAGGGCCGGCGTGGCGCACCCAGTGCTTCCGCCACCCACAGGCCGGACTCAAGCGCGTCTTCATGGAAGCCGTAGCCGAAGTAACTTCCGCAGTACCAGGTGCGAGCCTGGCCCTGGAGCTTCCAGAGTTCAGCCTGAGCCTCGAGGGCGGCGGTGTCGAAGCGCGGGTGGGTGTAGGTGAATTCCCGATGCACGCTGCCGCTGCGCGGCCCCACGGCGGGATTCAGGGTGACGAACACCGGGCGGCGCGTTTCGAGCGGTTGCAGGCGGTTCATCCAGTAGGTGACGGTGGGCAGCGCGCCGATTTCACCGAGGTGGTTCCAGCTGGCCCAGGCGGCGCGGCGACGTGGCATGAGGGCGGGATCTTCATGCAGGACAGCCCGGTTGCTGGCGTAACGGAACGCACCCAGCAGGCGCTGCTCCTCGAGGGTCGGCGCCTGCAGGCACGCCAGCGCCGCGTCGGCGTGGGCGCCGATCACCACGTGGTCGAAGCGTTCGTTGCGCCCATCTGCAAGCCGCACCTGCACCCCGTCGGGGGACCTGTCGATGGAAACCACCGGCGCGGCGATGTGCACTGGGCCGGAAATGGCGGCGACCAGCTTGCGGACGTATTCCCGGCTGCCGCCTTTCACCGTGCGCCACGCAGGGCGGTTGGTGAACTGGACCAGGCCGTGGTTGGCGCAGAAGTCGAGGAAGGCGCGCGCCGGATAATCGAGCATCTGCTCGCCGGTGACCGACCAGATCGCCCCTGCCATCGGCAAGAGGTGGTCGTTCAGGAAGGGTTCGGAGTAGCGATGGCGCGCGAGCAGCGCACCCAAGGTCAGGTCATCGCGGGCGGCCTCGATGCGATGGAGGGCGGCGTGACGATAGAAGCGGCGCAGGTCGCGCAACATCTGCCAGAACCGGGGTTTCACCAGGTTGCCGGGTTGTGCGAAGAGCCCGGCGAAGTTGGTTCCCGCGTATTCGAGCGCGCCGTGGCGCAGCGAGACGGCGAAGGACATGTCGCTGGGCGCGGTCTCGACCTTGAGGTGATCGAACAGGCAGGTGAGGTTGGGATAGTTCGGGGCGTTGTAGACGATGAACCCGGTGTCGACCGGAATCGAGGACCCGCGACCCGGGATCTCGACGGTATTGCTGTGGCCGCCCAGGTAGCGGGCCTGTTCGAAAAGAGTGACATGGTGTACCTGGCTGAGCAGCCACGCCGCGCCGAGTCCGCCGACACCAGCGCCAACGACGGCAATCCGCAGACCGCGCGTCGCTCCTCCTCCATCTGCCATTCCGCACTCCCGCTCGTTTTAAACTGCGCTTACAGTGTACGCAGGCAGACCCGATGCCGGATCAGGCTGACCGGGTACAGCCGGCAGCCGTCTGCGCCTCCGGTGTGATCCACGTGCACGCTGCGTCCGTAACTGCAGCCATGAGAAGCCAGATGTCCAAGCAAATCCCGCCGCCGCCGGAACTGGCGTCCATCGTGCCTTTCCCAATCGATTCGCTGCACAGCGTCGACCCACCCGAGCCTGCGGGGGTGGAAACCGCGTTGCTGCTCCGGGTGCGCGATGCGCGGGATCAAGGCGCCTTCTCGGAGCTCTTCGGCAACTTCGCTCCCAAGGTCAAAGGCTACCTGCGGCGCACCGGCGTGCGGCCCCAGGATGCCGAGAACGTCCTGCAGGACATCATGGTCGCGGTCTGGAACAAGGCCAGGCTGTTCGACCCGACGCGCGCCTCGGCCCGCACGTGGATTTACGCCCTGGCCCGCAACCGGCTCATCGACCTCAAGCGGGCGGAGCAGCGTGAATACGCCGCACTCGAACGCTACGCCGGCGAGACCGCCGACCAGGGCGTCTACGAGGAGGACCTTCTGGCCCGCGCCATGGGCCAGAACTCGGTCGCGCTTTTGCACCAGATCCCGGTGGAGCAAGCACGCGTGCTGTTAATGGCCTACGTGGAAGGCAAGTCCCATCGCGAGATAGCGCGCGAACTCGGCCTCCCCGTAGGTACCGTCAAATCCCGTGCAAGGCTCGCCTTCCAGCGCATTCGCGGGCTGCTGGAGAAAGCCCCTTGAACGTCACCCGTCACCCCGAAACCGCCTGGATCATCGACTACGCCAACGGCCGCCTTGGCCGCAGCTTCGAACTCGTGCTCACCGCCCACCTGATGGCTTGTGCCGAATGTGCCGCCACGCTGCGCGCGGCGGAAGCGCTGGGCGCCAACCTCATGTGCCATGCCGCCGAGGCTGAAACCGGGCTGGACCCTGCCCAGATCTTTACCGCCGAACCCGGCAGCAGTCGCTGGCTGCAGCGCCAGCCCCTGCCACCGGTGGGCAACGAGCCCCTGGACCTGCCCACGGTGGTTTCCTGTTTCCTCGAATGCGGTCTCGGCGCCCTGCCCTGGCGCCACGCGGGGCGGGGGCTTCAGGTCGCGCGCCTGCGTGCTGATGACGACGAGCGCCTATGGCTGGTCAAGGCGGCACCGGGCACCGTGCTGCCGCGCCATGGGCATGCCGGAAGCGAGCTGACTCTGGTGCTGAAAGGCGCTTTTTTCAGCGGGGATACCATTTATTCGGCAGGCGACATCGAGGACGCCGATGAATCCGTGGACCACCAGCCGGTGGTGACCCGCGACGGCGAATGCCTGTGCCTCGCGGTGACCGAAGGGCCGCTACGGTTCCACCGCCTGCTGAATCGACTGGCACAGGGCTTCATCGGAATCTAGTGTCGCCCTGCGCCGGGGTATCCTTGCGCGTGCGGTCGGCTATCCTAACGGGCCCTTTACCGGGCCCGAGCCCGGGCCCCGCGCGCGCAGAGGCATCATGACCACCAGTTCACAATCTTCCTGGCCTGCTCGCCGCGTCGGCGTCATCGGCGGCGGACAGCTTGCCCGCATGATGGCCGAAGCCGCGCCAGTGCTGGGGCTCGAAATCACCGTCATGGACCCATCGCCCCACGCCCCGGCCAGCGAGTTCGCCCGCCAGATCGTGGCCGGCTTCGACGACCCGGAAGCGCTGAAGGCGCTTGCTGCCGCCAGCGACGTCATCACCATCGACATCGAAGCGGTAAGCGCGAGTTCGCTCGCCACCCTGGAAGCCGCTGCCATACCCGTCGCGCCCTCGAGCCGGGTGCTGGGCATCATCCAGGACAAACTGGTCCAGAAAGACTTCCTCACCCGCGCCGGCATCCCGGGTGGCGACTACGCCGGTGTCGATACCCTGGCAGCCGTGGCAGCCTTTGGACTTCCCTGCATCCTCAAGTCGCGGCGACACGGTTACGACGGTCGCGGGGTCAGGCGCATCGATACGCTGGAGGAAGCCGCCGAATTCCTCGCGCAGGGGCCCTGCCTCGCCGAGCGCATCGTGGACATCGCGCTTGAACTTGCCGTGATGGTCGCGCGCAGCAGCACCGGCGAGATCGCGCTCTATCCGGTGGTCGAGGCTGAATTCGACCCGGCGGCCAACATCCTCAATACGATCATCGTGCCGGCTGCGGTGGACGTTGCCGTCGCCCGGCACTGCACCGACCTCGCCCAGCGTGCCATCGAGGCACTGGATGGCGTGGGCATCTTCGGCATCGAATTCTTCCTGACCCGCAAGGGCGAGATCGTCCTCAACGAAATTTCCCCGCGGCCCCATAACTCGGGGCACTACACCATCGAAGCCTGCGCTACTTCGCAGTTCGCGCAACACCTGCGAGCGATCGCCGGCATGGCGCTTGGCGCGCCGACGCTGCTGCATGCCGCAGCCTCGTTCAACCTGCTCGGCGAGCCCGACGCGCACGGCACGCCCGTCTACCGGGGCCTTGATCTCATCGCAGCCATGCCGGGCGCGGCGGCCCACCTCTACGGCAAGCACCAGGTGAAGCCGTGGCGGAAGATGGGCCACGTGACGGTCACGGGCATCAATCGCCAGGACGTCGCCGACAAGGCGCGCCGGCTCCAGCAACACGTCGGCGTGGGAGGCCAGCAATCATGAGTACCGCAGTGGTTGGCATCATCATGGGCAGCGACTCCGACCTCACGGTCATGAACGACGCCGCCACCATCCTCGAACAGTTCAAGGTGCCCTTCGAACTCACGATTGTTTCTGCACACCGCACGCCACGCCGGATGGTCGAGTACGCGACAAGCGCGCTGGCGCGGGGCCTGAAAGTGATCGTCGCGGGGGCCGGGGGCGCGGCCCACCTGCCCGGCATGGTGGCCAGCCTGACTCCGCTCCCGGTGATCGGCGTGCCCATCGCCGCGACAGTGCTGAACGGCACCGACGCCCTGCTCTCGATCGCCCAGATGCCGGCCGGCGTGCCGGTGGCCACGGTTGCCGTCAACAACGCCACCAATGCCGGGCTCCTCGCAGTCCAAATCCTCGGCACGGCGGATCCCGCCCTGCTAGCCGCGATGCAGGATTACAAGCTCGACCTGGAGTCGAAGGTCATGCTCGCCGCGGAACGCGTGGGGAGGCGTTTCGATCCACGGTCGGCGGACTGAAATCCCGCCCGGAAAAAACGCAGGCGGCCTGCTGGCCGCCTGCTGGAGACAGTCCCTCCCGCCCCGCTAGTCCCGGGACGGAAGGCGGCTTCCCTAGCAGCCTGTCGGACTTGGGGAGCATCGGCTGCGAACCGACCGCAGCCGTCCATTCGGCACCGTCTTTTTGCCCCATAGCCGGGCTATGGGCCTG
>JAYTTZ010000259.1:0-4566 GCA_043744805.1 Gammaproteobacteria bacterium
ATTTCAGCGAGCGCATGCCTGGACTGGAAGCAGCGCGGCAGCGGACGGTGGAGTACGCGGGTGGGCATGTGCTGGAGATCGGCAGCGGCATCGGCTCCACGTTGCTGTTCTACTCGCGCGAAATCACTTCCTTGACCACGGTCGATCCCAACCCGGTGCTCAACGCCCGCTTGCGCCGCCGCCTGCGGCAGGTGGCGTTCCCGGTGGACGTGCGTGAAGGCCATGGCGAGGACCTGCCGGTCAAGGACCACGCCTTCGACTGCGTGGTCAGCACCTTCGCGCTGTGCTGCGTGAACAACCTCGAGCAGGTGGCGAGCGAAATCTTCCGGGTGTTGAAGCCCGGGGGACGGTTCCATTTCGCAGAGATCGGTTTGAGCCAGGACGCAGGCGAGGCGCGCTGGCAGCGTCGCCTGAACGGACTGCAGCGGATGTTCACCGACGGTTGCCGGCTGGATTCGTCGATCGACGTCGCGCTGGGTGGCGCGGGCCTCAGTGTGAAACGGCTGGAGATCACCCATCTCGACGGGCTGCCGCGCGCCTTGGGTTGTGCCTACGAAGGCCTGGCCACCCGCGAGGCCTGAGCGGCTTCAGGCGCGCAGTTCTACCTGGCGCGGACCGCTGAACAGGGGGAAGTCGGGGGCAATCATCTTGCCCATGCGGATCACCCGTTGCCAGTCATCGTCCGCCATCGCTTTGCGGTGTCGGACCATCATGTCCTGGGCAAGTGTCGCGAAGGCTTCCGACTGTTCGGTCATGTAGAGCACTTCGGCCAGCCGCAGCTTGGCCGCCGCGTTGCTGGCGTCCTTTTCAATCAACTTGCGCAGCGTCTGCTCGGCTTCGGTGTAGAAGCCATTGGCGATGCTCGAATCGATTTCCGAACCGCCGTCCACTGTGGCGCCACGCGGCATCGGCGGCGGGGCGTTGAGCTGGACGGTGGTGCCCGGACGGTAGCCTGGCCCTTTACGCGGGGCGACCATGGCCTTGATTTCCTTTTCCAGCCGAACGCGATTTTCCGACTTCCGCGCGACTTCGGCCTTGAGCGTGGCGTCGCGGGCGGGATCGTGGCGGGCGTCGAAGGGGGCGCTGCGCGCGCCCAGGTAGCGCCGCCCGGCGTAGACGCCGAAGCCCGCCGCCGCCAAGGCGCCGAACAGGGCGATCGGGGCGAGGCCAAAGGACTCGAAATGTTCCTCCACCGCCAGCACGGGCTGGCTGGCCGGCAGGACTTCGTCCGACGTCGGCGGCAGCACAACCTTGGGCGTGGAGGACGCAGGGAACGCCTTGGCGAGGCGCACAGTCGCTGCGGCTTTCGCACCGCGGGGCGCTTCGGCCACCCCGGGCTGGGCGACCGCTGCGGGCGCAATTGGCGTGGCGACAGTGCTGGCTGCCAAGGTTGTGGCGCTGGCCTTGGTGTCCGACCCGTACTGGGCGCGGATCTCGGCAAATTTGCGGTCGAGGGCGGACAGGCGCGCGGCGAGTTCGGGATCGGTTTGCGCGAGGGAGCGGGTGGTGGTGGGGGCTGAACCCGCGGCCTGTTCAGCGACGACCGGGGAGGGCGGCTGCCCGGCAGCGACTTCCACAGGCGCCGCAGCGGCGGGCAGCGGGGGCGCGGCGCTTACTTCAGGGGACCCGGCCTGCCTCTGCGTCGCGGGACGCGTGCCGCTCGGCAGGGCCAAGATGGCGCCCACCTTGAGGCGATTCATGTCACCCGCGACGAAAGCCGCCGGGTTCCGTTCAAACAGGGCCTGCATGAGTCCGTTGACGCCGCGTGTGCCACCCAGCTTGCGGGCAATGCTCCACAGTGATTCGCCGGGGCGGACCGGGCCGTAAGCGTCGGGGCCAGCCGACGACTGGACGTCGGTTGGCGGTAGGGCGACATTCGCCTGTGGACGGCTGGGTTTGGGCCTCGGCGGCGGGGCGGGCTGGGAGATCGGGGCCAAGGACACCAGGTAACGGCCGGTCATGGCCTCGGTGCCGCGGCTGACGCGCAGGCGAAACGCCAGCGCGGTGTAATCAACGGGCGCGAGGCTCTCGATCTGGAGGTAGTGGCGTCCCTGCGGTGCGCGAACGAAGCGGGCGCGGAGTTCCGACAGCAGGGCGGCAGGGGCAGCTTCGGGCCTGGCAAAGCCATCGGGCAAGACATCCACGTGCCAGTCACTGGCGGCTTCCGTCGGTGAGGCGTAAAGATCGACCGTGGCCTGCAGGCGATTGCCCACGGTGCTGGAGATGTGCAGTTCGCCAAGGCCAAGCGCAAAGGCGGACTGGACGCCCAGCGCGGCGGCGAGCATGGGCAGGCAGCGGGATATTTTTTTCATTGCACTCCTCGGTACTGCAATGCCTGCACTACGGGCGTTTTTAACGGGGGTGGACCACGCGCACAGGGTGCGTCGCAGCCTTCCTGTCCTCGTGGTAGCGGCATCGCTGGAGAATTCCTGCAGTGGCAGCTAGAAAACCCCCTGCGGGAAAATCGCCCGCAACCCTTGCGTTCGACCAGCGCTACTTCAAGCGCTATTACGCCAGCCAGGCCACCCGGGTGGTCGAGCCCGCGCACTACACCCGCCTCGCGCGATTCATTGCAGCCTACCTGGACCTGCTGGAGTGCCCGGTAAGCCAGGTCCTCGATGCCGGCGCCGGTGCCGGCCTCTTCCTGCGCCACTTGCGTCGCCATTACCGGGATGCGAGTTGCCTCGGCATCGACGTCAGCGAATACGCCTGCACCCGCCACGGCTGGATCCGGGCTTCCATCGCGGAGTTTTCACGCGGCCAGTACGATTTGGTGATCTGCCACGACGTCCTCCAGTACCTGCCGGCGCGGGAAGCCGAACAGGCCCTCGAAAACCTGGCGAAGGTCTGCCGGGGCGTGCTCTATTTCCTGGCCCTGACCGGCGAGGACTGGCGCGAGAACTGCGACCAGGAACGCACTGACGGCAGCGTCTACCTGCGCAGCACCCAGTGGTACGCCCGTCGTCTCGACAAGCACTTCCGTAATGCAGGAGGCGGAGTGTTCCTTGCGCGGCGCGCCGGGTTCACGACCTGGGCGCTGCACGCAGCGCCCTGAGGGCCCGGATCAGGTGTCGCGGGGCAGGAACTCCAGCGCCACGCCGTTATTGCACCAGCGCTCGTGGGTGGGCGCCGGACCGTCGTCGAACACGTGGCCCTGGTGGCCGCCGCAGCGGACGCAGTGGTATTCGGTGCGCGGGATGAAGATTTTGTAGTCGGTTTTCTGGGCGAGATGCCCGGGGATGCTGGTGAAGAAACTCGGCCAGCCCGTGCCGCTGTCGAACTTCATCTCTGAGGTGAACAGCGGCAGGCGGCAGGCCCGGCAGGTGAAGATCCCGGCGCGTTTTTCATGGTCGAGGGGGCTTGAACCCGGCGCTTCGGTGTCTTCCTCGAACAGCACCGCGTAACTTTCCCGGGGCAGGGCCTGTTTGAAGTCCGCGCGGGTCTGGGCTAGCGGCGTGTCCTGCTCGGGAAGGCCTGCGTTGGGGAGCAGGAAGGCCTGCCAGCGGCGCTGGAACTCGTTCATTGTCGGAGTGCCGGCCACGCCCGCCCGGTTGAAACCCAACAAGCCCAGCAGTGAAGTGCCAAAAAGCATGTTTCGTCGGTTCATCCGCGTCCTCCCTTAAGTGGCTCAGGCTGTCGGCAGGGCATCTGGTTCCGCGAAGTAGCGCGCGATGTAGGTGTCGAAGTCGATCCTGTCGTTGGCTTCCAGCGCCGCCTGCTCGGCGTGCGAGGTCGCCGCCAGTCCGTTGAAGTAATCGCGCAGGCCAGAACGCAGCGGGCGCTCCCGGAAATAGCGCTCGTGCTCGGTGGCCTGCTCCAGGGTGTAATCGAAGAACGTCTGGTGCCGCTCGCGCAAGTCTCGCAGCACGCGGGCAGAGGGCAGTTCTTCCTGGCCGTCCAGCACCAGCCGCTGGCGGCGCAGTGCCGATACGTAGCGCGGGTTCGCGGCACCATCGTCCAGGATTTCGCAGATGGGCAGCAGTCCGTCCAGCAGCTCGCCCGCCCAGTCCTTGAGGGACATCTTCTCGCCGTCGCGGATGAGCAGCAGGCCGGGCTCGCGGCCGCGCATGGCGACCGTCAGTTCGTTGTAGTCCATACCCCACTGCTCGGCCGCCGTGATGCGCGGGCTGTCGGCGAGGAGACAGAAGATCAGGAAGGCCTCGAGGAACAGGAGGTGTTCTTCGTCCACGCCGGTCGGGCTGTAGGAGTAGACATCCAGCGCGCGCATCTCCACGTACTCCACCCCACGCTCGCGTAGCGCCAGGGTGGGACGTTCACCGGGACGCGTCGTGCGCTTGGGACGCATGTAGCTGTAGAACTCGTTCTCCAGTTGCAGCACGTTGGTGTTGAGCTGGATGCGCTCCTCGCCGTCGTACAGCCCCATCACTTCGTATTCCGGATAGGGCGTGGCGATCGCGCGGCTCAAGCTTGAGACGTAAGGTTCGAGCCCATCGTAGGAAACCTGCAGCGCCGCCTGGTTCTTGTTCTTGTAGCCCACGTCGCTCATGCGCAGCGAGGTGGCGTAGGGCAGGTAGTGCGAACAGTGGTCGAATGGCTTGAAGCGCG
>JAYTTZ010000260.1:0-52177 GCA_043744805.1 Gammaproteobacteria bacterium
GCGAGGTCAACGCAGAGATCGCGTCCAAGGTTGATGAGTCCCGCCTTGGCCGCACTGTAGGGCGCAAGGTGGCCAATCGCGCGGATGCCAAGGATAGAAGCGATGTTGATGATGCTACATCCCCGCCCATCGACGACGCGGCGTTTGATCACTTCCTGCGCCAGCACCCACGGGCCGCGCAAGTTGGTTTCGTAGACTTCATCCCACTCGGCGTCGCCGAGTTTTTCCGGTGCCCGCGGCCGCGCGATCCCGGCGTTGTTGACCAGCACGTCGACGGGCGCGACGACTTCGGCGGCCGCCACGCAGTTGCGAATAGCCTCGCGGTCCCGCACGTCGAGCGCGTAGACCTCGCAGCGTCCGCCGTGGCCGCGCAGTTCTTCGGCCAGGGCCTGCATCTTTTCCACACCGCGCGCGGCCAGCGCCACGCGGGCGCCTGCGTTCACCAGGGTGCGGGCGAAATCACGCCCGAAGCCACTGGATGCGCCCGTAAGCAGGATGTGTTTATCGCTGAGGTCGAAGAGTGAAGCAAGGAAGCGTTGCGAATCGGCCATCGCCGGGAGTCTCCTGGATGAAACGTGTCTGGCTGGATGGGTGGGCTGGTGCGCCGCTAGATCCCGTCGCGCCGGGCGTTGGCAATCATGTCGCGGGCAATGACCGGTTGCTGGATTTGCGCAGTGCCTTCGTACAGCCGGAACAGTCGCCCGTCGCGATAGAAGCGCTCTACCGCGTACTCGGCCATGTAGCCGGCGCCGCCGTGGATCTGCACCGCGCGTTCGGCCGCGCGACCCACCATCTCGCTTGCGAAGTACTTGCAGTTGGCCGCCTCCATGGAAACATTCTCAACCCCGGTGTAGCGACGCGCCGTTTCCTCGACCAGGCATCCCGGCGGCGTAGTACTCGGTCTGGCTGTCGGCGAGCATGGCCTGGATGAGCTGGAGACTGCTGATTTCCGCCCCGTACTGCTTGCGCTGCAGGGAGAAGGGCAAGCTTTCGTCGATGAGGCGGTGCGCGCAACCCGTAGCCGCGGCGGCAAGGTGCAGGCGGCCACGATCCAGCACTTTCACGGCGGTCTTGAAGCCCTGGCCCGGACGCCCGCCGATGAGCTGGTCACGGTGCACGCGCACGCCGTTGAACACGACGTCGCGGGTGTGGGCGCCCTTCTGTCCCATGTTCTTGTCCGGCTTGCCAAGGCTGATCCCGGGCAAGTTGGCGTCCACCGGGAAGGTGGCCACACCGCGCGCGCCCTCTTCCACCGTGCCGGCGCGCGCCATCAAGGTGAATACGCCCGCACGCCGGGCGTTGGCGGTGTAGCGCTTGGTGCCATCGATCACGCTGCCCTGCGCGCCAATGCCGATGTTGGTGCCAATAGCCGAGCGGAATGCCGGCGAGGTGTACCCAAGCGCCTGCGCCACGCGGACTTCCTCGGCCGCCGTGAGCCCAGGCCCGCCAAAGGCCTCGGGGAGGCTGAGGCCAAACAGCCCCAGAGGTTTCATTTCTTCAATGATGGCTGGCGGGATGCGGTCGTTCGCGGCCACCTCGGCGTCGAGCCGTACCAGGCGTTCGCGCACGTAGCGGCGCACGGCCTCGACCAGCGCATCGGTGATATCGGACATCGTCAAGACTTCCAGTTCGTCGCGAAACAGCGCATCACGGCCGTAAGCCGCCGGATTGGACGTGAGGATAAGCAATGATGCAGACGCCGTACCCCGTGGCGAGCGGCCGGGCATCGCGCCCGGGCTGTCGTCAGCTTGGCTGGCGCCGGTGATCAGCGTCCCGTGATGCTGAGGTCGCTGGGCTCGAAGTCCTTCTGCTTCACCTTGGGCGGATTCACGATGGCCATCATCTGCAAGGTGGTGCAGTGCATGTTCTGGACATCGATCGCGCCCGCAGTATCCAGCAGGGGAACACCGGAGCCCTTGTTTTCCGGCAGGTGGTAGTCAGGGTGGGCGAGGCCCGCCATCAGGAATTTCCAGAGTACGCCAGCCTTGTCGTAAACCTTGCCGAGCACCGGGAAGCCGGTCTGGGTATCCACGTAGAAATAGCGCTTGGAAAGCGGATGATCGCTGCGGACCGGAACACCTTCCACCACCCAGGTCTTGCGCAACTGCCAGGTGACCTTGGGGAAGCAACTGGAATGGCCCGTGAAGTCGACGAAGCGGTAATCGCTGTGACGCGCCTTCCGGGATGAGAGTTCCACCTGATCGTGGCGGTACATGGGCAGCATCACGTAGGTGGTGCCCTTGTAGGCCCAGGTCATGTCCTTGATGCGGCCGCTGTAGCCCAGGAAGTCTTCGATCATGATGTCGCTGCCGAGGAAAGAGTCGGTGCGTGCAGTTGTCGCGATCCGGCGCACCCGGCGCAGGGTGGGCACGTACATCCAGCCCTGTTCGTCGGCATTGTCGTCGGCGTTGTAGAAAATGAGGAGACGGGTACCGCCCACGTCGGCAGGATCTTCGGCCGTGAGCGAAATCGCGCTGTAGACGTCGTAGGTATTGCTAGGAAGTTCGGGCTTAGGCTCCACCACGTGGCGGTACTTGAAGCGCATTGCCGCGGCGGTAAACGTGAGGGTGCGCTCCAGGATCTGGCCGCGCATGTCACGATAGCCCCAGTACATTTCGGGGATGGCGCCGCTGTCGCCCGCGAAGGCATAGCGCATGTTCCACGCGATTTTGTCGCCGGCGCGGGGATCGTCCGTGCTCATTTCACCCGGAAACGGCCGACCCGCGGTGTAGTTCTGCAAAGCCCCTGCGCCTTCGCCCATCTTCGCCTGGCCACCGTATTGCTGGGTTGCCGCCACGAAATTGGGGTGGGGATCGAACGACAACGGCTCGCCAACGGGGATGCTCAACCAGTCCTTGGCAATCAGATCAGCAATGTCAGGGTCCAGCAACTGCTTGTACTTCTCGACGTTGCTGGCGTTGATGACGGTGCCTGGCGGCGGCGACATTTCCTGGGTTTGGGAAAGGTCGATGTCAAAATCACCGGCCATCGCGAGGCCGCCCTGGAGCAGGGCCGCCAGCGCAAGACCAAAACGAGCACGCGAGTCGTGGCCGATGGCGGCCGCAGAACGGAGGATGGCAGTCACGGGGAATTCCTTTCGAAGGAGTGAGAATCTGTCACGGTCAAACCTACATGGGCGGTCCGGGCCGCCGGGCGGGCTTGGCGTCGGTCAGGTGGACGCCCGCGTTTCGGAGCCAGCGGAGCCGGGATTATTGCCCTCCCGGCCCCGAAGTGCATCAGGTTTCAACGCCTTCCACATACTCGCTGCCCCGGGTGTGAATGATGGCCCACGCCGCCATGCCACGGATACCCGGATCGCTGTCATCGAGGAAACGCACCAGCCGCGGGAGCGCAGTGGCATCCTTGCGATGGCCGATAACCCAGATCGTCTGCATGCGGACGTCGGGTTCGGCATGCGCCAGGCCCCAGTCGTACACCACGGTGGGGTCCGCCTTGATAAAGCCCCAGGATTCAAGCATCCGGGTGGCGGCGTCCCCCTTGAGGTGGCAGCACGCAATCACGGTCTTGGTGAGTTGGAGTGCCGTCGCAGCGGGCAGGCGCTTCATCGCGCCAGCCATGACCGTGGCTTCCATGGGCGTTCCGTAGCCCAGGGCATGGATCATCTTGCCAATGGCATCGTCGTTCCCCAGCCCTGCGTTGCTGGCCACGGCGGCAAACCTGACCCGCTGATCGCTTTCCTTCGAAAGAACCCCGAGTGCTTCACGTGCTTCCTTGGAGTCGACCAGGCCGAGCGCTACGGCGGCGACTTCCCTGACGTCCGGATTACCTGATTTTGCAGCTGCGATGAAATCCTTTGCATGGCCCTTCTGGCCTGCGGCAAGCAGCACATAATTACCGTAGGCGCGGATCAGCGGGGAGGTTTCCGGAGAATCTACAACTTGCTGGACGGCCTCGCTTTCTCCCGAACCTGGTGCCCGGACCAAGGCCTGCAGGGCATGCTTCTTCACGAAGTCACTTTCCAGGTGGAGCGCCTTGACCAGTAATTCGCCCATGTCGTTACGGGGCACCGAGGATAGCGATTCCGCCATCAGGGCGAGAATGATCGGGTCGGCGGAAGCGGACTTGAAGAGAAGATCGATGCTGTTGGGATGCGTTGCGGTGATCAGGGTGTCGATGGCTGAGCGCTGGACGACCGTGTCATCCACCGTCAGGCAGCGTGAAAGGGTTTCCAATGCCTTCGCGTCACCAATGTCGGAAAGTGCCCCTGCCGCGAGGATACGGTCATAGATGTCCTGCGAGGACATCATGTCCTTCGCCACACGGACTGCGTCATACAGGATGCGGTCTTGCCCGGGCGGCTTGTCTTCGACTGCGGCAGCGCCTTGGCAGAAGAACAGAATGATCAGGCCGAGGCTCTTGGTGAGGGCATTCATTTGCATTTGGGGAACTCCGGTAAGTGCCTGGTTGGATCCTTGCGGTGGCGCGAAGGTTCAAAAAAAACGGGCCGCAGTTGCGGCCCGTCATTAAAGCATCGCGCCGGCTTCCCGGCGCGATTGGCCTTAGCGGCCTTCCGTCAGGTAGTTCACGTCCAGGATCTTCTTGACCTGGTTCAGATCGGTCGCCGGAGCGGCGATACCGCGGCAGGGCACCAGGGTGCCGCGCTTGTTCTGAAGGTCGATCACGTTGATGGACTGGAACAGGCTGAACCGGGTGCCAGCCGGGGTCGGCATGGCCTTGAACGGACCAGTAACCTGGGCAGCAGCCTGCGGATCGTCAGAGAACAGCTTGGACAGTTGCCACACTTTCCACAGCTGGCCGGCCTTGTCGAAGGCGTTCGCGTAGTAGCACTCGCCGGTCTGGCGATCCACGTGCATGTACTTCAGCGAATACGGGTGGTTGGAACGCTTGGGGGTCTGCTTGAGCACGTCAACCGTGCGCAACGCCCAGTCGTCCTTCATCGCCCAGCCATTCGGGCCGTAGTATACGGCGTCGGTGTTGCGCGAACGGGCGACCGCCAGTTCCTGCGCGGTGCCCACGTATTCCCACTCATGTTCCAGCGGACGACCGTTGAAGCAGTAGAAGTCTTCGAGCGTGTGGTCGGTGCCCAGCAGCGAGTCGGACTTCACTTCCACGGAGATACGGCGGACACGACGGAGGCTGGGGATGTACGCCCAGGAGTCGTCGCCCTTACGCGGGTCGTCGTAGCGCAAGATGAGGAACGCGGTACCCGCGATGTCGAACGGCGAGGTGAAGCCGGTGTATTCGCGGAACTCGGTGCCCTTGGCAAAGCCTTCGCCGTTGTTCACCTTGTAATTGGAATCCGGCATGTCCGAACGGTGCGAGAACATCACGCGCCGATAGGGGCCCGTGAGGACGCGCTCGAAGGAGCCGCCGCCTTCATAGAATTTGGCGTATTTGCCGCCGGCCTGGGTCATCACTTCGTGGTCGGCGTGCTGGCCGCCCTGGCGGACCCACACCCAGTGCACTTCACCCACGGACAGGCCGGCAAGCTGCCAGCGGAAGTTCCAGTTCCAGGCCATCTTGGAGCCGTCTTCCTTGCTGCCCGGGGTCATTGCGGCCGGGTCGAACGGGCGACCGGCGGTGTAGTTTTCCAGGGCGCCGTCAGCGGCGATGGTCGCGGTACCCTTGAACTTCTCGGTGGCGGCGTGGTAGACGGCTGGCGGGGAAATATCGCCGGCATCCTTAATCTTGACTTCCATGCCGTCGAAAATCTGGATGTCCTGATATTCGATTGGGGTGAAAGGCTTGATGAGGTCGGCCTTGGCGAAGGTGATGGTGTCACCGTCAACGAACTGGGGCTTGGCAGACTCGCTGGCCTTGACCCAGGCCAGGTGTTCTTCCGGGGTCAGTGCGTTGGACACCAGCGGCTGGGCAGCGAATGCCGCCAGCAGCGCGATGCGAATGGAATTTCTCATTTAACAGCTCCTCGTTCTTTTGGTCTCATTAGGTTCCGGCCATCGTCACTTGGGTTCAAGCGGCGATGGCCGGATCGAAGCCTGCGTGCGCTTCTTGCTCGTCTATTTAGAACTGGTACTTCAACTGGAAGAAGACTTCGTCGTTGTCACGCAGCGCACCAATGCCTTCGTGGGCTGCACCGAACACCGACTGGTTGGCCGGCGAACCAGACCCGTAGGGGTTGTTACCGGTGGCACCCGGCACGACGAAGGAACTGAACGGACCGGCGTCATGACGGAAGTTGTTGGTGCCGCCAAAGATGGTATTGAAACCGCCCTTGATGGACCAGTGGTTGTCGATCAGCCATTCGACGCTCTGACCCGCCACCCAGGAGTTGGAGGCGTCTTCCCACACGATGAAACCGACTGGCTTCAGGGTGTCGCGCATGTAGTTGGCAATGTAGAAGAAGGTGGTGATGAAGTTATGTTCGTCGTAAAACATTCCGTCATGCTTGCCACCGTCGTGGTCGAGATACCAGCTGTCGAAGATCTGCATGGAGAGGAAGAACGTGCGGTCCTTGTTCAGCCACTTGATCCAGGTCGGACGGTCGAGACCGATAGACCAACGCATCACGTCCGAGGTGTCAGTCCAGTCGGCGCGCCGGGTGTTGTTCACCAGTTCGTCGTTCGTGAAGGATGATTCAACCCGGAAGACCACGCCGCTGTACGATTCGAACCAGTCGAACGACAGACCAGTGGTGCTCGCCTGCTTGTACTGGATGTCGGTCTGGCCACCAAGGATGGCGCCCGTGCCCCAGAACGGAACCGCGTTGTTGGTCTTGAGGGCCTGGCGAGCCAACTGGGACAGCGCACCATTGCCCGGCAAGCCGGCGAAGGTCTTGATGGCATCCTTAGGCGACATCACGCGGATTGGGATCGCGCCTTTCTGGCCGCTGAGCCCGTTGAACGCGTTAGCCACCAGGCTGGCAGAGGTGCCACCGGAACCCGCACGCGGGGTGGTGCAGCCGGGACCGGTTGGATTACGTGCGCAGACCAGATCGTAGACCAGCCAGTCCTGCTTGCCAGGAGCTCCGGCCGGACCTGCGGCGTCAAGCGCCGGTGTGGCCAGACCAAGGGCGGCATTCGGCACGTTCACACTATGGAAGCGGAAGACCGGCACGTCGTTCCAGCCGTAGAACTCGGAAATGGCAACGTGGAATTCGCCAACGCGGAATTCCCAACGCAGGCCGGGTTCGGTGTTCTCAATCTTCCATTCCGGACGATCTTCATAGGACAGACCGACGGGCTGGCCGAAACCGGACGGCTTGCGATGGTCGCCCCTGCCCTGCGAACCGCAAACGTCACGCGCGGCCATGCCATTGGCAATGGCGGTGCCGGCGGAGACGCAAGGTTCAACCGAGAAGTACTCGTTGAAACCGGCGAAGGTCGACTTTTCCTTGGCGAACGGGTGCGCCCAGGCAGCGTTCGGGTTGCCGAGGCCGACACCCTTGAACTCGTCGAAGTTCCAGATCAGCTGGACGGCATTGTCGGTCGTCGGACCGATGTCACCGAACTTGCGCTGGACGGACATGATCCACTGCGGGATACGGATGTCTTCGAACGAGTCAAAGAAGAAGTGCTGGCCGAAATCGACCGGGTTCACCAAGTCCTGCAGGCGGAAGAAGTCGGTCTTGCCCCACACGATCTGCTGCTTGCCGACGCGGAACCACCAGTCGCCCGCCGTGGCGTCGACATAGAGTTCGCGGAACGGATACAGGTTATCGACGGAATCACCATTGTTCATCGCCACGTCGAGCGGGTCGTTGTCGATGTTCGTGCAGCGCTTGCAAGCCAGTTCCTGCTGACCGAGGGTCGACAGGATCGGGAAGCCCGATTCCTTGGCAATGCCCGTACCCAGGTCGAACTTATTCTTGCTCACGGTGCGGTTGAGGATGGTTTCGAAGTTGCGGTCCAGCCAGCTCGGGTCCTGGAAGCCTTCGGACACGATCTTGCCGATGCCGCCGGTGTTGAAGACGTTCTGGCCCGTGCCACCGAAGAAACCGCCCACGTAGTCGAAACCGCCGAAGCCGACGGGATCGCTCTTCGCAGTGAAACGGTCACCGAGGTAGGAAGGCTGGTTGCCGCCATTGCCGCGGCCGCTCAGGGAGTCGCCGTAGTAGTAGCCGGCGTCGAATTCAGGGCGGATAACCGAAACCACACTGAACGTGTCGAACATGCCGACGTTCGTATAGTTGATTTCAGCGTTAAGTTCTAACTTCTGAATCCACTGCGTGAGATAGGTTTCACCGGCGCCGACGCGCGCACGCGCTTCGGAACTCAGGCTGCCTTCGAGTTTTACCTCACCACCAAGTGCATCAATCATGATTCGGGCTTCGGCCGGCGCGGCAATCAGCAGCGCGGACGTCACCACAGCACTCAATGACAAAGCTCGGAAAGTGCTCTTCATTGTGTTGTCTCCCATTTTTCACTCTTACACGGATAGCGAAGGCCAGAGCGGCCTTCGCTTATTCACACCAGAACCGGGCCGGAGCCTGTGCGCCGAGAATGGCCGTTGCTGCTTCCGCAACGCGGCCATGCTCAAAGACATGGACCCCGATTCCATCCGAGTGTGGCATAGGTGTTGTAATTCGTAAACACAGAATTCAACTTCATGCCTGCAAGGGGACTTTCTGTTGCTGGCTAACCACAATCTGGGTCGCCCAGTCCGGAAGACGCCATTACATGTGCAACGCCGCATCCTGGCTGTGGACGGATCCGCAGGCGCCGGCGGAGCGACTCGGGACGCCCGGTTGACTGTCCTTTCAGAGGGTGCAGGCCCCGGATCCCGCATGTACCATTCAGCGCCCTGAGGGCGCCGCAACGGCGCGCGCGCGTCCGGTCGCCCAGACGGCGCCTATAGGGCAGATCCAGCACCAGGGGCTTCGCTCCCTCCATCAAACCGACAGGGTTCCCATGACTACATTCACTTCCGACGAATTCCGCAAAGCCTCCGGCTACTGGGCCAGCGGCGTTTCCATCGTGACGACGCGTGATTCAAACGGCCGCCCCTATGGCCTGACGATGAACGCCGTGACCTCGCTCTCCCTGGATCCGCCGTTGTTCGTCATCTGCGTAGACAACAAGTCGGAAACCCTCGAGCCGATGAAGCAGAGCCGGATCTTTGGTATCAACATCCTGGCCGCCGACCAGCAGGCCCTGTCCAACGGGTTTGCGCAGAAGAATCCGGACAAGTTCGCCGAGGTGTCATTCGAATGGGGGAACCTGGGCGCGCCTTTGTTGAATGGCCGCCTGCTTGGCCTCGAATGCGAAGTCACGGCCATCCATCCCGAAGGTGACCACCACATATTCGTCGGAAAAGTAACGGGTTTGACCCCCACCAGCGACGAACAGGCCGAGCCACTGGTCTACTTCCGGGGACGCTACGTGGCCCTGCAGAAGGCGGGTTGAACACAAGGCTTCCATTTGCCTTGTCGGCACGGAAGCCTTGTTGCTATGGTACGGGGCGCTACGAGGAGGGAGCTCCGCCGCCAGCGGTGGGGCTTCAACTACGATTAATTGAAATTAAACCGTGAAGGCTCGCATGATGCAGAATTGCGCCCCCCGTTCCACGATCCGAACCCTGTTGCCGGCGCTG
This sequence comes from Gammaproteobacteria bacterium, assembly GCA_043744805.1. Classification (GTDB taxonomy): domain Bacteria; phylum Pseudomonadota; class Gammaproteobacteria. Next base: position 9,532 of record JAYTTZ010000260.1, read on the forward strand.
CTTCTTGCCGCCAGCACCAGTGCATTCGCCGCTGCCGATGAACCCAAGGACATTCGTACTCCGTTGGTGATCGACTTCACCACCGCGACCTACCTCCAGAGCCAGAACGGGGTGTTCGTCGCGGGCCTGCACGGCCTGCTTGGCACCCTGCAGCTTAACGAGCAGGGCGAAGGCACCCTCAAGAAGTTCGAGGCCGACGAAAACATCGACTTCATCACCGTCGAACGCCTGAATGACAACGAAGTACTGCTCGGGACCTCCACCGGACTGATCTTCTCGTTCGATGGCAAGACGCTCACCAAGCTGGCCAAGATTTCCAAACCGGATCCCGACGGCGGCGACGGCGCCCAGTTCGACGACCCGGTCCTCGACATCGCGGTCTCCGGTGGCAAGGCCTGGGCGGTCGGCGCGCGCGGCATGCTGGCGCACAGCGAGGACGGCAAGAAATGGGAAGCCGTTTCCATCACCGAAATCCAGCAGCCGGAAATCCAGTTCCCGGATACGAAAGCCAGCGAATGGTATTTCGGCGCGAGCAACATCATCACGGACAGCATCAAGCTGAAGGCTACCAAGGGCGGCGCCCCGCTCAAGGTCGATACCGACTACACCTTCTACCCGGACGAAGGCTTCGTGCAGATCACTACTGATCTCGACGCCACCCCCCCGCCGTCTATTGCCTTCCAGTTCCAGCCCGGCCCGGCCTTCAAGCTTGGGGACGTGTCCTGGAACGTGGTGCTGTTCGAAGGCGACAACGTCACCCTTGCCGGCGAGTTCGGGATGATTGTCCAGAGCGCCGATGGCGGTAAGACCTGGATTCGCCGCGACAGCTTCCTGACCCCGAAGGAACCGGAACCGCCGTACTGGATCACCGGCACGCAAGCGGGCAACAACATGGTGCTGGTCGGCGCTGCAGGCGCAGTCCACAAGAGCACCGACGCTGGCCATACCTGGGTCCGCCTGCCAGTCCCCAGCGCGGAAGGCCTGTTTGGCGTCTCGCTGCTGCCGGATGGCACGCCGCTCATCGCCGGCGCGGTGGGCATGCTCGGCACCTTCCAGGGCGACAAGTGGACGCTGGCCGATCGTACCAAGCTGCAGTTGCTGTCCTGGCTCAAGACGCCAGTGGCGATGCCGGATGGCAGCACGCTGGTGCTCGGTGGCCGGCAGACTGTGATTCGCTTGAAGGACGGTCAGTTCACCCGGGTGAAGATGAAGTAAGACATCCGGTAATCGGGTCACCTTTGCGGCGCCTCAGGGCGCCGCAATCGTCTGCGGCCTCTGGCACCGAGCACTTCCAGGAGAGTCCCACATGCAAACCGAACCCCGCCTGGCAACCGCCGTCCTGGTGACAACGGGTAGTGCCGACGACTTGCGCATATTGCTGGTCGAACGTTCGCCCAGCCTGCGTTTCTTTGGCGGCTACTGGGCATTTCCGGGTGGCGCGATGGAGACCTACGACCAGCATGACGCAGCACTTGCGGGCCTCGCCTGCGGGGTGCGCGAACTGCTGGAAGAAACCGCGCTGGTACCCGATGCGCTGGGGTTCACGCTGGATGAAGCCCAGTCCCTGCTCCCGCAACTGCCAGGAGATTCCGCCGCTCGCGAGCGCTGGTTCGAAGGCTTGCGCGCGCTCGCGCGCAGCGGCGAAGCATCCACGGTCTGCCGTATCACTACGCCGGCACATTCACCGATTCGCTTTGCCACCGACTTCATCCGGATCCACCTGCGCGAGGCCGCATTGCCCGTGCTCGATGCGCGGGAACTCGTGAACCACCGCTATATTTCGCCGCAGGAAGCGGTGACACGCTGGCGCCGCGGTGAAATGCCGATTGCCCCGCCCACCCTGCTACTGCTGGAGTTCCTGGCCAACCATGGTGCTGAAGGCTTCGCCGCCCCAGCCCTCGCTGCGGCGGAAGCCTTCGAACGCGGTGAGTTCCATCCGGCACGCTTCTCTCCCGGGATCTTCACTGCGCCGGTGCCGACACCCACACTCCCCCCGGCCACCACCACCAATTGCTACATCGTGGGAACCCGCGATCTCTACGTGGTGGACCCAGCCGCCATCGATCCGGTCTACCAGCAGCGCCTCGTCCACAAGCTGGAGTCCCTGTGCCAGGAAGGCGCGACGGTGCGAGGGATCCTCCTCACCCACCACCATCGCGACCACACGGGCGCCGTTGCGGTACTGAGTCGTCATTTCAAGGTACCGGTGCGCGCCCATGCGCTCACCTATGCCCAACTGCCCGATGCGGATTTCGTGCGCGGCGAAGCGCTGGACGAAGGCGACGTGATCGATCTCGGTGACGCGCCCGACGGCAGCCCGGACTGGCATCTGGACGTCATGCACACCCCGGGTCACGCGCGTGACCACCTCTGCTTCATCGACAGTCGCTACCACGCAGCCATCGTGGGCGACATGCTGTCCACCATGTCCACGATTATCATCGACCCGCCAGAGGGCCACATGGCCACCTACCTGCGCGAACTGGAACGACTGCTCGCACGCCCGATGACCACACTCTACCCGGCACATGGCCCGGCGCATCGCGAGGGCCCAACGCTCATCAAGCATTTCCTCGCCCATCGACGCGCGCGGGAGTTGAAGGTGCGCGACGCGCTTGGCGCTGAACCACAAACCCTGGAAGCGCTGCTTCCCGTGGCCTATGGCGACGTACAAGCAATCGTCAAGGGCGCGGCACTGCGCTCGCTGCTGGCCGGGCTGGAAAAGCTGGCTGAAGACGGCGTGGCCAGCGTGACCCCGGATGGACGCTGGCACCTGGCTGCCTGAAAGATGGGCGCTCAGCGCCCGGCGATTTCCCCGTATCGAAAGCAATCTGCAAGGTGGTCGTTGACCAGCCCGGTCGCCTGCATGAAGGCGTAAGCCGTGGTCGGACCAAAGAACTTGAAGCCGCGGTTCTTGAGGTCCTTCGCGAGTGCGATCGATTCAGGCGTAGAAGCCGGAATCGCACCGTGCAGACGCCTCGGCTCAGCGCGCGGAAGCCCGTCGACGAAGCGCCAGACATAAGCATCGAAACTACCAAAAGCCTGTTGCAACGCGAGGAAGCAGTGGGCGTTGTGGATCGCAGCTTCCAGCTTGCCGCGATGCCGGATTAGCCCGACATCGTCCAGCATCCGCGCAACGTCGGGAGCACCGAATTCCGCCACGGTGGCAACCTCGAAGTTGGCGAAGGCCGCACGATAGGCGCCGCGCTTCTTCAACACCGTGTACCAGCTCAAGCCGGCCTGCGCACCTTCGAGCACCAGGCACTCGAAGAACATGCGGTCCTCGTGAACCGGCACGCCCCACTCCTCGTCGTGGTAAGCAAGCTCTTCAGGGCGTTGGGCACTGACCCACTGACAACGCTTTTGCGACATGGCGCGAACTCCAGGGAGGGTATGACGCGCCTGCCGCCCGGGTCAGGGCTCCAGGCGCGTGCCAGGCCGCTCAGCGCGGAGGGAGGCGGCTCGCCGCGTCAAGGCGGATGGCTTCACCGTTGAGGTAGGGATTGTCGATGATGGCGAGCGCGAGTCTGGCATAGTCCTCCGGCAGTCCGCAGCGCTTCGGGTTTTCAATCTGCCTCTGGATGCCTTCGCGCACTTTTTCCGGCAGGCCACGCATCATCGGGGTTTCGAACAGGCCCGGCGCGCTGCCATTGCAGCGGATCCCATCGCGCGCAACATCACGCGCCACCCGCAGCGAGAGCCCCACCACGCCGGCCTTGCTGGCACCCTAAGCCGCCTGCCCCATCTGGGCGTCCCACGCTGCAATCGACGCCGTGTTCGCCGTGGTCGACGTCGGGTGGGTTCCGGGTTATTTCAACCGCGGCCAGGCGCAGGACGTTGAAGGTCCCGATCAAGTTCACGTTGAGGATGCGCTGGAAGTGCTCGAGCGCGTGGGCTTCGCCTTTGCTGACCGTCTTGGCCGCGCTGCCGATGCCCGCACAGTTGAGGCAGAGGTGGATGGCCCCGAAAGCCTGCAGCGTGGCGGCCATCCCGTCCTTCACCGACTGCTCGTCCGCCACGTTCACGTGGCAGTAGAGCGCGACGTCACCCAGTGACGCGGCCAACGCCTTGCCCAAAGCGTCCCCCAGATCAAAAAGCGCAACGCGTGCACCGGCGGCAACCAGTGCTTCAACCGTGGCCCGGCCCAAACCCGACGCTCCGCCCGTGACGACGGCAACTTTCCCCCTGCACCTGCAGGGTCTGTCCCCTCCAAGTCCTTACGTGTTTTGGTCGCCGCTGGATCGCGGCGTCCATTCGGCGATGCGTATGATAGCCGGGCCGCGCACCTGCGCCCCACCCGCCTCCAGCCAAGGAAACCCGCGATGAAACTCTATGACTTCGAACTCGCCCCCAACCCGCGCCGGGTGCGCATGTTCATGGCCGAGAAAGGCATCCAGATCCCGAGCGTGCAGGTCAACCTGCGCCAGGGCGAACAGTTCAACGCACAGTTCCGCGCTGACAACCCGTCGATGATCGTGCCAGCGCTGCTGCTGGACGACGGCCTGCTGCTTACCGAGACCATGGCCATCTGTCGCTACCTCGAGGCGCTGTACCCCATGCCACGGCTGTTCGGCACCACGCCACGGGAGCAGGCGGTGGTCGAAATGTGGAGTCGTCGCGCGGAGCTTGAAGGCTTCATGGGCGCCGCGGAAGCGCTGCGGAATTCGGCCGAACGATTCGCCAACCGCGCGCTGCCCGGCCCGCGGGATTACGCCCAGATCCCGGCACTGGTCGAACGCGGCAAGGCGCGCGCTGAAGGCTTTCTGGACGATCTCGACACTGGCCTGGCGGGCACGGCCTGGCTGGCCGGGGAATCCTTCAGCGTGGCGGACATCACGGCTTACGTCGTGGTGGAGTTCGCCGCCTGGATCGAGGTGCGTCCGCAGGCCCGGCACGCGGATCTCAAGCGCTGGCACGCAGGCTTCGCCGCGCGTCCCAGCGCCAGTGCCTGAGGCACGGGCGCTGGGTCTGGCAGGAAAGACTTAGAGCAGTTCGAGCGCCACGGCGGTGGCTTCGCCGCCGCCGATGCACAGGCTCGCCACGCCGCGCTTCAGGCCGAGGTCACGCAACGCGTGGACCAGGGTGACGATGATGCGCGCACCGGAGGCACCCACCGGATGGCCCAGCGCGCAGGCGCCGCCCCGGATGTTGAGCTTCTCGTGCGGGATCTTGAGGTCGTGCATGGCGGCCATCGCCACCACCGCAAAAGCTTCGTTCACTTCGAAAAGATCAACGTCGTCGACGGTCCAGCCGACGCGCTTCAGCAGTTTGTTGATGGCCGCGACCGGGGCGGTGGTAAACCAGCCTGGCTCCTGCGCATGCGTGGAATGGGCCAGGATGCGCGCGAGCGGGACGTAGCCTTTCTCCCTGGCGACCGTACCGGACGTGAGTACCACGGCCGCAGCGCCATCGGAGATGGAGCTAGAATTGGCGGCGGTCACGGTTCCGTTCTTGTCGAAGGCCGGGCGCAGGGTTGGGATCTTGTCGAGACGCGCCTTGCCCGGTTGCTCGTCGGTATCGATCACCTTGCCGTCCTTGCTGCCAGGGATGGCCACTGCGGCGATTTCCGCCTTGAACTTGCCGTCGTTGATGGCGCGCTGGGCGCGGACCAGGGATTCGATCGCGAAGGCATCCTGGGCTTCGCGGGTGAAGCTGTACTTCCTGGCGCAGTCTTCCGCGAAAGTGCCCATCAGGCGGCCGCGCTGGAAGGCATCTTCCAGGCCGTCGAAGAACATGTGGTCGAGGACTTCACCGTGCCCCAGGCGCATGCCGCCGCGCATCTTCGGCAGCAGGTAAGGCGCCGCCGTCATGTTTTCCATACCGCCCGCAACCACGATGGCGGACGAACCGGCGATGATGGCGTCAAAGCCCTGCATCACGGCCTTCATGCCGGAGCCGCACATCTTGTTGATGGTGGTGGCGCCGACGCTGGTGGGAATGCCAGCGTAGATCGCCGCCTGTCGGGCCGGCGCCTGGCCGAGGCCGGCGGGCAGCACGCATCCCATGATTGTTTCTTCCACCGCATCAGGCGCTACGTTGGCACGCTCCAGCGCGGCCTTGATCGCGACCGATCCGAGTACCGGCGCCGTGACGGCAGCCAGATCGCCCTGCATTCCACCCATGGGGGTCCGGGCAAGCCCGACTACAACTACGCTGTCTTGCATGATCTCGTTCCTCGCAAAAATCGTTTAGCCACAGGATTCTAACGGCCTGAAAGGCCTGGCACTAGCCAGCGCGCGCAAGATCGAGTCGCGCGACCAGTTCCCCGGCAATGGGCAAGGCTGCCGTCGCGGCAGGCGATGGCGCGTTGCAGACATGCAGCAGTCGCGCCGTCTGCTTGAGCAGGAAGTCGTGGATGAGGCTGCCATCCGGCGCCACCGCCTGGGCGCGAATGCCCGGGGGATGCGGTTGCAGGTCGGCCAGTTGGAGTTCCGGGGCGTAGCGCTGCACGGCCCGCAGGTAGCGACGCCGGCTGATTGCCCAGCCAAGTTCCTGCAGGCCGGCGTCGCGGTAACGCGCGAGCAGGCGCCAGGTGCCAGGGAAGCGCGCGATGGCCAGCGCGTCGGCGGGATCGAAGGCAAGCTTGCGGTAGTCCTCCCGCGCCAGTGCCAGCATGGCGCTGGGGCCGACGGTGACGCTGCCGTCGATCATCCGGGTGAGATGGATCCCCAGGAACGGCAGGCGTGGGTCCGGCACCGGATAAATGAGGTGGCGAACCAGTTGGTTTCGCGACGACGGCAGTCGGTAGTAGTCACCTCGGAACGGCAGGATGGCGAAATCCGGTTCCTGGCCGCTTGCGCGCAACAGGCGGTCGGCCTGCAGGCCACCACAGATCACCGCATAACGCCCTGCCACCGTGCCCCCGGACGTGGCGAACACCACGTCGCCCGGGCGCTCCTCGATGGCTTCCACCCGCGTCCGGAAACGCAGTTCGCCACCGGCGAGTCGGATGCGATCCGCGATGGCGCGGCACATGCCGGGGTAGTCGACAATGCCGGTTTCCGGCACCAGCAGTGCCGCGACCCCGCTGACCGACGGTTCCTCCGCGCGCAATTCGGCGGCTTCCAGCCACCTTGCTGGCGCCCCGTTCCGTTCGGCACGTACTGCCAGGTTGCGCAGGCGCGGGCGCTCGTCTTCGGTCACCGCCACGATCAGCTTGCCGCATTGTTCATGCGCCACGCCGTCCGCCCGGCAAAAGGCGAGGGTTGCCGCCAGGCCTTCGCGGCACAGGCGCGCCTTGAGGCTGCCGGGTTCGTAATAAACGCCGGCATGGATGACGCCACTGTTGTGTCCGGTCTGGTGGGCGGCGACGCCGTCTTCCTTCTCGAGGACCAGCACGCTGGCGCCTGGCGCCCATTCCTGCACACGCATGGCCGTGGCAAGCCCGACGATGCCCGCGCCCACCACCACGAAGTCATAGCGTTCGATGCGCACTGCCGCGTTTGGCATCGTTCAGCCGACCAGCTTGCCGGGGTTCATCAAACCCAATGGATCCAGCGCGTGCTTGATGCGTTCCATGAGATCAATTGCGACCGGGCTTGCCGATTCGTGGAGCAGCGCACGCTTGAGTTTGCCGACACCGTGCTCCGCACTGAAACTCCCATCGAGGGCCGTTGCCGCGCCGTGGACTTCGGTTGAAATCGCTTCCGCATGCCGCGCCTTGAACGCCAGTGGGTCACCCGCAGCAGGCGCCAGCACGTTGAAATGCAGGTTGCCGTCACCGATGTGGCCATAGACGGAAAGCCGCGCGTCGGGCCAGGCACTGATGATGGCCGCCGTCGCGCGGCGGGCCAACGCGGGGAGCGCGGAGACCGGCACCGAAACATCGTGTTTGATCGAACCGCCGAGGGATTTTTCGGCCAGTGGAATGCTTTCCCGCAAGCGCCACATCGCGCGCCGCTGCGTCTCGTTCTGGGCGAGCGCCACCTCGCCAATAGTGCCGGCGCCGAGCGCGGACGCCAGCGCGCCTTCCACTGCGCTGGACAAGGACTGTACGTCGCTTCCGCTCACTTCGAGCAGCACGTAGGCCGGGGCACCGGTGAACGGCGGCGCGGTATCAGGGAACTGGCCGAGCACCAGATGAAGGGCATCGGACGCGAGGAATTCAAACGAGGTGACGGTGTCGCCCAGGGTTTCGCGCAGACCTGCAAGCAACCCGCAGGCAGCCGCCAGATCCGACACACCAACCCAGGCCGTGGCGCGCGCGGCGGGCAGGGGAAAGAGCTTGAGGACAGCTGCGGTGATGATGCCCAGGGTGCCTTCCGCGCCGAGGAACCACTGCTTGAGGTCGTAACCCGTGTTGTCCTTGCGCAGCGCGGTCAGGCCATTCCACAAACGCCCGTCGGGCAGCACCACTTCCAGCCCCAGCACCAGTTCGCGCGCCGTCCCGTAGCGGAGTACGGCGAGCCCCCCGGCATTGGTGGATAACACGCCACCGAGCTGGCAGCTGCCTTCGGATCCCATGCTCAAGGGGAACAGCCGCTGCACGTCGCGCGCAGCCTTCTGCAGTTCGACCAGGGTGACACCGGCTTCGGCGGTCAGGGTGAAACCGAGGGGATCAACCTGCCGGATTCCACGCAGTCGCTCGAGCGAAATGACGACTTCGCGCCCGGACTCGTCCGGCGTCGCGCCTCCGCAATAACCGGTATTCCCACCTTGCGGCACCATCGGGACACGGGCTTCGGCGCAGAGGCGCACGGCGGTGGCGACTTCACTCGCATCGCGCGGGCGGAGCACCGCCAGGGCCTTGCCGTGGTAGAGGCGTCGTTCATCAATGAGGTAGCCGTCAAGGCCAGCGTCGCCGGCCAGCACGGCATCCTCGCCCAGGTACTCACGCAGTCGCGCGAGTACGGGGTGGGTCACTGCAGGCAGCCGCAGGCGTCCGCAGCGTAAGCATCGCAGCGGCCAAGGAAGTTGCGGGTGGTCTTCGGCATGGGGACGCGGGCAAACGCCACCCACTCCACGATTTTCTTGCCTTCGCGAATGATGTCCAGGCCTTCCATCCCACAGTCCGCGCTGGCCGGATCACCGCCCAGGCGCGGGGCAAAATTGTACAGTTCGTCGCCCGTCGCCACGAATTCAGGCCACACGTTGAAGATGTCCGGATCGGTCTTCATGGTTTCGCTCTCCAGCTTGGCGGCCTGGGCGTAGGCAACGATGCATTGGCGAACGCCCTGGAACTGCGGCAGCGGGGCGAAGGTTTCGATCAGCTTGTCGGCAATCTGATCGATCGCCACCATGGTCAGTGCAATCTTGATGTAGCGACTTTCATAGAAGTCGGCAATGGGCATGTAGAAGGCTTTAAGCGGCTCGCCCCAGAGTTCGTCGAGGCCTTCTTCACCGCTGTAGTGGAGCACCTGCTTGCCGAGGTCGAAGGCCTCGAGGAAACAGGATTCGCATTCGCGGAGGAGTTCGTTGTCGTAGTGGATTTCGATTCCACGCTGGCGCAGTTCGAAGAGGATGTTAAAGATATCCGAGCCGCGGTTGAGGAGCGCCCCGGCCAGCATCGCGGCATTGACCCGTCGGCGACGTGGTTCGGTCTGGTGGTCGTAGGCGTCGCGTGCGTGCTTCAGCTTGTAGCCCGGCGTGTTGATGCCGGACTCGGTATGGTGGAAGACGCGTTTGGTAAGTTGGTCTATGAGTTCACGGCGGGCGACGTCTTCGTTCTGGGGCACGTCGTAATGCCTGATCCAGTAACCATCGAAAAAGATGCAGCGCCTGCCGTTGATTTCCCGAATGTTGCCATTGGGAACGACGGCAGAAAAAACGGCGGGTATTTCCGCCTTCATCTGGGATTGTCCGGACATACACCCTCGACCTCAGTCGTCGGAATGGGGCGGGAGCCGTCGTTGGCCGGCGGACCCGTCTAAAGCGAACGCGTTGACGTCCGCACTCTGTTGGCGGCCGATCATACAAACAAGCTTAGGCTCCGGGACCACATTCCGGTAAAAAATTTTCTGCGCCGCATCATCCCTCTCCAAGCCCGCGCGACCGTGTTATAAGCACGCTGCTCCAAAATCGCGAATCCCCGATGCCTGACGCCGCCTCGCCGGGTGAATCCCGGGCCAACTACCCGTACTTCGTGGCCATTCCCCTGCATTGGAACGATCAGGACCCTTACCGGCATCTGAACAACGCGCGCTACTACACGTTCTTTGACTCCACCATCATGCATTACCTCACAGTTGCGGGGGGGTTCGACCTCCTGGATGGCGATGTCGTGCCCTTTACGGTCGAGAACAACTGTCGCTTCCACAAGGGATTCAGGTTTCCCGACGTCGTGGACGCCGGCCTCCGGGTTGCCCGTCTCGGCAGCAGCAGCGTGCGCTACGAACTGGGGCTATTCCGCGCCGGGGATGACGAGGTCTACGCGACCGGCTATTTCGTGGACGTATTCGTCGACCGTGCCGGGGGCCGACCCCAGCCCATTCCAGAGGCCATCCGCGCGCACCTGGGCCACCTGCTGCGTCCCGCTGCGACAAGCTGAAGCCACCGGATCGCCTCCCGCGCACCCACTTCCAACCGAACACGAGGACACTCCATGGGACCGTTAAAAGGTGTAAAAATCGTTGAATTCGCGGGCATTGGCCCTGGCCCGCTGTGCGGCATGATGTTGGCGGATCTGGGCGCAGAAGTGCTCCGCGTCGACCGCAAGAACCCGGTCATGCACTACGCCGGACAGAAGTTCGACTCCTACAACCCGGGCCGCTTCGGGGTCCTGAACCGCGGCAAGCAGTCGGTCACCGTTGACCTCAAGAGCGCCGACGGCGTGGCCACCGCGCTGAAACTCATCGACACGGCGGACGCACTCATCGATCCCTTCCGCCCCGGCGTGATGGAAAAACTGGGCCTTGGCCCGGAAACCTGCCTCGCCCGCAATCCGCGCCTCGTGTTCGGCCGCATGACCGGCTTTGGCCAGGATGGCCCGCTCGCCATGGCCGCCGGGCACGACCTCAACTACATCGGTCTCTCCGGCGCATTGCACATCATCGGCCGTCCCAACGAAAAGCCGGTGCCGCCCATCAACTACGTGGGCGACTACGGCGGCGGCGCCTGCATGCTGGCCATTGGCATCGCGGCGGCGCTTTACGAAGCGCGCGGTTCCGGCCAGGGCCAGGTCATCGACTGTGCGATGAGCGAAGGTTCCGGCCTGCTTTCTTCGATGATGTACGGCATGTACGCCCAGGGCGCCTGGCAGCCCAAAGGCCAGAACCGCATTGACGGGGGCGCGCATTTCTACGACGTCTACGAATGCAGCGACGGCAAGTTCATCACCATCGCGCCGGCCGAACCGCAGTTCTACGCGCTGCTCCTCGATCTGCTCGGTATCCACGATGAGGACATCCGCAAGGAACGCATGGATCCGGCGCGCTGGCCCGAATTCAAGGCGCGCTTCGAGGCGGTATTCAAGCTGAAAACGCAAGACGAATGGACGGCGCTGCTCGAAGGCACCGACGTCTGCTATGCGCCGATGCTGGACTTTGCCGAAGCCCCCAGGCACCCGCATAACGTGGCGCGCAAGGCCTTCATCGAGATTGACGGGGTGGTGCAGCCCGCGCCGGCGCCGCGCTTCAGCCGCACCGTAAGCGAAGTGCGCGGTCGCCCGCCGGAAGCCGGGGAGAACAACCGCGAAGCGCTTGCGGCCTGGGGCTTCGAGGCTGGCGCGATCGAAACCCTGATCGCCAACGGGACCGTCTAGCCGAAGCCGTCAGCCCGTAGCGTCTGGCAGCGTGTAGCCTGCCAGGCGCTTGCGCAGTTCAAGCTTGCTCAGCTTGCCAGTGGCGGTATGCGGAAGTTCGTCCACGAACACCACGTCATCCGGCAGCCACCACTTCGCTACCCGCTCCCCCAACCACGCCACGATTTCCGGCCCGGCCAGGTCAATCCCCGGCCTCTTCACGACCACCAGCAGGGGACGTTCCTGCCACCTGGGGTGCGGCACGCCGATGACGGCGGCTTCCGCGATGCCGGGATGCCCCATCGCGGCGTTTTCGAGGTCAATGGAGCTGATCCACTCGCCGCCGGACTTGATGACGTCCTTGGCACGATCGGTGATGCGCATGAAACCGGAAGGATCTATGGTGCAGATATCACCGGTGGCAAACCAGCCGTCCGCCTGGTGTGAATCGCTGTGGCCTTCCATCCGGTAGTAGTCACGGCACACCCATGGCCCGCGCACCTTGAGGGCACCGGCGCTGCGGCCATCCCAGTCGAGTTCATTGTTGTCCTCGTCGGTGACCTTCAGTTCAACCCCGGGCAATGGCCGCCCCTGGCTCAACAGCGCCGACTCGCGCGCCGCCCCGGTCAGCGCCACGGTCTCCGGCGTTTCCGCGTTGACCGTGCCCAACGGACTCATCTCCGTCATGCCCCACGCATGCAGCACGCGAACGCCGTGGTCTTCGCGGAAAGTGTCCATCATCGACAGCGGGCAGGCCGAACCACCGATGACAAAGCGATCAAGTGGTTTGAGTGAGCGCCCGGTCTGCGCGGTGTAATCAAGCAGGGGCAAGCAGACCGTGGGAACACCGGCGGCGATGGTCACGCCCTCCTCCGTGATGAGGTCGGTGAGGATGTCGGGCGCGCTCAGGCGCGGCCCGGGAAACACCAGCTTGGCCCCGGTCATTACGGCGGCAAACGGCAAGCCCCAGGCATTCACATGGAACATCGGCACGATGGGCAGGACACCGTCCATCGAGGACAGGCAGGCCGAATCCGGCAGCGACGCCGCGTAAGCCATGAGCACTGTCGAGCGGTGTGAATACAACACGCCCTTGGGATTGCCCGTGGTCCCCGAGGTGTAACAGAGCCCTGCCGCACGACGTTCGTCGAGTTCCGGCCAGCCGTAGGTGTCGGCTGCCGCGGCCAGCAGGGTTTCGTAGCAGTGGACGTTGGGCAGCGCAGCCTGGGGCATGTGCGCGGCGTCGGTCATCACCACGTAGCCCCGCACGCGAGGACAGCGGCTGGCGATGGCCGCCAGCTTGTCGACGAAGGACACGTCGACGAAGACCCATTCGTCTTCCGCATGGTTGGTGATGTATTCGATTTGCGCGTCGAACAGGCGTGGATTGATGGTGTGGCAGACGCGTCCGCTGCAGGTGATCGCGTAGTAAAGCTCGAGATGCCGGTAGTCGTTCCACGCCAGGGTGCCGATGCGCGCGTCCGCGCTGGCGCCCAGCATGTCTAGCACGTTGGCCAACTGCCTCGCGCGCCGGAAGCAATCCGCGTAGCGATAGCGGTGCCGGGGATTGTCGGCCGTCACCGACACGATTTCCTGGCGACCGTGGGTGCGCTCGCCGTGACGCATGATCATCGTCAGCGAGAGTGGCATTTCCATCATCAGACCTTGCATGCAGGCGGGCTCGCGGCTGGTGGTAAAGCTGCATTCTAGCCGCCACACGCCGGTTCGTGCCTGCCCGGCGCGAAGGCTGCGTGCTAGAGTCCGGACCTATGTCGACCACGACCCTCACCCTGCTCCGTCCCGACGACTGGCACGTGCACCTGCGCGACGACGACATGCTCGCCGCCGTGCTTCCCGCCACTGCGCGCGACTTCGCCCGCGCCATCGTGATGCCCAACCTGCAGCCGCCCACCACCGCCACCGCCGCGGCGCGGGCCTATCGCGAACGCATCTTCGCGGCACTCCCCACCGGACTCGATTTCACGCCGCTCATGACCTGCTATCTCACCGACAGCGTGGATCCGGACGACCTTGCCCACGGCGCGGCTGTGGGCGTGTTCACGGCGGCCAAGCTCTATCCGGCAGGCGCGACCACCAATTCGGACGCCGGCGTCACCGCCATCAAACGCATCTTTCCGGTGCTTGAGCGGATGCAGGACATCGGCCTGCCCTTGCTGATCCATGGCGAAGTGGTGGACCCGCAGGTTGACGTCTTCGACCGCGAGGCACGCTTCATCGAGGAACACCTCGAGCCGCTGCGCGAAGCCTTCCCGGCGCTCAAGATCGTCTTCGAGCACATCACCACCCGCGAAGGCGTGCAGTTCGTGGAAGCCGGCAATGGCGCGATCGCGGCGACGATCACGCCACACCACCTCATGATCAACCGCAACGCGATGTTCGAGCGCGGCATTCGCCCCCACCTGTACTGCCTGCCGGTCGCCAAGCGCGAAATCCATCGCCTGGCGCTGCGCGCGGCCGCCACGTCCGGCAATCCGCGTTTCTTCCTCGGCACCGATTCCGCGCCCCACCTCCGCCACCTCAAGGAACACGACTGCGGCTGCGCCGGGGTCTTCAACGCGCCCTCGGCGCTGGCCTGCTACGCACAGGTATTCGAAGAGGAAGGCCAGCTGGCCCGGCTGGAAGGCTTCGCCTCACGCTTCGGGCCCGCCTTCTACGGCTTGCCCGTCAACTCGGGGACGGTCCGCCTCGAACGCGCAGCCGAGGACACCGGCGCCATGGACTGGCCAACGCCCCACGGACCGGTGCGCTGCTTCGAGCCGCCCGGCGGGCTTCACTGGCGGGTCGCGCGCAGCTGAGCACCACCCGGGGACCTGCGATGCTCGATGGTGACGACATCCTCGCGCTCGACCGCGCGCACGTCTTCCATCCCTACAGCACCATCCTCAATCCGCCACCGGTATTCCCGGTGCGCTCAGCGGTGGGTGTGCGCATCACGCTTGCCGATGGCCGCGAATTGATCGACGGCATGGCGTCCTGGTGGTCGGTCATCCACGGCTACAACCATCCTGTCATCAACGCAGCACTCCACGCGCAGATTGAGCAACTCTCCCACGTGATGTTCGGTGGCCTCACCCACGAGCCCGCAGTGCGGCTGGCGCGCCGGCTGGTCGAAATCACGCCACCTGGGCTCGAAACCGTGTTCTTCGCCGACTCGGGTTCGGTGTCGGTGGAAGTGGCAATCAAGATGGCTTTGCAGTTCCAGGTCGCGCGCGGCCTGCCTGGGCGCCAACGCCTGCTGACTGTACGTGGTGGCTACCACGGCGACACTTTCGGAGCGATGGCGGTGTGCGATCCGGTCACCGGGATGCACTCGCTGTTCAAGGGGGCCCTGGCCCAGCACGTGTTCGCCCCACGCCCGGCCGTACGCTTCGGCGAGCCCTGGGATCCGGCCGACATCACCGCGCTTGCCGCACTGCTGGCGGCGCACGCGCACGAACTCGCCGCCGTCATCGTGGAACCCATCGTGCAGGGCGCCGGCGGCATGTGGTTCTACCACCCGCAGTGGCTTGCCGAACTCCGCAGGCTCTGCGCTGCGCGCGACGTGCTGCTCATTGCGGATGAAATCGCCACCGGCTTTGGTCGCACCGGAGAACTCTTTGCCTGCAACCATGCCGGCGTGAGCCCTGACATCCTCTGCCTCGGCAAGGCCTTGACCGGCGGCTACATGACCCTGGCCGCCACCCTGACCACCCGCGCGGTAGCGGAAACGATTTGCCTTGGCGAGCCTGGTGTCTTCATGCACGGGCCGACCTTCATGGCCAATGCCCTGGCCTGCAGCGCCGCGCTCGCCAGCATCGAATTGCTGCTGGCGGGTGACTGGCAATCCCGCGTGCGCGCAATC
The DNA here is from genome assembly GCA_043744805.1 of Gammaproteobacteria bacterium. Taxonomy (GTDB): domain Bacteria; phylum Pseudomonadota; class Gammaproteobacteria. The sequence continues at coordinate 25,071 of JAYTTZ010000260.1, forward strand.
GAGACCGGACTCAGGCGCGGCCTCGCGCGCTGTGCCGGGCTCCGGCAGGTTGCCGACGTCCGCGTGCTGGGCGCCATCGGGGTGGTGGAACTGAAGCAGCCGGTCGACCTGCGCACCATTCCACAGGCCTTCGTTGAGCGCGGCGTGTGGGTGCGGCCCTTCGGTCGGCTGGTCTACGTGATGCCGGCCTTCACCATGGACCAGGCCGACCTCGCCACCCTCTGCGCCGCCATCGTCGCGGTGGTCGGCGCACTGCCAGCGGGCTAGTTCGCGTAAGGCGCGTAGGGCAGGCCTGTCGCCGTCGCCACGGCCTCGTGCACGATCTGCCCGGCCGTCACGTTGATCCCGCGCGCCAGGTGTGGGTCCGCTTTCACCGCTTCACGCCAGCCAAGGTTCGCCAGCTTCAGCACGAAGGGCAAGGTGGCGTTGTTGAGCCCATGGGCCGAGGTGCGCGGGACGGCGCCCGGCATGTTGGCCACACAGTAATGCACCACCCCGTCGACCTCGTAGGTCGGTTCGGCATGGGTGGTGGCCCGACTCGTTTCCACGCAGCCCCCCTGGTCGATGGCCACGTCGACGATTACGCTGCCGCGCTTCATGCGCCCCACGAGTTCACGGGAGACGAGTTTGGGCGCTGCGGCGCCGGGGATCAGCACGGCGCCAATCAACAAGTCCGTGGTGACGGCCAATTTTTCAAGATTCTCCCGGGTGGCATAGAGCGTGGTGAGACGGCTGCCAAATTCCGAGGAGAGCTGGCGCAGGCGCGGCAGCGAGAGGTCGAGCACCGTCACGCGGGCTTCGAGGCCCAGGGCCATCCGAATCGCATTGGTGCCCACGACACCGCCGCCGAGCACCAGCACTGCGGCTGGCGCGACACCAGGAATGCCGCCCAGCAGCAGGCCTGCGCCGCCCATCACGGCTTCGAGGCAGCGCGCCCCCGCCTGCACGGCCAGGCGACCCGCCACTTCACTCATCGGTGCAAGGAGCGGGAGCGAGCCATCCGCTGCAGTAACGGTTTCGTAGGCAATCGCGGTAACCCCGGACGCCACGAGGCCCCTGGCCTGCGGGAGGTCGGCGGCGAGGTGGAGATAGGTGAACAGCACCTGCTCGGCGCGCAGCATGGCCACCTCGCCGGGTTGCGGCTCCTTCACTTTGACGATTAGATCCGACGCGCTGAACACCGCAGCCGCGTCGCGCCCGATCGTGGCCCCGGCCTGGCGGTAGTCCTCATCGGCTGCGCCAATCCCGCGCCCGGCGCCGGTCTCCACCTGGACGCTGTGACCGTGGGTGGTGAGTTCGCGGACGCTGCCGGGCGTAAGCCCTACCCGGAGTTCGTTCGATTTGATTTCACGCGGGACGCCGATGTGCATGGGGAACTCCTGGGGTGTTTTCGGGATGCCCCATTTTACGAATCGGCGTGCAGAATTTGCTTGCAATCTGCGACCATTTTGCGGTTCATTCACAAGTATCCCGAAGTTACCGCGCCGCTGACGCAGGAATCCACCATGAGCCCCGGTTTCGACCGCATCGACCGCAGCATCCTCAGCGCCCTCCAGCAGGACGGGCGGATGAGCAACGTGACCCTGGCGGACGCCGTGCACCTGTCCGAATCCGCCTGCCTCCGGCGCGTCCGGCAGTTGGAGGAATCCGGCGTGATTTCCCGCTTCGTCATGCTCGTGGACCAGGCCCGGGTGGGGTACGCCACCGACGTCTTCGTGCAGATCAGCCTCAACCGCCAACAGGGCGAGGACCTCGAGCGCTTCGAGGAAGCCGTTCGCGCAGTGCCGGAAGTGATGGAGTGCTACCTGATGACCGGTGAATCCGACTACCTCCTGCGCGTGATTGCAGCGGATGCCGGCGATTTCGAACGCCTCCACACGCGGGTCCTCACCCGGCTGCCCGGGGTCTCCCGCGTGCATTCAAGTTTTGCCTTGCGCAAGGTGGTCAAGAAAACCGAGTTGCCCGTGCGCGCGGCAGCGGAGCATGCCCCGTGAGGGCCACCGGCTACCAGCCCGATCTGGCGCCGGAAGTGGAACGCGCACTCCTGCGCTGGCCCAACGTCCCGGCAGCGTTTGGTTGGCTCCGCCTCGACCGCCGCGCGCGCTGGTGGTTGCCCGACGGCCCGATCTCGCACGCCGGGACCGTCGAATTCCTGCACCGCCACTACGGTGCCGACGACCTGGGACGCTGGTTCGTCCAGAACGGGCCACAGCGTGCCTACGTCACGCTCGACCTCGCACCCTGGGTGTTCAGCCTCGATGGACTGGGCGGGCTGGTCAATCCGGCCGGCGTGGTCGCGCAGGTGCGCAACTGCCTGGTGGTCACGCCGGACGGCGAACTGCTGGTGGAGACCAACCTCGGGCTCGGCAACATCGTCGATCGCGACCTCGAAGCGTTCACCTCAGGTCTCGCCAGCCACGAACCGGGCGGCGATCCCCTGACGGCACTGGCCGGCCGCTCGGCGGGCACCGTCCTGTTCAGGGGCAATCCTCTCACGGTCCTGAGGCTGGCCCCTGATGCCTTGCCGGTCCATTTCGGCTTCCAGCGCCAACCACAGGCCCCGGCATGATCCCGATCCACGACGACAACCCCACTGCGCTAGTGCCGGTCTGGACTTACACGCTGATGATCATGTGCGTGATGGCTTTTCTCTGGCAGGCGGCGATCGGGCCGCGCGGCGAGGCGCTGATCGCCTATCGCTACGGCATGGTGCCCGCGCTACTGTTCGGCCGCGCAACCCTGCCACCGGGCATCGCCAGCCTGCCCCCGCTGTTCACCATGTTTACCTCGATGTTCCTGCACGGCGGCTTCATGCACCTTGCCGGCAACCTGCTTTACCTGTGGGTTTTCGGGAACAACATCGAGGACGCGCTGGGCCACCTGCGCTTCGTGCTGTTCTACCTGCTCTGCGGCCTTGCCGCCGCGCTCGCCCAGGCGCTACAGCAACCGGAGGCGACGACACCGATGATTGGCGCCAGCGGCGCCATCTCGGGCGTTCTCGGTGCCTACCTGATGCTTTATCCGCGCGCCCGGGTCACGGTGGTCTGGCTCCCGTTCTTCCTCGGCGCGCTGCCCGCAATCGTGGTACTCCTGATCTGGATGGCCATCCAGCTCGCGAGCTGGCTGATCACCGACCCCAGCCAACCCGGCGTGGCCTGGCTGGCGCATGTCGGGGGCTTCGCGGCAGGGATGGTGCTCGGTCCATGGTTGCGCAAGTCCTGAAACAAACTTCAGAATCATGACAGTGCGCTGCGCTTCGATCACCGCCCAAGGTTCGCGACGCTCCTGAATCAGTAAAGACTCAGTAAAGACCCCGGCTGCCGATACCAGCCTGAACAGATCCGCCAGTACTGGCAGGGAAGGGAAGGCAATGCAACTCGACGAAGCCACCGGCACTCCCACTTCCGTAATTTCCAGGCAGACCGATCGCCTGGTGCTCGAGAGCCAGCTTGAATGCCTGCTCGGCGCGATTGGCGCCTTGCTCGCGTGTTACGCCCTGCTGGGCAGCACTACGCTGGTTCCCCTGGCCGCCTGGACGGCGGTGGCGGTCGTGAGTTACGGCATGCGCTACATGCTTATCCAGCGCGCCCAGGACCTGGCCCGTTCCGAAACCTCGCCCGCGACCCTCTATCCACTGTACTTGGCAACCCTTGCGCTGAGCGGCGTCGCCTGGGGTGCCGGCATTGCCTGGCTCCTGGCGACCAGTGGACTCAACATCGGCACCACGCCGATGCTCCTGCTGGGCGTTTCCGTGGTGATGTGTTCCGTCGCTATCCACGCCGGCGTGCCCAAGGCCACGCAGCTCATCATCGCCTCCGTGCTGCTGCCGCCGATGCTCACCGTATTTTCCCTCCCGATGGCGGCCGCGCTGCCGATAGCGCTCGGGCTCGTGTACGCCGCCGTAGCGGCCTATTTCTGTGCCCAGCACCTGCGCGACCGGCTGTGGATCGCCACTGCCGCACTGGAAGAAACCGAGCAACTGCGCAGCTACCTCGACCAGCGGCGTAACCAGGTCGAAAAACTCAAGGTCGAGGTCAAGACCAGCCAGTCCAAGCGTGACGAAGCTGAAATCGCCATGCGCCGCATGGCCGCCGACCTTGGCCTACTGCAGGGCAAGTCCAAAGCGCTGTCCGACACCCTCGAGCGCCTCTCCCCGATCGACCAGATCACCGGCCTCGACAACCGCCGCCACTTCGAGCAAACCGCCGACGCCGAATGGCGGCGCGCCGGCCGCGAGGAAAAAGTGGTGTCGATGGTGGTGCTGGAACTCGATGACTTCGAGGACTTCGTCGCCGCCAACAACCGCCAGACCGTTGACACGGTCCTCAAGCGCCTTGGCGTGACCGTTAGATCCTTCGGTCGGCGCGCCGGCGACACCGCCGCCCGTTACGACGAGGGCCGCCTTGCCCTGCTCCTGCCGGGCTGCGACTCGAAGAACGCCGAGCGGCTCGCCGAAACCATCCGCAAGAAGATCGAATCCCTGCCGCTGCCGCAGAACGTCACGGCCAAAGCCAGGCACCTCACGGCCCACCTCGGCGTGGCGACGGCCAAGCCGGGCCGAGGCGTCGGCAGCGATGAACTCTTCAAGCGCGTGGAAGAGGCCCTTTACGAGTCGAGCTTCCAGGGCGGCAATCGCGTGGCCGTGCACCGCCCCCTCAACCGCCTCAAGGTTGAACGCTGGGAGCTGGCTGACGACGGCCCGCTCAGCGAGCAGGCCATGACCCAGAAACTCCTGGTCTGGGGCTTCGAAAGCGCGCGCGAACTGATGGCCGTCGGGACACGGGCGGAACCCCAGTCGTGGGACGAGGAAACTGCCATCGGGATCACGGCCGGCGAGCTTTCGCTGGAAGTGGAAGGCCACGACATGCTGATCAAGAACGGCGACTGCGTGATCATTCCGTCCGGCATCGAAGTGGGCCAGCACGTGGTGGGCACCCGGCCAGTGTTGAAGTTGATGGCGACCAAGCTGCAGTAAGCCCCCCGTCTGCCTGATTCTCGTCCCGCGCCTGATATGGGACGATGCGCGCGATTAATCCCACCCTTGTTCCCTTCCTTGTTCCCTTCAATCCCAGGAGTCGTCGTTCCATGAAATTTCCCCTGCTCGTCGCCGGTAGCGTGCTTGCCCTCGGCGCGACCCTTGCCATCTCCGCCGCCGAACTTGATTCCGACCTCAAGAAGAGCAGCTACGCGATTGGCCTGACCACCGCCCAGAGCGTGACCCGCCAGGGCGTACAGCTCGACCTCGAAGCCTTCAACCTCGGCGTCAAGGATGCCGTGGAAGGGACCAAGCCCCGCCTGACCCAGGAACAGTTCCAGGTCGCACTGGAAAGCGCCTCGAAGTCAGTCAACGAGAAGATGAAGACGGCCGCCACGGCCAATCTCGACGCCGGCAAGGCGTACCGCGAGAAGAACAAGAAGGATGCCGCGGTGACCGAGATTGCAAGCGGGCTGCAGTACAAGGAGCTTAAAAAGGGCACCGGCGCGCATCCCAAGCCGACGGACCAGGTGGTCGCGCACTACGTGGGCACGTTGATCGATGGCACTGAGTTCGACAGCTCCCGCAAGCGCGGCGAGCCCGCCACCCTGCCTCTCGACAGCGTGATCCAGGGCTGGCAGGAAGCGATTCCGCTGATGACCGTGGGTTCGCGCTGGCAGATCGTGATTCCGCCGGAACTGGCCTATGGTCCGAAGGGCGCCGGTCCGATTGGTCCGAACTCCACGCTGATCTTCGATATCGAACTCATCGAAATCAAGAAATAGGTCCAGCTTCGGGCACAGCGTCGCCGCGTAACTGCGGCAACGCTGTGCCCAGTACTTCCAGCCGCCAGCCGGCACCCAGTCTTGGTGCCGGCAAGCCGCACACCAACCTCTCCAGTTCACGCCGTGTCGCCAACAGGGTAGGCACGATGTTGTGCGCAACGGCACAGGCCTTCACCACTTCCTGCATCTCGAGCAGCGCGGCCGATTGCGCGGGGGTGAGGCGCGGCACGATGACCTGGTCAAGGACTGGCGCCTGCGTGGCGGCTGCCGCAATAACCTCCAGCAAGGCTTCCCCGTGACGCCTGACCGTGGCGGGTTGCAGACCAGGCACGCCCGGTAAATCCGCCACTTTCGCGGGGCCCAGGCGGACCAGCGCGAGCAAGACTTCGTCCCGCAGGATCCAGGTACGCGGGCGATCGCTGGATTTGGCTTCGTTTTCACGCCACACGCATAACGCCTGCGCCACGGCGAGCGCCGGGCCTTCGTACTGCGACAGTCCCTTCACGCGCTGCCACGGCGGGGCCGTGTCATCCACGCCAAGGCGCGCGCATTCCTCTTCGAACCAGCCACGCTTGCCTTCCGCTGCAAGTGCCGCCGACATGATCTCCCACAGGGGAAGCAGGTGGAGCACGTCCTGCGCGGCGTAGTGCCACTGCGCTTCGGTCAAGGGCCGTCGTTCCCAGTCGGTCCGCGTCTGCGACTTGTCGAGCACGACCCCACGGTAGTGTTCAACGAGCCAGGCATAGCCGACCTGATCAGGCAGGCCGAGCAGGCTTGCGGCGATCTGGGTGTCGGCGATCCCGTTGACTGCAGCCAGTCCACTCACGGCGAGTGCTTCGAGATCCTGTCGTGCGGCGTGCATGAGCTTGCGCCGCGCAGGGTCGGCAAGGCCCGCCGCGAGCGGCGCGAGGTCGGACAGCGCCAGTGGATCGATGCAAACAACGTGGCTCGAGGTCGAGATCTGGATGAGGCAAAGCTGGGGGTAGTAGGTGTCTACCCGCATGAACTCGGTGTCCAGCCCCCAGGGGCCCGGCTCGTCCAGCAGCGGCAAGGCTTCGGCGAGCGCGGCATCCGAGGCCACCTGCAGCGATGTTTCCGCAGCCCTGCCGTCTGAAAATGTCATCGATGAATCCCTGGAAAAAGCCGGGCCGGCGGTAAAAATTCCTCAACGCGCAGGGCAGTCGCGCGCAAGGGATACGCTACACTACCCCCGCGCCCCGACCAATCGGCAGTGCATCCGCAACTTGGACCCAGAAGCACAAAGAAGCGAACCCCTACCCGCATGAAAAAATTTCTCGTCGCCGCGCTGGGCGCGGCGCTGTTGGGCTTGGCTACCGCCGCCTTGGCGGTTGCCCCTTCCGTGGCCATCAAGGACCTGGTTCCGAGCACTGAACATCGCCGGGCCACTCGACTCATCACGCACTTCATCGCGAACTACCACTACACGAAGGCCCCGCTCGACGACGCGCTTTCGCAGATGATTTTCGACAACTACCTGGACGCGCTCGATCCGACGAAGAGCTATTTCCTGCAGTCCGACATCGACGAATTCAGCGCCTACGCCCGCGAACTCGACGACGACCTCCGCAACTCCGACCTGCAAAGCGTGTACGACATCTTCGTGCGCTTCCGCCAGCGCGTTGAAGCGAGGATGGGTAAGGCGGCGGCCCAACTCGACAAGCCCTTCGATTTCACCGTCGACGAAACCTTCAATTTCTCCCGCGACGAAGCGCCCTGGGCCAAGTCCGAAACGGAGCTCGACGACCTCTGGCGCAGACGCACCAAGAACGACGTCCTCTCGCTCAAGCTCGCCGGCCGCAAGCAGGACAAGATCATCGAGACCTTGCGCAAGCGCTACGAAGGCATTGCCCGCCAGACCGCGCAGTACAACAGCGAAGACGTCTTCCAGACCTTCATCAACGCCTACACGACGGCCATCGATCCGCACAGTTCCTATTTCTCGCCACGCACGTCCGAGAACTTCAAGATCCGCATGAGCCTCTCGCTGGAAGGTATCGGCGCGGTCCTGCAGAGCGATAACGAATACACCGTCGTCAACGAAGTCGTGAAGGGTGGCCCGGCCGACATGAGCGGCAAGCTGCACAAGGGTGACCGCCTCACCGGCATCGGCCAGGGCGCGGACGGCGAGTTGGTGGACGTGGTGGGCTGGCGCCTCGACGAGGTGGTCGACCTCATCCGCGGTCCGAAGAATTCGGTCGTGCGCCTGCAGTTACTGCCCAAGGACGCGGGCCCCGATGGCCCGCCCAAAATCATCCCCCTCACCCGCGACACCATCAAGCTCGACAACCAGGCTGCGCGCAAGAAAACGCTCGACGTCACCACGCCAGACGGTCCGCGCAAGCTGGGCATCATCGAGATCCCCACCTTCTACATGGACTTCGACGCACGCATGCGTGGCGACGAAAATTACCGCAGCACCACCCGTGACGTCCGCAAGCTCATCGGTGAACTCCAGAAGGAAAACATCGACGGGCTCATCATCGATCTCCGCAGCAACGGCGGCGGCTCGCTGCCCGAGGCGGTGGAACTGACGGGCCTTTTCATCGACAAGGGCCCCGTGGTCCAGGTACGAAATTCCCAGGGCCGCGTGCAGATCGAAAAGGATACCGACAGCGGCACGACCTACGACGGGCAGTTGGCCGTCCTGGTCGACCGCAACAGCGCTTCGGCCTCCGAAATCTTTGCCGCCGCGATCCAGGACTACAAGCGTGGGCTGATCGTGGGCGAGCCCACCTTCGGCAAGGGCACGGTGCAGAACCTGGTGGATCTGAACCGCTTCGACGAAGAAAGCAAAGGCAAGCTGGGCCAGCTCAAAGCCACCATCGCACAGTTCTTCCGCGTGAAAGGGGACAGCACCCAGCACCGTGGGGTAGTGCCCGATGTCGCCTTTCCCACTGGCTTCAGCACCAAGGAACAGGGCGAGCGCGCCCTGAAGCACGCCCTGCCCTTCGCCCATATCGCCGCGGCCAATTTCGAACCCTGGGTGGCGCAACTCGACCACGTCGATGAACTCAAGGTGCGCCATGATGCGCGGATGAAGACCGACAAGGCCTTCATCGCGCTGCTGGCACAGGAACGCGCCGTGCAGGAAGTTGCAGATCGCACGTCCTTGTCCTTGCTCGAAACCAAACGCCGCGCCGAGCACGAGAAAGCCCGCGTCGACCAGCGCGCGCGTGAAAACGACATCCGCATCGCGCACGGCAAGCCGGCGCTGCCCGCCACGCCCGAAGTCAACGAAGAAGACGAGGAAGACAAACCCGGCGACAGCGAGGACGGCAAGGGCAAGCAACCCGGCGACTTCGACGTGGTGCTGGAAGAAGCGGCGAAGGTGCTCGGCGACGCCATTGAATTGAAGGTCGGCGCCAAGCCTTCGGCGCCCCATTAGGCCAGCCGGCACCCGAACCTTCCACCTGCCGCGCGAGGCCGCGGCAGGTGATCGCAAATCACTGCCCTGCCGCTTAGGATGAAGGCGCAACCAAGCTGGCTACCCACTCGCATGCCTACCGGATTCAGCCACGATGCCCTGCTGCTCGCCCATGACACGGGCGAGGGCCACCCGGAATGCGCAGCGCGCCTCAGCACGACCCTTGGGGAACTCAGCCGCCAGCCCTGGCAGCCCGAACTCCTGCAGGTAAGACCCGTCGCCGCTGCGCTGGACTGGATCGAAACCACCCATCGACTCGACTACATCCGGCGCGCTGCCGCCAGTTGCGTGGCTGGCGCAAGGTTTCTGGATTCGCGGGACGTCGCCATTTCCACGCACTCCTACGCTGCCGCCCTGCTTGCTGCCGGCGCGGGCCTCTCCCTGGCCGACGCGCTGGTGACCGGCGAAATCAGCAATGGCTTTGCCCTGGTCCGCCCGCCCGGCCACCATGCCGAACACGCGATGGCGCATGGCTTTTGCCTGTTCAACAACGTGGCGATCCTCGCGCGCTACCTGCAGCGGCGGCACGGGCTGGGGAAAGTGGCCATCCTCGACTGGGACGTGCACCACGGCAACGGTACGCAGCACACCTTCGAGGAAGATCCGTCAGTCCTGTACATCAGCCTCCACCAGTACCCTTACTACCCTGGCACCGGCAGCGTGGGAGAGAACGGGGTGGGCCGTGGCCGCGGCGCGACGCTCAACTGCCCGATGCGGGCAGGCGCCACCGATACTGCCTACGAGTTGGCCTTCAACGACGAGGTGCTCCCCGCGCTCGCGCTGTTCAAGCCCGATGCCATCCTGGTGTCCGCAGGCTTCGACGCCCATCGCGACGACCCGCTTGCCGACCTCCAGCTGTCGACCGCGTGCTACGGCTGGATGACGGCGCGCGTCATGGAAATTGCCGCGCAGTACAGTGGAGGACGGATCCTTTCCCTGCTGGAAGGGGGCTACAACCTGCAGCGCACAGGCGAATGTATTGCCCGCCACCTTGCCGTGCTGGGCGGCCACCGCCCAGACTGAAAGCTACCCGTGATCGGGTGGGCGACAGGCTGAAGGGCCGGTGCTGCGTCGCGCCGCGCGCAGGTCACGAGGTGGCGTCTTTAAACACCTGTGCGTAGTCGGGATGCCAACGCGACAACGCCGGCCGGTCGGCAGTGATGTCCTGCGCGGCCCAGGTGATGCGGCGCGCATCGTCGGCACTGCTCACTTCGTTGTCGGGGCAGAGGATGTAGAAACTGCCACGCGCAAGTCGCTCCAGCAGGTAATCGATGACCTGCGCTGGTAGCCACGCACCGGGTGGACAACCCGCGCCGTCGGCCGGCGCTACGCCGCGGTGGGTCAAGCCGGTATAGGTATACCCCGGCACCAGCAGGTGGGCGCTGACCTGGCATCCCGGGGTGTTACGCAACTCATGCTGCAAGGCCTCGGTCGCGGCCTTCACGCCCGCCTTGCTGACGTTGTAGGCCGGATTGCCGGGTGGATTGGTGATGCCCTGCTTGGAGCCGGTGTTGATGATCAATGCCGGCCCGCCCTGCGCAATCATGGCGGCCGTAAAAGCCTGCACGCCATGCAAGATGCCGAACAGATTCACTTCCAGCAGGCGCCGCCACGGCCCCATGCCCTGCCACGACGCACTGGGTTCGCTGGTACCGGCATTGTTCATCAACACGTCAACGCGCCCGAAACTGGCGTAGGCCTGCACCTTGAGCGCCTCGACCGCAGACCAGTCCGCGACGTCGACGACCTGCGTACCGATGCGCACTGTCGAACCGGCGAGTTGGCTGCGCAAGGCTGTGGCCGCCTGTTCCAGCCGCGCACCATGGCGGTCGGCCATCAACACATGCAGGCCGAGCTGGCTGAAGCGCTCGGCCGCTGCGCGGCCGATGCCATCGGCGGCACCGGTAATGACGGCGACATGGCCGGGGGCAAAGGCGGGATGCAAGTTCATCGGTCATGTTCCTCGCAGGCAGGTTGGGCTCAGGCCGAGAGCTTGGCCGGCCTCGCTGTGGGGAACAAGCCCACCCGTCAGCAGTGAAGGTCGCGCGCCTTCAGGCGAGGTCGGCGCAACTGGCGCAGCGCGCAGCACCCGGCAAGGCCTCGAGGCGCTTGGCGGCGATCGACGCGCGACAACACGCGCACTGTCCGTAGGTGCCGTCCACGAGTCGACCCAGCGCGGCCTCCGCGTCCAGGAGTTCAGTCTTGATGGCCAGCAGGCGGGCAGAAGGCGTTCCAGTCATTGGGGATGTCCTTGGATCGCGGGGCGCGTGAAAGCACAACCACCAAGCCCACGCTACCTGCGAGCCGGCATCCGTGCTTGACCTCGATCAGGCGGTGGGTTGGTCGTGGCCTCGACGCGCCAGCCCACCTCGAGAACAACCGGGGCCTGATTATTTTAGAGCGGCGCTCTAGACTCCCGACAGCCATGGCTTGAAGGAACTCAAGCTGCCACGCCTGTCAGGGCAAGAGCCCTCCCGACCCCCGGTGACCCCTCGATGCTGAAACGGATCCTTGCGTTGCTGCTGCTTGCGGCAGTGATTTTCGGTGGCCTCGCCGCCCTGAAATACCGCCAAATCCAGACGCTGAGCGCACGCTTCTCGGTGCCACAACCCCCGACCCGCGTCGAGGCCGTCACGGCGGAGGCCCGCCATTGGGGCCGTTCCCTGTTCGCCACGGGTACCCTGGCTGCCGTGCAGGACGTGAACGTGATGAGCGAAGTCCCCGGCCAGATTGCCGCCATCCATTTCGAATCCGGCCAGGTGGTCGAAGTGGGCGCAGTGCTGGTCACCTTGGACGCGAGCATCGATGAGGCGGAACTCCGCGGCCTGCTGGCCACGCGTAAGCTTGCCGAAATCCAGCTCGAGCGGGCCGGCAGGCTGCAGAACGACCGCGCGATGTCCCGTTCGCAGTTCGACGAAGCCGTTGCCCGCCGCGACGAAGCGAGCGCCATGGTCGGCGCCAAGGAAGCTTCGCTTGCCAAGAAGAAAATCCGTGCACCCATCACCGGCACCCTCGGCATCCGCCGCATCGATCTGGGGGATTACCTGGCCCCGGGCAGCCAGGTCGTGACCCTGCAGGCGCTCGACCCGATGTTCGTTGATTTCCGCCTGCCCGAACGCTTCCTGGCCCGCCTCGCCAAGGGCCAGGCGGTGGAACTCGGGGTGCAGTCGCAACCCGGCAAGACCTACCGCGCGCACGTCACGGCTATTGATCCAGCGGTCGATCCGGCGACCCGCATGGTGAAGGTGCGCGCCAGGCTGCCCAACTCGGACGACGAGCTCCGGCCCGGCATGTTCGCCGAAGTGCGCGTCCTCGAGGACACCGTCGACGACGTCCTGGTAGTGCCCGAGTCGGCCATCACCTACAGCCCCTACGGCAACTCGGCGTTCGTCATCGAAGACGACAAGGGCACGCTCAAGGTGACCCGCCGTGCCATCACCACGGGCGCCGTACGCGCAGGCTTCGTTGCCGTGGACGCTGGATTGAAGGTGGGTGAGCGCGTCGTGGCCGTGGGGCAGAACCGCTTGCGCAATGGACTCGTCGTCGAGCTGGCGCCGGCGCCGTGAAAGGCTTCACGGACGTCTTCATCCACCGGCCGGTGCTGGCGAGCGTGATCAGCCTGCTCCTGCTGGTGCTGGGCTTCCGTGCCCTCACGAGCCTGGAAGTCCGCCAGTACCCGCGCACGGAGAACACCGTCGTCACCGTCCGCACGCCCTATCCCGGCGCCAGCAGTGAACTGGTCAAGGGCTTCATCACCACGCCGCTGCAGCAGGCCATCGCCGAAGCCGATGGCATCGACTACATCACTTCCAGCAGCAAGCAGGGCCTGTCGACCATCGAAGTCAACATGAAGCTCAACTACGACGCGCACGCCGCCGTGGCCGAAATCCAGGCCAAGGTGGCGAGCCAGCGCGGCGTGCTGCCCGATCAGGCGGATGATCCGATCATCGAGGCAGTCACGGGCGACGCCACCTCGCTGATGTACATCGCCTTCTACAGCGCGAGCATGAATCGCCAGCAGATTGCGGACTACCTGCTGCGCGTGGTGCGGCCGCAGTTGCAGGCCATCCCCGGGGTGTCGAAGGCGCAAATCTTCGGCAACCAGGCGTTTGCCATGCGCATCTGGCTGGACCCGCGCCGGATGGCGGCCCAGAACGTCACCGCCAACGACGTGCGCCAGGCGCTGGAGAAGAACAACTACCTCGCGAGCCCCGGGGCGACGCGCGGTGAACTCGTGTCCATCGATCTCACCACCACCACGGACGTCAGTCGCACGGAGGATTTCGACCAGCTCGTGGTGCGCGAACAGAACGGCGCCCTGGTGCGTATCGCCGACGTCGCACGGGTCGAACTCGGCGCCGAGGACTACAACGCCGCGAGCCTCTACAACGATCGCACCGCCACCTACATCGGCATCGATGGCGCGCCCGGTGCCAACCCGCTCACCGTCGCGGGCCGGGTGCGGGACGTCATGCCCAACCTCAAGGCGCAGATGCCCGCCGGGCTCGAAGTCTTCATCCCCTACGACGCGAGCGTCTTCATCCAGGAATCCATCAACGAAGTCTTTACCACCCTGGGCGAGGTGATCGTCATCGTGCTGCTGGTGATCTACCTTTCGCTGGGTTCGCTGCGCGCGGCGCTCATTCCCGCGCTGGCGGTGCCGCTGTCCATCGTGGGTGCCGCATTCCTGATGCTGCTGATGGGCTTCTCCATCAACCTGCTTACCCTGCTGGCGATGGTGCTTGCCATTGGCCTCGTGGTGGACGATGCCATCGTGGTCGTGGAGAACGTCCATCGGCACATCGCCCTCGGCGAAGGACGTTTCGAGGCGTCGCTCAATGCCGCCCGCGAACTCTGGCTGCCCATCCTCGCGATGACGACGACCCTGGTGGCGGTCTACGCGCCCGTCGGCTTCATGGGCGGGCTGGTGGGAACGCTGTTCACCGAGTTCGCCTTCTCGCTCGCCGCCGCCGTACTGATCTCCGGCGTGGTGGCGCTCACGCTGTCGCCGATGCTGGCGTCCCGCGTGCTGCACGACGGACCACCCGGCGCGTTCGAGCAACGCGTGGAGCGGGCGTTCGCGTGGCTGACCGAGCGCTATCGCAACGCGCTCCGCGCCAACCTGCCCTACTGGCCGGCGTTCATCGGCTTTGCGGTGCTGGTGCTGCTCAGCATGTTCCCGCTCTACCTCACCAGCCAGCACGAGCTCGCACCCAACGAAGACCAGGGCATCCTGCTGGTGGCCTCGCGCGGCCCCGAGACCGCCACCATCGACTACACCAAGCGCTACGTGGCGAAGACCCTCGCAACCTACCAGGAAATCCCGGAATACAAGGAAAGCTTTTCCATCCTGGGTTTTGGTGGTTCGCCCAACACCGCCTTCGGTGGCTTCAAGATAGTCCCCATGGCCGAGCGCAAGCGCACCCAGCAGGAAATCCAGGAAGATCTGCAGCTGCGCCTGAACAAGCAGGTGGGCCAGCAGGTTGCGGTCTTCCCAAGGCCCAGCTTGCCCGGCGCGGGACGCGGCCTGCCCGTGCAGTTCGTCCTCCGCTCGCCTGGTGACTATGGCGAACTCGATCGCGTCGTCGACGACCTCATGGGCGCAGCGATGAAAAGCGGCAAGTTCCTGTTCCTGCAAAAGTCCGTTGAATTCGCGCGGCCGCGGACGACCATCGACATCAACCGCGACCGCGCCGGGGCGCTCGGCCTGTCGATGGAGGACATCGGCCGCGATCTCTCCACCCTGCTGGGTGGCAACAACGTCAACTGGTTCAACCTCGAAGGCCGCAGCTACAAGGTGATCGCGCAGGTGGAAGATCGCTTCCGTGCCGACAACTCCCTGCTCGACACCTACTACCTCCGTCCCGCTTCCGGCGATCTGGTGCCACTGTCCTCGGTGGTGTCCTTCCGCCAGTCGGTCGAGCCCAGCGAACGCGCGCAGTTCCAGCAACTCAACGCGCTCACCCTCCAGGGCATACCGGGCCCTGGTGTGTCGATGGGGGATGCGCTGGAATGGCTGAAGGCCACGGCGGACCAGCAGATCCCGCAAGGCTTCAGCTATGACTTCGCTGGCGCCTCCCGCCAGTACATGCAGGAAGGCAGCGCGCTGGTGCTCACCCTGTTCCTCGCGACGATCGTGATTTACCTCGTGCTGGCCGCGCAGTTCGAAAGCTGGCGCGACCCGCTCATCATCATGATGTCCGTGCCAATGTCGATTGCCGGCGCCCTGGCCTTCATCAACATGGGTTTCGCGAGCATCAACATCTACACGCAGGTCGGGCTCATCACGCTCATCGGCCTCATTGCCAAGAACGGCATCCTCATCGTGGAATTCGCCAACCAGCTGCAGCGCGAACAGGGCTTGTCGAAACTCGACGCGGCCGTGGCCGGCGCCGCCACCCGCCTGCGGCCCATCCTGATGACCACGGTGGCGATGATCGTGGCGATGGTGCCGCTCTTGTTCGCCACCGGCCCGGGGGCGATGAGTCGCTCCAACATCGGCCTCACCATTGCCGCGGGCCTTGGCATTGGGACACTCTTCACGCTGTTCGTGGTGCCGGCCTTCTACGTGTGGCTGGCAGGCGACCACCATCAACAAGCAGAACGAAGCACGGCCACGCGCCTGCCGGGAGAAAGTAATCCATGAGCACGAACCTGTTTGACCTGAGCGGCAAGGTGGCCCTCATCACCGGCGGCAGCCGGGGCCTCGGCCGCGAAATGGCGCTGGCGTTCGCCGATCAGGGCGCGGATGTCATCGTCGCCAGCCGCAAGCTGGAAGCGTGTGAAGCGGTGGCCCGCGAAATCGAGGCCAAGGGCCGGCGCGCCCTGGCCGTTGCCTGCCACGTTGGCCGCTGGGCCGATCTCGACGCGCTGGTCGCCACTGCGCTCGCGCATTTCGGTAAGGTCGACATTTTGGTCAACAACGCGGGCCTTTCGCCGCTCTATCCCTCGCTGGATGCCATCACCGAAGAACTGTTCGACAAGGTCGTGGCACTGAACCTCAAAGGTCCCTTCCGCCTGGCCGCGCTGCTGGGCAAGCACATGGCCGAGCACGACGGCGGTTCCATCATCAACGTGTCCAGCACCGCGTCGGTCACCCCGAGCCCCAAGTCCGAACCTTACGGCGCCGCGAAGGCCGGCATCAACGCCATCACGCGTTCGTTTGCCTATGCCTACGGCCCGAAGGTCCGCGTGAACTGCATCATGCCGGGCCCCTTCCTCACCGACATTTCCAAGGCCTGGGACATGGAAGCCTTCAACCAGGCCGCGGCCGCTCGCATCCCGCTGGGCCGCGGCGGCCTGCCGCACGAAATCGTCGGGGCAGCGCTGTACCTGGCCAGCAATGCGTCCAGCTTCACCACCGGCACCGTCATCACGGTGGACGGCGGGGTGGCCGGCAACCCGCAAGTGCTCAACTGAACGAAACTTTCAGCGCAGCGCCAGGATGCGGGTGACTTTCTGGTGTTCCGAGAGCCGGTAGAAGTTCCGCAGTTCGCGCATGAACGAAGGCTGGTAATGGTGGCCTGGATAGCGCCGCCGCAAGGCGTGGCAGTAGCGGGCCGCAAGCTGGTTGGCGTCCTGGTAGCGCGTCTGCTCGTCGGCCGACACCGATGCGTCGAACCTGACGTCTTCGAACAGGCGTGCATGCAGCCCGTCCGGGATCCCGCCCTGCCGGCTCAGCAGGTCGGCTGATGCCACGTACTTGTCGATTTCCGCCTGGAGTTCCAGTTCCAGCAGCGAGACCTGCTGGTCCTGCTCCGCATGCCAGATCAGCGACTGCAGGTGGCTCACGCCTTCCACGGCGATGAGGAAGGGATTGAGGTTGCCTTCGTGCAGCGACGCGTGTGGATCGTCATGCTCAAGGCATTCAAGCACCGCTTCGTCGATGTAGAGCGACAGTTCCAGCGCCGACTCGTCGGTGCGCACCAGGACCCGTTCCTGGTTGTCGAGCGCCGCACCGGGCGGCGTCAGCGCGGCGGCGGTACGCGCATCGGTGATGAGGAAATCGTAGACGTCGAACACCACCGGCATGGCATAGAAGCCGGCCAACTGGTTCTGCAGGCGTGACAGCAACATGGCACCCCCTCAATGCTGGCGAAGCGAAGCGCTGCTGGCGGCGGGCAGGATGCCACGGCGCGCCAGCTTCGCGGCGATGCGCGGACTGCCGGTACGCAGCCACAGTTCGTACTCGCGCAGGAGATCCGTGCTGGCACCGAGGTGTGACTCGTCGCTGATTTCCGCCAGTACGTCGACGAGGCGCGGGAACTCGCGTGAGAGTTCGGCGAACACAGCGTCCCCGGACTGGCGCGCGCTAAAGGCATTGTGCAACTCGCGGTAAGCACCGCAGCCCATGGCGATGTAGTAGTCGACGTCCACGAGCCGGCGATTGAGGTAGCCGGAGAACATCCCGGCGATGAACAGCGCGAGGTCACCGAGTCCTTTGAGTGCAAGCCGGCGCTGGCCTGCACCCTCGGCGTGCGCCGCGTCGGCATAGCGCTCCGCCAGGGTCCGCAACTCGGGACCTTCGGGTCCTGCCGTGAACAGATGCCCGGGGCGCAGGTGATCTGTCAGCAGGGAGACCACGTAGCCCGTCGTGCTGTCACGCACCGAGAGCTGCTGGCGATGCAGGGAGGTTTCGACCAGATCGCGAAAATGCTCGCGCAGGCCAAGATCGGTGAGGAGTCGCACAGGTTCCCGCAACATCTTTGCACCTCGACTTTCGTGTTGACGCAGCCGTGTGTCGAGCTGGTCTTCGCCATGAATGGCGCACTACCCGCCTTTCAACCTGGCCATTCCATCGAACGCATCGAGCCATTGGCAGGCAAGGAGCTTGCCATTCGCACGCAGTCGTCCCGAACGACGCCAGTCCAATAGCAGCGGCTGCCAGCGACAGTAATGAAGGCAACGAGGTGTTCTGCGCGCGATGGCGCGGCGAGCGGACGTGGGCGGGCCTCAGCCGGTGGTATCGCAAATCACGTAGTTGAGTGCGGTGAAGTAACTGGTCTCGGCGGTGAACGCGCGCTCATCGGCTTCCAGCGCGGCATGCGCGCTGCTGGCGATGAAGTCCTCGCAATCGTTCATGTTTGAAAAGGAATAAACGCCTACGCCGTCGTAACGATCGCCCTGCGGATCATAGAGGCCGTCAGTCGGCGTGCTGACGTTCACCAGTTGGACGTAGCGTCGTACCAGCGCGCGTGCGGCGGGGAGTTGGCGCACGAGATCTGCGTGCTGCGCCATCCAATGTCCACGGAACGCTTCCCGCGAGTTGTCCACGGCGCGCACGTGCAACTTGATGAGGATGATGGCGTCGCGCCGGCTGTTGCCCGCGTGCACCACCACGTGCTCCTCGGCCAGGTGGTAGGCAAAGCCCCGGATGAACACGGCCTCGTCCGGCATGATCTTGCCGGCGTACTTGCCACCCGGGGCCAGGAAGAAACCTTCGAGATCCGCCCGCGCGCGCCAACCCAGCTGTGCGAGGCCGTCGAAGGGTGGCCGCCGATAGGGCGGGCACTGGCTGACGGGCTGCGTGGACAGGCGGCCGTCATCGTCGAGCGCTGGTCCGTAGGGTGGCGCGAAGCCGCTGCAGGGGCCGGCCGGAATGCGGTGCTGCTGCAGGTAGAAGCCGAGCAGCGCGGTGTCGTCGTCAGCTGGACCGTCCTTGAAGATCACCTTCGGCCCGTGGACCTTGCGCCAGTACTGGTCGAAGGCTTCCCATTCGAAGTGCGGCGCCCTGGAGATGGCGAGCGTCCGATCCTGTACGCCCTCGTCTTCGATGCCCTGCCCCGCCGGGTTCTGGTTGTAGCCGGGACGTGCGCGGCGTTGGCCTTCCGCTGGGGAGCTGTCACCCCGCAGCACGAAGGCGTTCAGTACCAGCATGGCTGCGGTCGTCATGGGGCGTTCCGCCTGCCGCGTGCGAAGAAAGCTTGCGTGTAGGCGGCAGGTTCGCCAGTCCGGTACGCCTGCACGAATTCACCAACCCCGGCTTCGATGGCTGAATCGATGGACAACTGCTCCCAACGGCGCACCAGACGCTTCTGCGCGCGGATGGCGGCCGGCGCGCCGGCGCGGATGTCGTCCACCGCCATCGCCAGCAGCGCATCGAGCGCGTCGGGCGAGGTGACCTGCTCCACGAGCCCGATGCGCTCGGCGGT
The DNA here is from genome assembly GCA_043744805.1 of Gammaproteobacteria bacterium. Lineage (GTDB taxonomy): Bacteria > Pseudomonadota > Gammaproteobacteria. Next base: position 44,427 of record JAYTTZ010000260.1, read on the forward strand.
GGCGGCATCGATGAGGTGTCCGCGGAAGACCAGTTCCCGCGTGCGTCCCCAGCCAATCAGGCGTGGCAGCAGCGCGGCCTCGATGACCGAGGGCACGCCCACCCGGACTTCCGGCATACCGAACTGGCTGCTGGAGGCGGCAAGCCGGAAGTCGCAGGCTGCCGCGATTTCCAATCCACCGCCCAGGCAGTGGCCTGCGACGCGGGCGATGACCGGAACGGGGAAATCCCGCAGGGCCGAGCAGAATTCGTGGATGCTGCGGATGAAGGCCTCGGCCGTGTCCTCGTCGAGGGAGCCGAGTTCCTTCAAGTCCGCGCCACCGATGAAACTGCCGGGATGTGCGCCGGTAAGCACCGCGCAGCGCAGGACCTGGTCACCGGCCTGTTCGCGAATCTGCGCGGCGCCGATCCGGAGGGTTTCGCTGCCGATGAGGTTGAGCGCAGTCCGGCCTTGCAGCGAGAACTGGATGACTTCACCAAAGGCACTGTGGGCGATGGTGACCCCGGCACTCATGGCAACACCACGCGTGGCGCGGACGCCTCGCTGGAGCCCGCGACAAGCCTCGTGGCCAACCGCACATAGCCTGCATTGCGTTTCATCAGGAGCCGTCCTTTCGCCATACGGTCTGGATGGCCGCCGTGCGGCCTTCCTCGTTGTTGCGCAAGCCATTGCGGGTCTTCTCCACGACCTGCTCCGGGACCAGCACGCCAATGCCCAGGGGCGGTCCCCCGGTACGTTCCAATCCCGCCAGGCGACGCTGGCCGTGGGCAAGCACCCTGGCGGTGTAATCGACCCAGCTTTCCTCCTTGAGGCCCGCCCCGCCCAGCGCGGCGCGCAGTGCATCGGTCGTGGGCACGAAGGACAGCTCGGGGACGCCGGCCCAGAAGCAGGGGTAATGGAGGTCGTCGCCGGTTGCCACCACGGCTTCGAGCGCCAGCCGTCCACCAGGCTTCAGCACACGCATCACTTCGCGCGCGAATTGCGCCTTGTCGGGCAGGTTCATCAGCATGTTCTGCGACCACACCAGATCGAAACCGCCGTCGGCGACCGGCAGGGCCAGCGCTGAACCTTGCAGGAAGTGGATTTCATCCGTCATTCCGACAAGTTCGGAGACCATCCGGGCCGCGGTGATGAAGTCGTGCGTGAGATCGACGCCCGTCATGGCGCAACCGAACTCGGCCGCGAGCGTCCGCGCCGGACCGCCGATACCACAGCCGATGTCGAGCACCTTGAGTCCCGGCGCCAGCCCCGCGTGGCGCGCCAGCGCACGCGTCGATTCCCGGCCACCGCCGTGGAACTCGTCGAACATTGCGGCCTCGTCACGCGTGAGCAGGTCGGGATTCAATCCCGCTGCGCTGAGGCAGCCAAGGATGCGAGCGGGCACGTCCTGCGGGGCGTAGTGGCGATTGAGCGCCTGTTCGAGTGCAGTGTAGTCATCCATGGGTCAGTGCCGCGGGGTCGGGGGTTCGTGCGCGAGCGCGTCGCTGTGGCGGCCCGTTTCGAACGCCACCCTGCGGGTCTCCGGCACGCGCATCACCGCTCCTGCGAGGTTCACCTTGCCCTCCTCGTTGATCCCCTGCATCGGAAGCCGCCTTGACCTTGCTCAGGCCGCTTCGAGCAGTTCGGCCAGGGCCTTGTCGATGAAGGCGTTGTCCGCAGGCGCGAGGCCAAAGCCCGCGCCGTGTCCCCAGCCCGAGGGAATGACCCGCAACTCGGCGTGCGGCATCCGCGCCACTTCAATCACATTGTCCGCCGGCGGGAAATATTGATCCGTGGCGCCGGGCATCACGATGGCGCGGCAGTGGATGGCCGCGAGTGCCGCGGCAAGATCGCCCCGGTAGATCGGGTTGGCGCTGATGTCGCCATCAAGCCAGCTGTCCGCCATCGCGATGAGATCGTTGGCGTCGTTCTGCAGGAAATAGTTCTGCGTGAGCAGGACCACGTCCCGCCGCGTTGCGAGCCCAAGCGAGGTGTACAGCTTGTCGCGCATGAAATCCTGGGAGAACAGCCACGCTGCGTAGACCTTGCCAAACGCCAGCAGGCCGCGCATCGGCGGCGTGTCGTACCAGCCGTCCTTGAAATCCGGATCCAGCGCCAGCGTGGCCTTGGCGCTGTCGACGAAGAGCCAGTTGTGATCGGAAGTCCGGGCCGACGCGCAGATGGGCGCGATGGCGTCGACCATCGCAGGAAACAGCGCGCCCCACTGGTAGGCCTGCATGCCGCCCATCGAAAAGCCCGCGACCAGCCGGATGCGCTTCACGCCCAGGTGTTCGGTGAGGAGTCGATGCTGGCAGACGACGTTGTCGTACAGGCCCATCTTCGGGAAAGCACCGCGGCCATAGGGCGCCGGGGTAGTGCTTGGAGACGACGAACGCCCGTTGCAGAACATGTTCGGGATCACCACGAAGTGGCGATTGGGATCGATCGCGCGGCCCGGCGCGAGCATGTATTCGGTGTCCGTGTGGCGTCCGCCGTAAAAGGTGGGCACCACCACCACGTTGTCCCCAGCGGGCGCGAGCTTGCCGAAAGTCTTGTAGCTCAGCTTGAGGTCCAGCGTTACGCCGGATTGCGTGGTGTAACCAGGGATTTCGAAAATTTCATCGTCGCGCATGCAGGACCTCCGCCACGGCATTCCGCCGCTCAATGGGGCATGGATTTGGAAAACAGGGCAAGGACCATGACGCCGGAGAGGATGAGGCCGATGCCTGCGAACGCGCCCGCGTCCAGGCTTTGACGATACATCACCCAGGCAATCAACATGACGAGTACCTGGCCGATCCCCGACCAGATCGCGTAGGCGATGCCAACCGGGATGGTGCGCAAGGTGATGCTGAGCAGGTAGAACGCCGCCGTGTAGCCCACCAGGACGATGACCGTGGGGGCGGGTGCCCGGAAGCCGTCAGCGGCCTTTAGCGCGCTGGTGGCGATGACTTCACAAAGGATCGCGCTGCCGAGGTAGAGGTACTGCACTGGGAATTCCCGAGGATTGGGCGTTGATTATGGCCGGCTTCCGCTGATTGCCAAGCCGTCGACACATCCGCAAGCTTACCAGCGCATTCCCTGCAGGATTTCGTTGATGTTGCGCGCACTGCCAGGCTGGATCGACCGCAACCTGCTGGGCCTCGGCCGCGAGCTCCGCTGGTCCTACCTGCCGCCGCTGATGGTTTACGTGGCCGCCGGGATCTCGGGCCTCACCGGTATCGTCGGCACGTTCTTCATCAAGGAATACCTCGATCTCTCGGCAGCCTTCCTGGCCGGGGTCGGCTTCTGGGCCGGCATTCCCTGGGCGCTGAAGATGCCCATGGGGCACCTGGTCGATCTCCTCTGGCGCCACAAGGCCTGGCTGGTGCTGGCAGGGGCCGGGCTGATCGCTGCCAGCCTGCTCATCATGCTCGGGCTCATCAGCGACCCCGTGTCCATGCGTGCGGTGATGCCGGCAAGCTGGTGGTTCGTGCTGTCCGCGCTGCTCGCACCCGTGGGCTACATGGTGCAGGACACCGTTGCCGACGCCATGACCGTGGAAGCCGTGCCGCGCGTCGATGCCCGCGGCGAGCCATTGCCGGCGGAAACCCGCAAGCTCATGAACACCACCATGCAGACCCTGGGACGCGTGGCCATCGTGGGCGGCGGCGTGCTGGTCGCCAGCGTGAACGTGCTGGTGTTCACCGGCGCCGACGCGCTGCCACAGGCAGCCAAGGTGGCGCTGTACGCGCGGGTCTACGAATACGCCCTCGTGATCCCGCTGGTGTCCCTGCTGGGCGTGCTCATCGCCAGCCTGATGCGCCGCCACGCACGCCAGCGCCTGCGAGCCCTTGGCCTTGGCACCAGCAGGATTGCTGCGCTGATGGACGAGCGCGACGAGGCGCCGGAGCCCAACTGGTGGATCCTCGGCGGCAGCTTCGCCTTCGCGGCGATCACCGTCGGGATTGGACTTTCATCGTTCCAGTACGCGCAGGAACTCATCTTCGGCTGCTCGTTTTCCATTATCGGCTTCCTGATGTGGCGCCTGCTGGGCGAACTCGAACCCGACGCACGCCGCACCCTGCTCGGCACGGCCATCGTCATTTTCGTGTTCCGGGCGCTGCCCGGCACCGGGGCCGGCTCCACGTGGTGGATGATCGACGAACTCGGATTCGACCAGTCCTTCCTCGCGAGGCTTTCGCTGGTCGCCAGCGTGCTGACACTCGTGGGTCTCTTCGCCTTCCGTCGCCTGATGGCCGAGCGCTCGCTCGCCTTCATCGTGGGCGTCCTGGCACTGGCGGGCTTCGTGCTGGGACTGCCGACGCTTGCCATGTTCCATGGCCTCCACCACTGGACCGCCGCAGCGACGGGCGGGGTGGTGGACGCGCGGGTCATCGCGCTGGTGGATACGGCACTGGAATCACCGCTGGGCCAGATCTCGATGGTGCCGCTACTCGCGTGGATTGCGAATTCAGCGCCAGCAAAGCTCAAGGCCACCTATTTCGCGGTCATGGCGTCATTCACCAACCTTGCGCTGTCAGCAGCGCAACTGGGCACGCGCTACCTCAATGAAATCTTGGTGGTGACCCGCGAGATGCGGGATCCGGTGACGCATGCCGTGGTGGCGCCAGCTGACTACCACGCACTGGGCCCCTTGTTGGTGGTAGTCCTGGTGTTGAGCCTGGCGCTACCGTTCGCGGCCATCGCACTCACCCGGCTGGCCGGCCTGCGCAGTGCCTGAACGCCAGGCAGGACCGTGGCTCAGGTGCAGCTGACCCCAGTCCCGCCGAGGCCGCAGTAGCCGCCCGGATTCTTGGCGAGGTACTGCTGGTGGTAATCCTCGGCGTAATAGAACGTCGGGGCGTGGCTGATCTCGGTGGTCACCTCGCCGTAGCCGGCCTCGAGCAAGGCCTTGCCGAAACGCGCCTGGAACACCTTGGATTGAGCCTCCTGGGCGGGGCTTTCGAAGTAAATCCCGCTGCGGTACTGAGTGCCCACGTCATTGCCCTGCCGCATGCCCTGGGTGGGGTTGTGGGATTCAAAGAAGACTTTCAGCAGTGCTTCGAAACCAATGGTCGCCGGGTCGAACACCACGCGTACTACTTCGTTGTGCCCGGTGAGTCCGGTGCAGACTTCCTGGTAGCTCGGGTTCGGCGTGTAGCCGGCGGTGTAGCCTACCGCCGTCGAGTAGACGCCTGGCAGCTGCCAGAACTTGCGTTCGGCGCCCCAGAAACAACCCAGGCCGAACAGGGCAAGTTCGAGCCCCGCCGGAAACGGCGGCAGCAGCCGGGTGCCCAGCACGAAATGGCGATCGGTCACCGGCATGGTGGCCACGCGACCGGGCAGGGCAAGTTCGGGGGCAGGCATTTCCTGTTTTTTCTTCAGACCAAACATCGTGGCGTCTCCCGTTCAAGGCGTGCGTCGTGGCACGATGGCAACTCGGGTTGCGAAAATCAAGGCAAGCCGGATGAACCGGCGACCCGGCGGCGCACGTATCCCCTGCACGCCGCAATGAGAAAACCGATGCCACTGTTCTTTTCACTCCTACTGGCGCTTTTCACCATGACTGCACAAGCCTGTCCGGAAAACCTCGATTTCTCCTTCCGGCCGCTGCTCGGCAAGGAACCCGTCCACCTGTGCGAGCAGTACGCGGGCAAGGTGGTGCTGGTGGTGAACACGGCGAGCAAGTGCGGCTTCACCGGGCAGTACGATGGCCTGGAAAAGCTCTACAAGGATTACGGCGAGCGCGGACTCGTGGTGCTCGGTTTCCCCTCGAATGATTTCGGCGGCCAGGAGCCCGGCAGCGAGGCGGAAATCCAGGCCTTCTGTCGCTCGACCTACGGCGTGCAATTCCCCATGTTCGAGAAGACTTCGGTGAAGAAAGGCGGCGACAACCCCCTCTTCGCGCGCCTCGCCGCAGTCAGCGGTGAAGCGCCGCGCTGGAACTTCTACAAGTACCTGCTCGATCGCCACGGCAACGTTGTAAAGGTCTTCAGCAGCATGACCGGCCCTGACTCGGACAAAATGAAGGCACAGATTGAATCGCTGCTCTGACCCGCCCCGCCGCAGGGCAACCGCGTGCGCAGCGCGCCTCGACGGTGCGCGAAAGGCGACAGCGACCGCTGAAAAGCCGAGTCCTGGTCTTGTTCCGCCGCTGGCACGCAAGCTGCTGTAGTGATTCCGCCGCGTCGGTCCGGGGCACACTGAGGCCTCGAACCCACGTCCGACGGTGGGATGCCCGTCGTCTATGCGACTCTCCCGGCCCTGACTCCTCTTTAGACTTGCGGGCGGCACTGCCGCCCGCAGTTTTTTTACTCACGCCCGACTGCTTCGCCCGCCTGCGCCGATGCACTACGATGCCTGCTCGTCGTCGAGGCAACGCTCCCGTGTTCAAACCCGTCCCGCTCTTCCTGGCCGCGCGTTATCTGCGGGCAAAACGCAAGAACCGCTTTGCTTCCCTGGTGTCCGGCGTATCGATTGCTGGCATCGGGCTTGGCGTCGCGGTACTGATCATCGTGCTGTCGGTGATGAACGGCTTCGAGCGCGAGATTGCCGCGCGCATCCTCGGCATGACCGCCGACGCCACGGTCTTCGGTGCACCCGACGTGATGCGCGACTGGCGCGGCCTCGCGGCGAAGCTGGAACAGGATCCCGCGGTCGTTGCCGCCCGCCCCTTCGTGCGTGGCAGCGGCATGTTGAATGCCCGGGGCAAGGTGCGGGGCCTGGTGATCTATGGCATCCCCACCACGGGCGAAGCCGCGGTGTCGCGCATCGAGGATTACCTCGACAAGACCAGGCTCTCGGCGCTCGAACCGCCGCGCGAACCACCGGCGATCATCCTCGGTCGCACGCTCGCCATGGAAGCGAAGCTCGTTGCCGGCGATGAAGCCACGCTGATTTCACCGCAGTGGGACAGCGAGCAGCAACTCGGACTGCCAAGCTACCAGCGACTCGGCGTAGCGGGCACCTTCCACGCGGGCATGCATGAATTCGATTCCAGCTTCGGCCTCATGGCGCTGGACGACGCAGCGCGGCTGTTCAAGCTCGGCGACAGTGTTTCGGGGCTACGCCTCAAGCTCCGCGATTCCACGCAGGCACCTGCGGTGGCGGCCCGCCTGGGCGCCGAACTCGGCGCGGCCTACCTCGTCATCGACTGGACCCGCTACCACCGCAATTTCTTCCTCGCGATCAAATCGCAGAAACGCATGATGTTCGTGATCCTTTCGCTCATCGTGGCCGTGGCAGCCTTCAACGTGGTGGCGTCGATGGTGATGATCGTGAAGGAGAAGCAGACCGACATCGCCATCCTGCGCACGGTGGGACTATCCCCCGCCAGCGTGCTGTTGGCCTTCCTCGCGCAGGGCGCGATGGTGACGGGACTCGGCGTGGGACTGGGCGTGGCGCTTGGCGTCGGTGGCGCGAGCTACGCCAACGACTTTATGCTGCTGGTCGAACAGACCTTCGGCATCCAGTTCATCAAACCCGACGTCTACTACATCAACTACCTGCCCACCGAGGTGCGCTGGTCCGATGCCCTGGCGGTGGCATTCGCCACTTTCGCAATCTGCGTCATCGCCACCCTTTATCCAGCGTGGCGGGCCGCGCAGATCGCGCCGGTCGAAGCCCTGCGCTACGAGTGACCGGTGCTCGTCCAGGGAATCCGCCGGGGCGCGGCGTATTCCTGGTGGTCATACCTAGCAGCCTGTCGGACTTGGGGCGTCGATAGCGAGAATCGGCCCCAGCCAGGACAGTTGGTGCCGGATTTGCAGGCCCATAGCCCGGCTATGGGG
>JAYTTZ010000261.1:0-4542 GCA_043744805.1 Gammaproteobacteria bacterium
CGACGAGCCACCGGCGGCGCCGGGTTGGTGGGGTTCAGACTGGCGGGCTTAGGTCTCATGCAGAGGTCGGCCCAGTGCCAGGTACCCGAATCACCGATCAACAGGTACGCCTCTATATGAATCACCGTAAGAAGACTACTCAGGAGCTGGCCGCAGCGAGGGCCGGCCTCAGCACACGCAGCGCACGCCGCATCGACAAGGCGGTTGTTTTGCCGTCACAGACGCCTCGTCGCTATTGGCGCTCGCGCGCCGATCCATTCGTCGAGGTGTGGGATACGGAGATCGTGCCGCTGCTCAAGAGCGCGCCGAAGTTGATGGCTGTGACGTTGCTACGCAAGCTGCAGGAAGATCATCCTGACTGCTTCGGGCACGGCATGCTGCGCACCCTGCAACGCCACGTCCGCCAGTGGCGAGCCCTGGAGGGCCCGCCCAAGGAAGTATTCTTCCCGCAGGCCTATGCGCCAGGCCATCGCGGCTTGTCGGACTTCACCTCGGTAGGTGAGTTGCGCATCACGCTGGGCGGCGGCGCGTTCTCGCACCTCCTGTACCACTTCGTGCTGGCCTTCTCGCGCTGGGAGTACGTCGAGGTGGTTGAGGGTGGGGAGAGCTTCGAGGCCCTGTCGAGGGGGCTGCAGAACGCCCTGTGGCAGGCTGGCGGCGCGCCCCGGGAGCATCGCTTCGACAGTCTGTCGGCAGCGTTCAAGAACCTGACCGAGGAGCATGACTTCACGGCGCGCTACACCTCGCTGCTCGAACACTACGGCATGTCTGCGACGCGCAACAACCGCGGCCTGGGCCACGAGAACGGCAGCGTCGAGTCCTCGCATCGTTATCTGAAGGAAGCACTCGAGCAGGCGTTGCTGCTGCGCGGGCATCGCGACTTCGACGACCGGGCCGCGTACGAGCACTTCGTGCGCGGTGTCGTGATGCAGCGCAACCGGCGCAATGGGGCGGCGTTCCGCATCGAGCGTGCGCAGCTGCAGGGTCTGCCGATACGGCGCACCACCGACTACGTCGAGGAGGAGGCGCGTGTCACGCGCTGCGGCACCTTCACCGTGCGCGCGATTCTGTACAGCGCCCCGTCACGCCTGATCGGCCACACCCTGAAGGTGCGGCTCTACAGCGACCGGCTGGAATGTTATCTGTCGGGCGCGCGCGTGCTCACCCTGGCGCGAGGCGTGCGCTCGCCGCACAACGGGCGCGGCCGCGTGATCGACTACCGGCACTTCATCGAGGCACTCAAGCGCAAGCCTCAGGCCTTCAAGGGCCTGGTGTTCCGCGACGCGCTGTTCCCGCGTGACGCGTACCGCCGCACCTGGGAGCAGCTCGACAGCAAGCTCACCCGGCGCCAGGCGTGCCAGACCATCGTCGCGCTGCTGGACATGGCCGCCCACGACGGCGTGGAGGCCGTGCTGGCCCAACGCCTGGAGGTGTTGCTGGCGCTCGGTCAGCTGCCCGATGTGAAGCGGCTGCGCGATGAGCTGGCCCCGCGCAAGACTGCGGTGCCGGTGATCACGGTGGAGATCCCGCCGGCGAGCCGCTACGACGCATTGCTGCCCAGTGCGCGAGCAGGCACGTTCGATGAGGTGGCAGCGTGAGTGCGCCGTCCTATGAGCCCGGACGCAACGCGCTGATGCTGGGCGAACTGCGCCTGCCCACGATCGGGCGACTATGGTCGGAGTTCGCCGGGCGCGCGGACAAGGAAGGCTGGCCGGCGGGCCGCTTCCTGGGCGCCCTGCTCGAACACGAGGTGGCCGAGCGGGCCACCCGGCGCATCCAGCGTCATCGCGACGAGTCGCAGCTCGACGCGGCCAAGACGCTGGCCAGCTTCCAGTTCGCCGAAGTGCCGATGCTGTCCAAGGCACACGTGATGGCGCTGGCCAGCGGCAACGCATGGCTCGACAAGGGCGCCTCCTGCCTGATCTTCGGGCCCCCGGGCCTGGGCAAGACCCATCTGAGATGCGGCATCGGCCACGCGCTGATCGACGCCGGTTACCGCGTGCTGTACATGCGCACCAGCGAACTCGTGCAACGCCTTCAGGCCGCCCGCCAGATCCTGCAACTGCCGCAGGCCCTGGCCAAGCTCGACCGCTACGACCTGCTCATCCTCGACGATCTTTCCTACGTCCGAAAGGATCAGGCCGAGACCAGCGTGCTGTTCGAACTCATCGCCGAACGTTACGAGCGTCGCAGCATCCTCATCACCGCCAACCAGCCCTTCTCCGGCTGGACCGAGATCTTCCCCGACCCGGGCATGACGGTGGCCGCCATCGACCGCCTGGTCCACCACTCGACGATCTTCGAGTTGCACAACGTCGAGAGCTATCGAGGCAAAGCGGCCGAGCGCAACCAGAAAAAGCAGAGTGAAGCCGAAAAGGCCAGCCGCCGGCGTCATTCATCCAGCGACCACGACAAACACCCCAGGGAGCCCCAGCCATGACGCGCTAAACAACGACATCCATCCCCGCCCAACCGGACAAGATGATTGTCGTTTTACCGGACATCCTGATTGACGCTATCCATCCAGCCCATTTCGTTGAGCCGGGTCGAGGCGAGACTGCCGAAGCCGTGGCCGGTCATCTCGTCGCCTGAGTATCCCAGTCGGCGCAGAGCCCCGGTGATGGTGTTCTCGGACATAGGCCGAGTGTTGGTGCGAAGGCTGGGGAAAACGTACCGGCTCTTTCCTGTGACCGGCTGGATTTCTTTCAGCACTTCGATGGCCTGTTTGGACAGCGGCACGCTGTGGGCGCGGTCCATCTTCATCTTGGCGGTGGGGATTCGCCACTCACCGGCCTCAAGGTCCATCTCGCTCCACTGGGCATGGTGGAGTTCACCCGGACGGACGAAGACCAGCGGCGCCAGCTTCAAAGCCTGCTGGGTGACGAACAGCCCCCGGTAGCCGGCAATGGACCGGAGGAGTGCGGCGATCTGCTTGGGATCCGTGATGCTGGCGAAGTGCTTGGCCTTGCGACCGGGGAGGAAACCACGCAGCTCCTGGGTGGGGTCTGACTTTACCCTCCGCTTGCGGATGGCCCAACGGAAGATCTGGCCGATGTGTTCGCGCACGCGGTGAGCGGACTCCAGGGTCCCGCGTTCCTGCCGGCGAGCGAGCAGCGGCTCAATGTCCGCTGCCCCAATCTCGGTGAGAGGCCGTTGCCCGAGCCAAGGGAAGACATGCTGTTCCAGCCGGTCCAGGACTTTGGTGAAGTGCTTCGGCACCCAGCTTGGCTTCATCTCCGCTATCCACTCCCCGGCGATGGACTCCAGCGTATGGACTCGTTCGGCCTTGCGGGCTTTGCGGACCTCCGAACGATCCTCGCCCCTGGCCACCAGTTCCCGTGCTTCCCGTCGGCGCTCGCGGGCAGCCTTTAGGCTCACGTCCGGATACACGCCCAGCGCCATGATCTTGCGGCGACCGCTGATGCGGTAATCGAAGCGCCACCATTTCTAGGCCTTTGGGGTGACGAGGAGATACATGCCACCACCGTCGGTGAGCTTGTAGGCGGTGGGTTTGGCCTTGGCGGCGGAGATCCTGGTGTCGGTCAGCTTGTCGAGCATGACGGTAACTCCTTCTGGAAATCGACCAGACTGGGTTGTTACCGTCAAAACTACCGTCAGGCTTGGCTGGCTGCCAAAGGAATTCTCTGGAAGCCATTGGACCTTTAATAGCTGATTTATAGAGGTTTCATGGCCTTCCTGGGTCCTCCCTGGAAGTCTCTGGAACAAGAAATGGTGGGCCCGCTCGGACTCGAACCGAGGACCGAGGGATTATGAGTCCCCTGCTCTAACCGACTGAGCTACAGGCCCGCGAGGGAGAACCGGCGGGAAAGGCCGGCGCCCTGTTCAGGGCGCCGGAACAGGTCTTAATCGAGGAAAGTACGCAGCCGTTCCGAACGCGAAGGATGGCGCAGCTTGCGCAGCGCCTTGGCTTCTATCTGCCGGATGCGTTCGCGTGTGACGTCGAACTGCTTGCCCACTTCTTCCAGGGTGTGGTCGGTGTTCATGTCGATGCCGAAGCGCATGCGGAGCACCTTGGCTTCACGCGGGGTGAGGCCTTCGAGTACTTCGCGCGTGGCGCGGCAGAGACCTTCGAACGTCGCGGAGTCGATGGGCGCCTGGATGTTGGTGTCCTCGATGAAGTCGCCGAGGTGTGAATCCTCGTCGTCGCCTATCGGCGTTTCCATCGAGATCGGTTCCTTCGCAATCTTCAGGACCTTGCGAATCTTGTCTTCCGGCATGTCCATCCGCAGCGAAAGCTCTTCCGGCGTTGGCTCCCGGCCCTTCTCCTGCAGGATCTGGCGCGAGATCCGGTTGAGCTTGTTGATGGTCTCGATCATGTGCACCGGGATGCGGATGGTGCGCGCCTGGTCGGCGATCGAGCGCGTGATGGCCTGACGAATCCACCAGGTGGCGTAGGTCGAAAACTTGTAGCCGCGGCGGTATTCAAATTTGTCGACCGCCTTCATCAAACCGATATTGCCTTCCTGGATCAGGTCGAGAAACTGCAGGCCGCGATTGGTGTATTTTTTGGCGATCGAAATC
>JAYTTZ010000262.1:0-17854 GCA_043744805.1 Gammaproteobacteria bacterium
GACGTCTTCGGTCGCGTGACCCAGCACCGTGCTCGCCGTGCCGGTCGGGGCGTCATTCACGGCATCCACCACCAGGCCGAGGCTGGCCGCCACGGTGCCGCCGTGGCCGTCGGCAACGGTGTAGCTGAAGGTTTCCGGACCGTTGAAATTGAGGTCTGGCGTATAGGTGAACGTGCCGTTCAAATTGTCCGTGAAAGACCCGTGCAGGGCCGCGAGGCCCGTGACGGACAGCGGGTTGCCGTCGACGTCGCTGAAGCCTGCGAGCAGATCGCTGGCGGAGATCAGGTAGGGCGTGTCTTCGCTGGCCCGGGCAAGCGTCGCGGTGGGCGCACCGACCGGTGCGTCGTTGCTCGCCGTCACCCCAAGCTGCACCTGGCCGGTCACCGTGCTGGTGCCATCGGTGACGGTGTAGGTGAAAGTGTCCTGTCCGTTGAAATTCGGGGACGGCGTGTAGGTGAAGGTGCCATCGCCGTTGTCCACCAGGGTGCCGTTGCCCGGCGCGGAGACACCCGTGACGCTGAGCGTATCGGCATCGAGGTCGGTGTCGTTGCCGAGCAAGATCGCGGCGCTGATCAGCACCGAGCCGTCCTCGGCCACGGTCACGCTGTCAGCCACGGCCACTGGCGCGTGGTTGAGCCCGTTGCGATCGAGGGTCACAGCCACGTCGAGGGTCGCGGCGCCCTGGGTGTAACGCGCGTAACCGGCATTTTCACCGGCAAACTGCCAGGCGCCGATGCCGATCACTCTTCCGGTGCCCGCGCCATCCACCACCAGCGAATCCGTCTGGCTGAGCGCAACGATCTTCGCGGCGGTCACCGACAGCGTGTTGCCGATCTGGCCGAGATCGACATGCTCGATAGACGCCAGGTTGATGGCGGTGGCGAGGTTCACCGTCTTGCCGCTGCCGCCCACTTCCAGGGTGTCGGTGCCGGCCCCGCCGTCCATGCTCGCGTCGGCAGCGTCGTAGACGAGGGTGTCGTCACCGGCACCGCCGCGCAGCGTGTCCTTGCCGCCGAGGCCTTCCAGCCGGTTGGCGCCGGTGTTGCCAGTGATGACATTGGCAGCGCCATTGCCGGTGCCGTTAAGGTCGTCGGCTCCCAGCAGCGTGAGGTTCTCCGTATTGGTGCGCAGGGTGTAGGAGATCAGTGCCTCGACGAGATCCGTGCCTTCCCTGGCCACGTCGGTCACCAGATCCCCGGCATCGTCGACCCGGTAGATGTCGTTGCCGCGGCCGCCGCTCATGGCGTCCGCGCCAGTCCCGCCATTCAGCCGGTTGTTGCCGGTGTTGCCGGTCAGGACGTTGTTCAGGGTATTGCCGGTGGCGTTGTTGGCCCGCGAGCCGGTGAGCGTCACCCGCTCCACGTTGGTGGGCAGCGTGTAGGTGATGCTGCTCAGGACCGAATCCGTGCCTTGATCGAGGAGTTCGCGGACGCTGTCGCCCCCGCTGTCCAGCAGATAGGTATCGTTGCCGGCGCCGCCGGTCATGATGTCGTTGCCAAGGCCGCCGTCGAGGACGTCGTTGCCGCCGCCGCCCTTCAGGTTATCGTTGCCGGCAAGGCCACTCAGGAGGTCCGCGCCCAGCAGGCCGTCGATGACGTCTGCGGCGGCGGTGCCCACCAGGTTGTCATTGCCGGAAGTTCCTTTTTTGTTGGCCATGTCCTGAATCCTCGGGCGCAATTGGGGCGGCGGGACGCCGGTGCGAACGCGGCGGGGACGCCACGTTCAAAAAATACACGCAGATCATGACGGCTGCTCAAGGAGACTCGGTGGAAACTGCCAAGCCTTACCGCGCTTCGCGGGCTGGCCTCGGGGCAAGTTCCCGCAGGGTCGGCAGAAGTTGCGCAGATTCGCTGGGTGATCCCGTGACGCGCCCCAGCCGCAGCTTACTCAGGACGCAGGGCTTGGGTAAGCGCGGAAAATGGCCAGGATGGGGCCCCGGGACCTGGGCCCCGGAGCCGCGAAGTGCCCGTCCCTCACCCCATCGCCCGGAACCCCGCCCGCACTTCGTCCACGAATACCTGCGGCTGCTCGAAAGCCGCGAAATGGCCGCCCTTGGGCAGCTGGTTGTAATGGGCGAGCTTCAGGTAGCGCCCTTCCGCCCAGCGCCGCGAGGCGCGGAAGATTTCGTGCGGATACACGCTCACCGCCACCGGCACGTGGATCGGATCCTTTGGCCGGGTAAGCACGCCGAAGCTCTGCCAGTACAGGCGGGCTGACGACGCGGCTGAGGCCGGCAGCCAGTACATCATCACGTTATCCAGCAGTTCGTCGCGGGTGAGGACGTTTTCCGGGTGGCCGTCGCAGTCGGTCCAGGCCCAGAACTTCTCGAGGATCCACGCCGCCTGGCCGATGGGCGAATCGGTGAGGCCGTAGCCGACCGTCTGCGGCCGGGTGCTTTGCTCCTTGGAATAGCCGGAATCCCACTCCCAGTAGTACTTGCCGGCGACGATGGCCTGCTGCTCGTACTCGGTGAGGTTGTCGAGGGAATCGGCCGTGGGCGTGACCAGCGGCATATTGGTGTGGATGCCCATGCAGTGGGCGGTCTCGGTCATGGCGATACTGTGGGTGACGGCCGAGCCCCAGTCGCCGCCCTGGGCGTAGTAGCGCGCGTAGCCGAGGCGGGCCATGAGCTTGCCCCAGGCTTCGCCGATTTTCTCCACGCCCCAGCCGGGGGCGGTGGGTTTGCCGGAAAAGCCGAAGCCCGGCAGGGTCGGGCAAACCACGTGGAAGGCATCGGCCGCCGAGCCGCCGTGGGCTGCGGGGTTGGTGAGTGGTGCGATGACCTTCAGGAACTCGATGACCGAGCCCGGCCAGCCGTGGGTCATCACCAGCGGTCGCGCGCCGGCGAACGGCGAGCGGGCATGCAGGAACTGGATGCTGAGGCCGTCGATCTCGGTCTCGAACTGCGGCCACGCGTTGAGCCGTGCTTCGCAGCGGCGCCAGTCGTACTGGTGCTGCCAGTAGTCGCAAACTTCGCGCATGTAGGCCAGCGGGATGCCCTGGCTCCAGTCAGCTGGCGTCTCGCGCTCGGGCCAGCGCGCGTTGGCAAGCCGGGATTTGAGGTCGCCCAAGGCGCTGTCGGGCACGGCAAATCGGAAAGGACGAATCTCGCTCATGACGCTGGTCTCCTCTGGGTCGTTTGGTTTGCTTGTGGGCCGAGTATAGGGGGACGGTCGGTGGGTGGCCCTGCGGGAAGGCGAACCGGATGGCGTGCGGCGCCGCACCTCCCAAAAATGCAGTGGCCGGCACCGCCACCCCGCTTGCGTATACTCCCCGCCATTCAAACCGAACGGGTTGCAGGCGATGTCAATTCGAGGCGTCTTTTTTGATCTGGGTGGAACGCTCTACACCTACCGCAACGTGCCCCGCAGCCACGGTGAACTCCTGGTCCAGGCCGCCGGGCGCCTCGGCGTGGCCGACGTGCGCAGCGTAAAAAAGGCCTACGGCGAAGTCATCCAGTCGCTCAGCGCCGAGTATGCGGAGATGCCCTACTACCTCCACCGCGATCTCTTCCGCGACGCCTTCGTGCGCTGCATCGAACGGGTGGGCCGCGATGCCGATGCGGATCTCGTGGACTGGTACCTGGACCAGCACCGCGAATCGGTCTTCGGCTGCCTGGAAATCAAACCCGACTGCGTGGACACGTTGGCGGCCCTGCGCGATCTCGGGCTCTACCAGTGCATCGTTTCCAACATTGACGAGGACATGCTGGAACCCCTGATCCAGCGCGAAGGCCTGCACCGCTGGCTCGACCACTGGACCAGCTCGGAAGCCGCCCGCTCCTGCAAGCCGCACCGCGATTTTTTTGAACTGTGCCTGCGGAAATCCGGGCTCGAGGCCCACGAAGTGCTGTTCGTGGGGGACTCCCCGGAACACGACATCGCCGGCGCCGGGGCGCTCGGCATGCGCACCGCGCTCATCATCGACGCAGGCATGCCGCCGCCGCTCCAGGTCGGCAAGGCAACGATCGCACCGCACTACACCATCCGCAGCCTCGGCGAGCTGCCCGGCCTGTTGCGCTGAACTTGGCCCAAGCGACCGACGTGGCAGATAATCCCGGTGCCATTACCGCACCGGGCAGCCGTATTGTCAGACAATCCTGAAGGGGAGTACTTGGGAATGAGCACCAACCAGCACCACAACGGCCCGCTCGATGCCGTGATCGTCGGCGCCGGCTTTGCCGGCTTGTACATGTTGCACCGCCTGCGGCAAATCGGCATGGACGCGAAAATCATCGAAGCCGGCAGCGGCGCAGGCGGGACCTGGTTCTGGAACCGCTACCCCGGCGCGCGCGTCGACATCGAAAGCATGCAGTACTCCTACAAGTTCTCCGATGCACTGGCCCAGGCGTGGAACTGGTCGGAACGCTACGCCACCCAGCCGGAACTGCTTACCTACATTGCCCATGTGATCGAGCGCTTCCAGCTCGCCGACGGCATCCAGTTCAATACCCGCGTCAACAGCGCGAAGTTCGACGAAGCCAGCGGCCTGTGGCAGGTCGCAACCAGCGACGGCAAGACCCTCACCGCCCGGCACTGCATCATGGCCACGGGCTGCCTCTCCTCCACCAACGAACCGAGCTTCAAGGGCCAGGCGAGCTTCAAGGGCAACTTCTACCACACCGGCAAGTGGCCAACGGAAGGCGTGGACTTCACCGGCAAGACGGTGGTGGTGATTGGCACCGGTTCCTCCGCCATCCAGTCCATCCCGGAAATCGCCAGGCAAGCCCAGCATCTCTACGTGCTCCAGCGCACCGCCAACTACTCGGTGCCGGCGCACAACCAGCCGCTCGATCCGGCCTACGTGGCCGACATCAAGGCCAACTACAAGGCGCTGCGCGACCGCGGCCTCGCCCAGCCGCTGGCCTATGACATCAACCTCAACCCGAAGACGGCCGCCGAATACTCGCCCGAAGAAATCCGTGCAGAACTCGACCGTCGCTGGGCCTGGGGCGGCCTGCCGATCTACGGCGCATTCGCGGATCTCCTGGTGAACCCCGACACCAACGCCATCGTCGCCGCGTACATGCGCGAGAAGATTCGCGCCATCGTGAAAGACCCGGCCACCGCCGCACTGCTGGCGCCCCGGGGCACTTTCGGCTGCAAGCGCGTGTGCGTGGACACCGGTTACTACGACACCTACAACCGTCCCAACGTGACCCTGGTCGACATCAGCGCGATTGGCGTGGAAGAAATGACCGCGACCGGCGTCACCGCAGGCGGGCGCGCTATCGCGGCCGACGCCATCGTCTTTGCCACCGGCTTCGACGCCATGACCGGCTCGCTTGATCGCATCAGCATCCGCGGTCGCGACGACGTCGCGCTGAAGGACAAATGGGCGGCGGGCCCCATCACCTACCTCGGCCTGATGTCCGGCGGCTTCCCCAACCTCTACACCATCACCGGCCCGGGCAGCCCGTCGGTGCTGACCAACATGATTGCCTCCATCGAACAGCACGTAGACTTCATCACCGAGTGCGTGGACTACATGCGCACGCACGGCGTCCGCCACATCGAGCCCCGGCACGATGCGGAACTCGCGTGGGGGGATCACGTGCAGGAAGTGGCGAACGGCACCCTGCTCTACTCCTGCAACTCCTGGTACCTCGGCGCCAACGTGCCCGGCAAGCCGCGCGTGTTCATGCCCTACCTCGGCTATCCGGCCTATGCGCAGAAGTGCCGCGAAGTGGCGGCCAATGGCTACGAAGGCTTCAAGCTCATCGCGGCCTGAAGGCAATTCAGCTTCGGCGAGGCGTCCTCGCGGTGCCTCGACGCGGCCCGGTTCGAACCAAGAAGACGCTGGCTAACGGTGGCCCCAGGAGAATTTCCGCATGATTAACATGAGTGGCTGGACCAACCTCATCTCGTTCGTGATCATGGTGGCGGGTTACTTCATCCCCACCTACGGCGAGCCCATCACCGCCATCGGCGCGTTCGCGCTGTCGGGGGCGTTCACCAACTGGCTTGCCATTTACATGCTTTTCGACAAGGTGCCCTACCTCTACGGCTCGGGCGTCGTGCCCATGCGTTTCCAGGAGTTCAAGGCCGGCATCAAGCACCTCATCGTCACCGAGTTCTTCTCCCGCGAACACATCGAGCGCTTCTTCCACCAGCACGGCGCGAAGTCGGCGCAGGCCATCGGCGAAAGCATCGACTACGACCGCGTGTTCGAACACCTCAGCGACGCCATCGTCGATTCCCCGCTGGGCGGTGCGCTGAAGATGTTCGGCGGCAAGCAGGCGCTGGCGCCGCTCAAGGATCCCATCGTCGAGAAGCTCAAGGGCGTCGTGGACGAACTGGCCAGTTCCGCCGGCGACGGCACGCTCACCGAAGGCCTGGTGGCCCAGGTCGAGCACATCATCGATGCCCGCCTGGCCGAACTCACCCCGGAGAAAGTGAAGCAGATCATGGAGGAGATGATCCGCAAGCACCTCGGGTGGCTGGTGCTGTGGGGCGGCGTGTTCGGCGGGCTGATTGGCTTCATCTCGGAAGGCGTGAAACTCTTTTTCTGACCGCCCGGCGGAACGCCTGGGCGAACGCGCCTGCCCCTACACCACGCTGTACTGGGATTTCCTGCTGCGCCACGAGTCGCTGCTGGCGGCGAATCCGCGCATGCGCCTGCAGGTGCGCAACCTTGGCCGGCTGGGCAAGGACGAGAAAGCGGCCATCGCCTTGCAGGCCGCCGGGTTCCGACGGTCCCTCGCCTGACGCGACGCAGCAGTCCTTGCGGCTGGCAGCGCCTCGCCACCCTCCGCCGTGTGTCTTGCCGACCGTCACCGGATTGCCATGATGGGCGCGAATTCAAGCGCAAGACTTGGGATGCGGACTACGGTGGCAGCGCGGACAATCCTCGCATCCCCTGCTTCGAGGAACAGTGCCATGCGTAAAGCCGAGTTAGCCGCAGCCACCCTGGCCGATCCGCGCTGGCCCGTCGTCCTGCATCGCGATGCGAAAGCCGACGGCGAATTCCTGTTTGCCGTGAAGACCACCGGGATCTATTGCCGCCCAAGCTGCAGCGCGCGCACGCCACGCCCGGAGAACGTACGCTTCTTTACGCGCAGCGAAGAAGCTCGCGCCGCGGGCTTCCGTGCCTGCCTGCGCTGCAAGCCCGACTCCCCGACGCTCGCCGAGGAACACGCAACCCTGGTGGCCCGACTCTGCCGGCACATCGAAGCCGCGGAGACGCCACCGTCGCTCGACACGCTCGCCGGCCTGGCCGGCATGAGCCCCACCTACCTGCATCGCGTGTTCAAGGCGGTGACCGGACTCACCCCCAAGGCTTTTGGCGACGCCGTGCGCGCTGCGCGGATGCGCAGCGCGCTGGCCACTCACGAACGCATTACCGACGCGGTCTACAGCGCCGGTTTCAACTCCCCGGGACGCTTCTATGCGCAGGCCACCCAGGCGCTCGGCATGAGTCCACTGCGCTACCGCAAGGGTGGCGCCGACTGCCAGATCCGCTTCGCCATCGCCGAGTGTTCGCTGGGCTCCGTGCTGGTGGCGACGAGCGAACTCGGGGTCTGCGCGATCCTGTTCGGCGACGATCCGGAGTTGCTCATCCGCGATCTCGAACAGCGCTTCCCCCACGCCGGACTGCTGGGCGGGGACGCGGGCTTCGAGCGCACGGTGGCGCAGGTGCTGGGCTTCATCGAAGCGCCGGGCCTTGGCCTCGATTTGCCGCTGGATCTGCGGGGCACGGCCTTCCAGCAGCGTGTGTGGCAGGCATTGCGCGGCATTCCCGCCGGACGCACGGCAAGTTATGCCGAAGTTGCCACGGCCATCGGCATGCCGCGTGCCTCGCGCGCCGTGGCCCAGGCCTGCGCGGCCAACCCGCTGGCCGTGGCCGTGCCCTGCCATCGCGTGGTGCGGCAGGACGGCGGGCTCTCGGGCTATCGCTGGGGCGTGGCGCGCAAGCAGTTGTTGCTGGCGCGTGAAGCCACCGACAATCCCTGAATGCCTGCACCTGCCGCGCTTGAGCTGACCCTGGCCCTGCCGACGGGCTTCCGTCCCGAAGACATCCTGCGCTTCCATCGCCGCGACCCGGAGGCGCTGTCCGAGGACGTCACCACCACCGGACTGCGCAAGGGTTTGCTGTGGGCCGGCCGGCCCGCCTGCCTGTCACTTGAGTTCACGCCGGGTGTAGCGCGAGCCAGGCTCTTGCTGGACGGGCCGCCGGGCGCGGAGGCCGAAGCTGCGTTCAAGGCCATGCTGCGGCGGATGCTGGGCCTCACCCAGGACATCGAGGCCTTCGAGGCGACGTATGCCGGGCACCCGGTGATCGGCGCGCTGGTGTCGCGCCATCGGGGCCTGCGCGTGCCGGTGGCGGTGCATCCCTTCGAAGCCCTGGTGTGGGCGATCATCGGCCAGCAGATCAGCGTGCACGCCGCCATCTCCATCCGCCGGCGGCTCATCAAGGCCACGGGGCTGCCCCACAGCGGAGGACTGTATTGCCATCCCGATGCCCCGCGCCTCGCGGAAGCTTCACTGACCACCTTGCGCGCAGCGGGCCTCACCGCCGCCAAGGCGGCAACCGTCAAATCCGTGGGCGTGGCGGTCTGCGAGGATCGCCTGCCGCTCGAGCGCTGGACCGGAGAACTGCCCGCCACCGAAGCCAGCGCCTGCCTGCTGGCCCAGCGCGGCATCGGGCCGTGGACGGCGAACTACACCCTGCTGCGCGGTTATGGCTGGCTCGATGGATCCCTGCACGGCGACGTGGCCGTGCGCCGCAGCCTGCAGAAGCTGCTGGGCGAAGCGGAAAAGCCGGACTTTGCCCGCACTGAAGCCTGGCTGGCCGGCTTCAGCCCCTGGCGCGCCTTGCTGGGCGCGCACCTGTGGGCGGCGGAGGGCTGACAGGGTGCGCCGGCGAGGCATAATCGACGGCATGAATCGCGCGATGCACTTGCCCTGCCATGCCCTGCCGGACGGCCGTGATGCCCGGCATTGACGCACTCCTCGCCGACCTCCGGTTCGAGGACACGGGCATCGAGATCTTCAACGGTCCGGTGGAAACCTACCTCGCGGCCCACAGCGAGGACCGCGCCTATCGAGTGACCGCCAAAGTCACCACCGAAGGCCGGCCGCTGGAGCGTTTCATCCGGATTGCGCTCAGCGACATGGCCATGCAGCCGCCGCGCCTCATGGCCAGGACCAGCGTACCGCTGCGGTGGTTGATGTCCCCGGGTGAACGCGTGGATGAAACCCTGTTGAAGGCCCAGCGCGCCGGCCAACTGGTGCGTGCGCTGTCGACCACGCGTAATCCGGCACCCACCGCGCCTGACTAGTCGGCGCCCGCGCAGTGGTGGTCCTTGCTTGCTTCCTGCCCAACCCCAACCTGGAGCCCTCGATGACCCATCTCCTGCACATTGAATCTTCGCCACGCCAACAGCGCTCGGCTTCCCTTGAAGTCGCCCGCGCCTTCGTTGGTGCCTGGCAGGCCGCGCACCCCACGGGGACCGTGGACACGCTGGACGTGTGGTCCACACCATTGCCCGAGTTCGACGGCGCGATCCTGGACGCCAAATACGCCGGCCTTGCCGGCCTCGCCCTGAGTGTCGAGCAGGCCACGGCGTGGGTGCAGATCCGCGCGCTTGCCGCGCGCATCCAGGCGGCCGACCGGCTGGTGATCAGCGCGCCGATGTGGAACTACACGATTCCCTACAAGCTGAAGCACCTCATCGACGTGGTGTCGCAGAAGGATCTCTTGTTCACCTTCGACGAACGCGGCCAGCTCGGCACCATGGGCCACTGCAAGGCGGTGCTGGTGCTGGCGCGCGGCGTGGAACTGGGCGACGGTCCCGGCGCCATGTCGGCGGCGCAGTGGGATTTGCAAGGGCAATACCTGGACCTGTGGCTGCAGATGGTTGGCATTCCCGAGGTCCAGCACGTGCTGGTGCAGAAGACGCTCTATGGTCCCGAGGTCGACACCGCCTCGCGCGCTGCGGCCGTCATGCAGGCCTCCGCGCTGGCGGCGACGTTCTAGCAGGCTGCCAAGATCCAACGGCGGCGTGGCAGCGGCCGCGGCGTTCACCAGGCGCTTTCGAGCACCGCGATCACTTCCGCCACCGAGGTCACGGGTCGCGGGTTGGTGGCGACGATCATGTCTTCCAGCGCGTCTTTGGCCAGCGCCGGGAAGTCCTCCCGCGCCACGCCTACGTCCCGCAGGCGCCAGGGCAGGTCGAGATCCTTCACCAGCGCGAGCACGGCTTCGCGCGCCGCCGTTGCGGCGTCCTCCAGGCCCAGGGCCGAGACGTCCACGTCGAGGCACTTGGCCACGTCCACCTGGCGGGCGCCGACGTGGGTAGCATTGAACGCCATCACGGCAGGCATCATCACGCAGGACGTCACGCCGTGCGGCACGTCGTTGCGTGCACCCAGCTGGTGGCCGATGCCGTGCGACAGGCCCAGGGTGACATTGGCCAGGCCGCACACCGACATCCACGCCGCGAGTTGCGCATGGGTGCGGGCGACGAGATCGAGAGGGTTCGCCTTGCAGGCGCGCAGCTGCCGGCCAAGTGTGGTCAAGGCCTGCACCGCCAGTGCATCGGTGAAAGGATGGGCGCTGGAAGAACACAAGGCTTCGATGCAGTGATCCACCGAGCGCATGCCCGTGGAGAGCCACAGCCACGGCGGGGTTTCGAGCGTGAGCTCGGCATCAAGGAACACCGCGCGCGCCGCCAGCTGGCTGTCGATGTAGAGATCCTTCACCTGGCGGATCTCATCCGTGACCCCGGCGAAATGCGTGAACTCGCCACCAGACAAGGTCGTGGAAATTGCCACCATCGGCAACGCCTGGCCCCTGATTGGCGGCACCTCCAGGGTGGCGGGATAGTCGAACTTCACGCGCATGCGATCGAAGCCGGCGTTCGTCGTGATGCCCTCGGCGAGCGCCATCGCCACCGCTTTCGCCGTGTCGTTCGGGGTGCCGCCGCCGAAGGACACGATGCCATCCGCCCCGAGGGCGCGTGCCTGTTCGGTGGCGCGCAGCACCGATTCGCGGTGCACGTGCTGGATGGTTTCGTGGAAGACACCCCCGATGCGTCCACCTGCCGCGGCACGCACGCGTTCAACGAGCGGTGTTTTCGTGGCCAGCGTAGTGCCCGTGATGAGCAAGGCCTTCCGGATCCCGTGGGCGGCCAGTTCACCGGCCAGGGCGGCAAGCGTGCCGGGACCGTAATGCACCCGCTCGATGGGCAACAAGGTAAAGCAGCCGTGGAGGTCTTTCGTCTCGAACATGCGCTTTTACAGTTCCAGTTGGGGGTATTGGCCGGGGCGTAAAACGCGTGCCTCACCGGGCTCCCTCAAGCCCGGACGGTTGGCCCGCAAGCATGCGTTTTCCATGCCCCGGGAAGGTACCCCATGTGCTGCGTCACCCGCATCCCCGCTGCGCGCCGGGCATTGCGTCCGGTGCTTACGGGTAACGCTGGGAGCGGCTCGACTACCGGCCGCCTTGTCGCGACGTCAGGGCGCGGGCAGCGGCTGGTGCAGGATGCCGTCCTGGGTGAACAACAGGAGTTCGCTCGAGGTGGCCAGCACGGCTGCCACCGGTAGGCGGTCTTCGCGAATCGTTGCTTTGAATTCAAGCGCGGCGTTGCCAACGCTCATCGCCCCGCCGAGCGCCACCAGCACCTCCCGGCCGTCAGGCAGCGCGACGCCCGCCGTTAGCGACTGGGTGGTACCCGTAGCCAGTTCGCGCCAGGTCTCGCCGCGATCGATGGACACTAGTGCGTGGCCGGTCATGCCGAGCGCGAGCAGGCTGCCGTCGGGACGCACGAGGCCCGCCCACAGCGATCCTGCGTAAGGTGTCTGCACCAGCTGCCAGGTTTCACCCCGATCGTCCGAATGCAGGACCGCGCCCAGCTCGGCCATGATGTAGAGGCGTCCATCCTTGCCGGCGAAGACATGGTTGAGGTGGCGTTCGGCGTCCTCACCCTCCGCGACCGTTTGCTCGTTCCAGTGTTCGCCACCGTCCCCGGTGCGCAGCGCGTGGCCATAGGGACCGACAGCAATGCCATGCCGGGCATCGGTGAACCAGATTGAGAACAGGCTGTTCTCACCGTCCATTGCGCCGGCCTGCAGCGTCCAGTGCTCGCCGCCATCGCGGGTGTTGAGGATCTGGCCGCCATGGCCGGTGGCCCAACCGAGTTTGTCGTCGACGAACACCATCGCTGTGAGCGTGGTGCGGGTGGGCACCTCCGCAGCCTGGCGCCAGGTCCTACCCTCGTCGTCCGACAGCAGCACGATGCCGTGCTCGCCCACCGCCAACAGGCGATTTCCGGCACGGGTCGCCGCCAGCAACATGGCCTGGGAAGTCGCCAACGGCTGGTGGCGCGCCGAAGTCTCGTTTGCAGCGGGTCTTGCAGCTTGATCGGCGGCGTTCGCCGCGAAGAGTCCAAGGCCAAGCAGGAGGAAGGCAATGAGCTGGCGCATCTCAGTGGGCCAGGAAAGGCCGCTGCACGGGCCCGGTTCGGGGAATGAGGGTGTCGATCACCACGGCCAGCGCGGGCAATACGGTGATGGCCATGATCATGTTGATCATGAACATGAAGGCCAGCAGGAGGCCCATGTCCGCCTGGAACTTGAGGGCCGAGAACGCCCAGGTCGCCACGCCGATCGACAGGGTGATGGCGGTGAAAATAGTGGCGTTGCCCGTTTCGAGCAGGGCGCGCTGCAAGGCCGCCGAAATCTCGATGCCATTGGCCAGGTGGAGTTGCAGCCGGTTGTAGATGTAGAACGCGTAGTCGACGCCAATGCCCACCGCGAGCACCATCACCGGCAAAGTGGCCACGGTGAGGCCAATGTCAAGATCCTTCATGAACCAGTAGCCGAGGAAGGTGGCCAGGGTGAGCGGGGCGCAGCAGGCGACGGTTGCGCGCCAGTCGCGGTAGGTGAAGAACACGAGCGCGATGATGGTGGCATAGACGTAGAGCATCATCGGGAGCTCCGTTTTCTCCAGCACCTGGTCGGTGGCGGCCTGCACCCCGGCGTTCCCGCTGGCCAGGCGTACCTTGATGTCCTGCCACGGGTGCTCGATGCGATAGCGCTGTGCGGCCGCCACCACGGCCTTGATGGTCGTGGCCTTGTGGTCCGCGAGATAGACGTTGAGGGGCAGCACGGTGCACTGGGGATCGTAGAGACCGGAACCCTCGCCAGCGAGGCCGATGAAGCTCGCCATGGAGCGTGGGTCGCGAGGCAGCGCCTGCCACTTGGGATTGCCTTCGTTGAAGCCGGCGGAACCAATCTTCACCAGGCTGGGCAGCGCGGCTACGCTGATGACGCCGGGTACGTTGGCCATTTCCCAGCTGAAATCATCCAGCCACGCCATGCGGGCGAAGTCATAGCAGCCTTCCTTGGGGAATTCGTTGACCACGGTGAAGACGTCGAGCCCGAGGCTGAATTTCTCCACGATGGACACGGCGTCGCGGTTGTAGCGCGAATCTGCGCGCAGTTCCGGCGCGCCCGGCTTGAGGTAGCCGATGTGGCGCCCGAGGCTCTGCCAGAAGGCTACGGCGAACAGCAGCACGGCAGCGCCGGTGATGATGAACGCCCAGCGGCGTTCCGCGACGTGCTCCAGCACGCCCATCCAGGCTTCGCGGGTTTCGCGGAGTTTCGTCACGCGTTCGACGTAGGCGGGACCAAAGCGGAAGAAGGAGGCGACTACCGGCAGCATCACGAGATTGGTGACGATCTTATAGGCCACGC
The DNA here is from genome assembly GCA_043744805.1 of Gammaproteobacteria bacterium. Taxonomy (GTDB): domain Bacteria; phylum Pseudomonadota; class Gammaproteobacteria. The sequence continues at coordinate 13,698 of JAYTTZ010000262.1, forward strand.
CAATCGAGGCCGTGAGCGAGAGCTCGCGGATCATCGGGATCGGGATGAGGTAGAGCGTGGCGAAACCGACGAAGGCGGTGACCAGGGCCATCGAGCCGGGGATGAGCAGGCCGGTGAAGCTGGCCCTGGCCGCGTCATGGCAGTTCTTGCCCGCGCAGATCCCCTGCGAGATGTAGTTCACCTGCTGCACGCCGTGCGACACGCCGATCGCGAAGACGAGGAACGGCACGAGCACGGCAAGTGGATCAAGGCCAAAACCCAGCAGGTGCAGGGTGCCGAACTGCCACACCAGGGAGACCAGCGAGCAGATCAGCGCGGAGCAGGTGAAGGCGAAGGATCGACAGTAGAGGTAGACCGCGAGCGCGGTGAGCAAGAAGGCACCGACGAAAAACTGGAAGACCGACTTGGCGCCTTCGGCGACGTCGCTGATCTGCTTGGCGAAGCCGATGATCTGCACTTCCAGATCCGGTGTTTCGAATTTCTCCCGCACCTCGTGCTCGATGCGTTTGCCGAGTTCGATGTAGTCGGTCTTCTGCTTGCTGCGTGGATCGTAGTCGAGGAGATCCGCCACCACCATCGCACCCGAGTAATCATTGGCCACCAGGCTGCCCACGTAGCCGCCCAGGACCACGTTCTCGCGGATGGCGGCGATGTTGGTGTCGTCCAGTTTCTCGGGCGTGATGTCACCGCCAATCACGTCCCGCGCCTGGAAACCCTCTTCTGTGATCTGCAGTACGCGGGTAGTGGGCGTCCACAGCGAGGACACCGAGTTGCGGTCCACGCCGGGCATGTAGCGCACGGCCTGGGTGAGGTCGTTGAGGCTTTTGAGGAAAGGCGCGTTCCACATATCGCCCTTGCGGGCGTGCAGGACGACGATGAGGCGGTTGGCGCCAAAGAGCGTTTCCCGGTACTGGAAGAAGGTATCGGTGAACTCGTGGCCCATCGGTAGCTGCTTGTCGAAGCCTGCTTCCATGCGGAGATCCTTGGCGAACCAGGCCATCACCAGAGTGATGGCCGCGAGTGCGCCGAGCACTGCCACGCGGTGGGTAAAGACCAGGTGCTCCAGCGCAGCGAGCAGGCGGGAGATCATCCCTTGATCCCCGCTGCCCGCCGGCCACTGCGGGCACCTTCGACTAAGGGCATCAGAAAGCGTACGTCACGCTGGCTGCGAAGAAATCCCGGTCCTTGATAATGTTGGACAGCCCACCGCCAAAGAAGCTGCTGTAACCGATGTTCGCCTTGTACTTGCTCTGCCAGTCGAAGTTCACGCCCAGGTACACCGACTTGCGATCCTCGATGAACGGCAGCGCGTTCGGCGTGGTGCCGCTGAAATCGTGGGCGAAATCGATCTGCGGGCTGACGTTGCCACCGAAAAGGAGATCGGGGTAGGTCAGGCCAAGTTCCACCACGTACCCGGCGGAGGCTTCATCCGGCACCGCATAGCTCGGGAAGACGAGGTAGGGAATGTTCTTCTGGTCGAGGTTGGGGTAGTAGGTGGCTGCGATTTCGGTCAGCACGTAGCCTTCCGACGCACCCACCGCACGCATCCAGTCGCCGATGATGCTGTTGTTCTCGATGAAGTAGAAACCGGTCAGGTGCGCCTGGAACTTCTCCTCCTCGACGAAGCCGCGCACGGTGGTGCGGCAGGTCCTGGGGTCGAAGACCTTGGTCGCGCCGGGGGTGATGGGATCACCCGTGCCCAGGCCGCAACTCACGCCATCCATCACGCTGTACTGCAGGCCTTTCGAGCCGGGTGCCAGGCCCTGGAAAGGGAACCCGAAGCCCGCTGCAAGGCCGGCCGGTGTCGGCACGGTGGGGTCGATGGCGACAGAATCCTCCGGGCGGTAGGAGAGTTCCGTGCCCACGGCTACCGGACCCACCTTGGTGTTGGCCGAAAAGCCGAAGAGGTTCTTGGACTGGCCGTATTCGTTGAAGTACTGGAGGCCAAGCAGGTTGGCCTGGCTGCCCGGGGTTAGCAGCGAGGACGCGCGGGGATCGAAAGTGAAGGAAGTGAATGGCAGCTTGTCGTGGTAGCGCTCGTAGTAGAACGCGAACTCGCTGTCGATGCTGTCGGCGATGTAGCGCAGCGCGAAGCCGAACTGGCCGCCGTCGCGGGGCCGCACGTCGGCGTTGCGGATGGGCACGATGTTGGCGCCCGGAAGCGCCGGCGTCCGCACGCCGTCACCGCACTGGAGCGGCGCGCACAGGCCGAAGGACGTGGGCGCGTAAGCCGGCAGCTGGCCCTTGCCCACCACGTCGGCACCGGAGAAGAAAGTGCCCACCGGGTCGAAGCGGAAGCCGTTCCAGAGGAACTCGTAATAGCCTTCGAGGCTGACGGCGTCGGTCAGGCTGGTGTTGAAGTAGAACATCGGCGCCGGTCGGAAGACTTCCTTCAGCTGGGTGCCCGGCGTGTGGAAGCGGCGGATGTCCAGCGCGTTGACGGAATTGATGCCACCCAGGATGAAGACGTCTTCGCCCCAGGACACCACCTGGTTGCCAAGCCGTACCTTGGTGGGCTTGCCGAAGATTTCGAAGTCCTTGGAGATCCAGAGATCGAGCGGCGTGAAGTTGGTTTCCGCCACGTCCTTCGCGGCCTGCGACAGGGGCACGTAATTGGTATCGCCCACGGCGTGGTCGTGCAGCCAGGAAATGCGGCCGAGGAACTCCCAGCCATCGTAGCGCAGGCCAAGCTCATGGGTGCCCTTGATCGCGCCGGAGACGAGCTGGCCGGCATCATAGTTGAGGTTGCCGTTGTCGCCGTTCAGCACGTTGAAATCAGGGTTGGCCGCGGCACCACCCCCTGGGCCGTGCATGAGCTCGCCAATGGCACCAGAGACCGGGATCTGCCCACCGTTGTCGTTGCCGACCGTGGTCTTGTCGCGGTCTTCGGTCCGCAACTGGATGCCATAGGAGAGCTGCGAGTCCACGTTGACCTGGACGCCGTCGAAGTCCAGGAGGAAGGCCTGGGCGGTGCCCGCGCCCAGGAGGGCGCCGAGGCCAAGGCTTACCGACAACGCGAGGTCCAGTGCTTTCTTGCGATGCGTTTTCATGAGTGTTCTGCTCCTTGCAAAGGCTTAACGGCTGCCGGCGCGACGCAGTTCGTTGGCGTCAAACTTCTTGGGATCGATGCGGCCTTCGCGTCCTGCGAGCCAGTCGACCTTGCCTTCCTGCGGCATGTTGTCCGCCATGAAGCGCCCGACATTGAGGTCGTAACTGATGTAGCCCTGGTAGACGCAGGCGGGGAGTTCCCATGCGGTGTAGGGATAGGACTCCATCACGCGCCAGATCTTGCCCTGCGCGTCGTAGATGTCTTCCTGTAGCAGCGCCCAGGTGTCTTCGTCGAGGAAGAACGTGCGCTTGGGGAACAGGTGGCGCATGCCGGGTTTGACGGTGGCTTCCACTTTCCACACGCGGTGCAGTTCGTAGCGCACCAGATCACGCTGCGGGTATTCGTTGCCGAAGATGTCCTTGAACTTGCGGGTGGTGTCGTTGAACTTGAAGGTGTTGTACGGCACGTACAATTCCTGCTTGCCGATGAGCTTGAAGTCGTAGCGATCCATCGCCCCGGAATACATGGGGTACTGGTCGACCATCAGCAGGTTTTCATAACCCGGCACCGGGTTGTCGTAGGCAAAGCTCGGGGAACGGCGCACGCGGCGCTGGCCCGGGAAGTACAGCCAGGCGTCGTTGCTCTTGTTCAGGAAGTAATGCAGCAGGATGAGTTCGCCCACGCGCGCCGGCGGCGAGACGACTTCGTTCAGCAGCTTGTATTCGATGCCGCCGCTGTCGGCGAGGTGTTCTGCCTTCGGGTTGCCGAACGGCGTGAGGGTCCACTGGTTCTGGACCAGCGGCGTAAAGGACGCGCCCGAGGACTCCGAGAAAATGGTGGAGTAGGTTTCGGTACGGCCTTCGCCGGACCAGCGGAGCTTGTGGTTCCAGATGGCTTCCGCGCCGGTCTGGGGAATCGGGAACGGCACGCCCGAAGGCACCGCATCCGCGAGCGCCCAGCCATCGTCGGCCATCTTGGCCTGGGTGGCGTTCTGCTTGGTGCGCGCGTAGACCGAATCCGGGAAACCACAGCTGCGATGCGTGGGATAGACGTCCATCCGGTAACCCTTGAGGGTCTGGAGCAACGCGATCTGGCCTTCGGAGAGCTT
>JAYTTZ010000263.1:0-4535 GCA_043744805.1 Gammaproteobacteria bacterium
GCGGCGCGGCGTGGTGGCCGACATGGTGGCGCGCTGGGGTGGCATCGACATCCTGGTCAACAACGCGGGCATCGTGCTCGAGACGCCCATCGACGGACCTGATTTTGAAGCACGCTGGGCGAAAACCTTCGAGGTGCTCGTCACCGCGCAGGCGCTGCTCATCCGTGAATGCCTGCCGTACCTCAGCAAGAGCACCGCCGGCCGCATCGTGAACATTGCTTCGACCGAAGGTCTGGGCGCCACCAAGGGTATCAGCCCTTATACCGCTGCCAAGACCGCCGTGATCGGGCTTACGCGTGCGCTGTCGGTGGAACTCGGCGCGCGCGGGATCACGGTGAACTGCCTCTGCCCGGGCCCCATCCTCACGGGCATGACGGCCGGGATCCCCGATGAAGCGAAGCAGGAATTCGCCCGGCGCCGCACCGTGCTGCGGCGTTACGGTGATCCGGAGGAAGTGGCGCAGATGACCTTGAGCCTCGTGCTGCCTGCCGCCTCGTACGTCACCGGCGTGGCGCTGCCGGTGGACGGCGGACTCACCATCCGCAACGCGTGATAAGCGCCTGCAGGCCTTCGATGAACGCCATGAGGGCTTCGATCCGCGCATGGAGTTTTTCTTCGCCGAGCGCGCCAAGGCTCGGCTTGTAGGTTTCGCCCCACACCGGCATTTCGCGGCTGCCGTGGGCCCACAGCGTGACCGTGGTCAAGACAAAGGCGGGCAGCCGCACTTACCAGCGATGGAGTCGCACCGGCAGCGAGGCGTAGCCGTGGATGACGTTGGAACACACGCGCCGGGGCTCGCCCATCACTTCCACGTAGCGGAAGCGCTTCTGGATTTCTTCCCACGCCACCTGTAACTGGAGTTCCGCCAGGCGGTAACCCACGCAGTGGTGGGCGCCGAAGCCGAAGGACAAGTGCCGGCGCGCCTGCGGTCGGTCGATGATGAAGTCTTCCGGGCGGTCGATCTCCGAAGCGTCGCGATTGCCCGAGACATACCACAGCGCCACGCGATCGCCCTTGCGGAGAGTCTTGCCAGCCACTTCGATGTCGTCCTTCGCGGTGCGCGCCATGTGGGAGATGGGCGTCTGCCAGCGAATGATTTCCGGCACCATCGACTGCACCAGCGCAGGATCCTGGCGCAGCCGTGCGTATTCACCGGGAAAGCGATTGAGGGCCACGATGCCGCCGGTGAGCGAATTGCGCGTCGTGTCGTTGCCGCCCACGATGAGGTTGATGAGGTTGCCGAGGAATTCACCGGGGCTCAGGTTCCTGGTGGCCTCGCTGTGGACCATCATCGAGAGCAGATCATTGCGCGGCTCGGCGGCGAGGCGCTCCTGCCAGAGCCCGGCGAACGTGGTGAAGCAGTCTTCCAGCGCCGCGCGGCGCTCATCCCAGCTGTCGATGATGCCAAAGCCCGGCTGGGTCACGGCAACGTCGGACCACCAGGTGAGCTGGCGACGTTTTTCCCACGGGAAATCGAACAGGCGCGCCACGATCTGCGAGGTGAGTTCCATCGACAACAGGGACACCCAGTCGAAGGTTTCGCCAACCGGCAGCGCGTCCAGCACATTGGCGGCACAACTGCGGATCATGTCTTCCATGTCGCGCACGCTGGCGCGCGCGACGATGGGTGCAATCGCCTTGCGCTGCGCGGTGTGCACGGGCGCGTCGGTGGACTGGAACATGCGTGCGTCCACGCCATGTTCGCGGAAGAGTTCCTCGTAGCCGAGGATGTGGCCGCCGAGCCGGTAATCGCAGGCAAACGCGTCGTCGTTGGAATTCACCGCGACGATGTCGTTGAAGCGGGTGATGGACCAGTACGGCCCATAGCTGCTCTGCGCGCAGTAGTGCACCGGAGACTCCTCGCGCAGCCGTTGGAAGTAAGGGCCGATGAGGTCCTGCTGGTACAGCCATGGGTTGCTGACATCGAGCTTTTCAAGCGGGATGGCGTAAGGATCTGCCTGGCGTTGGCGTGTCACGGTTGGTCTCCCCCGGGATGGTCTTCGTTGTTTTGGTCTACCTTGCCTCGAGTGACCCGTACCCGCGTCGCTAACCTTCGCGCACGAGTTGGTAAACGCAGCTTTCGAGCGCCTCGAGGCCACGCGCCCTGAAGCGCGGCTCTTGATCGAGGATGTCCTCGCGGTCCAGGCGCGAGATGTCGTGAGTCGCACCGAAGAGCGCTTCGATTTCCGTCACCTCCACCGAAAACGGCGGTCCTTGCATGCGGTCCTGCGCGTATTCCAGTGCCACCAACAGCGTGCGGGTACCCGGCACGCCGAGTGCGCCGAGATGCGCCACGTAACGTTGGCGCAGCTTGGCAGGCAGGGCGACCAGCGCGCCGCGATCCCAGATCCCGGCAATAGCGCCCAGCGTCTCGGTGCCCAGGTCAAAAATATCACCCACGAAGTATTCGATGTGGTTTGCAGCGAGGTGGGTGAACGCGCCCACCTCGGTCCGGGTCGGCGTGAGGCCGGCTTCCGCAAAGAACGCGAGTGCAGCGTCTTCGCTCAGTTCGACGGCAAGCACCGAATGTCCCTGCTCGCGGAGCCAGCGCAAGTCGACGGTCTTGCCCGCCAGGGGCACCAGCACGCGCGAGCCCGCCGTGAGGCCCAGCAAGGGCCAGAAGGCGGTGAGTTTGGGATTGACCTCGGGGAGGTGGAACGCGGTTTCGTTCCTTGCCCAGCGCTCCAGCCAGAATTGCCTTTCCACGGATGTCCTTATGTTATGGGCGCCAGTTGCACGAGCTTGCTGCAGCCTGCCCGCAGGGTGCAATGCGCGCCGTCAGTCCAACGGGGCCGGGGCTGCAGCTTCCGACGTAACGGGGGCGCCAGCGGCAGGGGGTGGGGGACTGATTTCAACGGGCGGTGTCGCGCCCTCTGGGGATTGCAGTTCGGTCGCAGGGACAGGCATAGCGTTCTCCGTTGGCGCCGGGAAGGCCTCGACGGGCGGCGCGCCCTCCCCGGTGGGCCGCGGGAGTGGCGGGAGCACCTCCTTGGATGCCGGCAGCGCAGGCTCATCCTGCGACGCCGGCTTGATTTCCGTCGGTAGCGCGCCTGGGCCTGCCACGCCGGACCCGCTCGCGGGAGCGCCAACGAGCCATTTCGAAATCTCTGCAGGCAACCTGGGCGCCGCGCCGGCCACGGTCGCAGTCACGGCGCCCTGGACCATTTCGGTGAGGATGTCGGTGCGTCCGCTGCGTTGAATCACGGTGGCAAGGCGATCGCTGTCGGAATTCCACACCAGACCGGCCTGCCGGGCGACCGTCGGGTTCTGCGCAAGCCGCGAGATGACGAAGAACAGCGGACCCTGCCGTTGTAGCTGATCGGCCGTGCGCAGCAGTTGCATGGTTTCTTCGTAGTGGGGGCCGAGCATCGCGGTCATGCGCTGCTTGACCATGGGTTGCTCGAACAGATTGAACGCATTGGGATTGAAACCCACGAGCGGGGTCAGGAGAGCCCACATGAGGTCGCGCTGCGAAGGCAACAGGAGGAGCGGCGCGGCGCAAGCCGACAGCAGCGAAGCGATCAACAGCAGGGGGAGAAAGCGCAGGCGGGTGGTCGGCATGGGTAGTGTCGAAGGGGGCTCGCCGCAGTGTACAGACGCAGGCCACGGCTGGCGTGCGCGCGATCCCTTGTGGGCTCGCCTCCGCCGCCGCACCATGCGCGCTCCCCGCCAGCGCACCCTGGACTCCGCCGTGAACCCAATCGAACGCCTTCGCCTCATCCTTCGCGCCCACCGACTGCGCCGCCACGGCGATCCTGAATTCGCCAGAATCCGGGAGATGCTGGGACGCGCACGGCGGGTCGTCGACTGCGGCGCCAACCGCGGGGTCTACACCTACTGGCTTGCCCGGCATGCAGGCCGGGTCGAAGCCTTCGAACCCAATCCAGCGCTGGCGATTCGCCTCCGCGCGGCAGGACTGTCCAACGTCACGGTCCATGGGGCGGCACTGTCGGATCATGCGGGGGTGGCCACGCTGCTGGTGCCGTACAAGCACGGAGGTGGCTTGAACGATCCGGGCGGAACCCTGGAAACCCGCGATTCCAACGCCACCATGGCGCGATTCGAAACGCCGCTGTGCTCGCTCGATGCACAAGGCTTCGTCGATCTCGACTTCATCAAGATCGACGTGGAAGGGCACGAGGAGAAAGTGCTTGCCGGCGCCTGGCAGACCATCGCCACGCAGCACCCGGCGCTGCTGATAGAACTGGAGGAACGCCATAACCCCGGCTGCCTGCAGCGCGTCGCGCTGGCGCTGGCGGCCCTGGGTTATCGCGCGTATTTCCTCGATGAAGACAGGTGGCAGGACGTGGGCGCGCTGGTGGATGCCGGCGGCCAGCGGTCGGCCTCTGGTCGTTACATCAACAACTTCCTGTTCGTAGCCGACGGCCGCCTCGGCTGAGGCGGGCTGGAGGTTGCCGGCTTAGGGTTCAGCCCTGGCAGGTTGGTGAAAAACGTAGCGAGGGGGCTGGCTGCAAGGCGCGTGTCCGCCGAGGAGCGCAGTTTACAAGCGGGTAAATGAGCACCGCAGGCGGATA
>JAYTTZ010000264.1:0-17804 GCA_043744805.1 Gammaproteobacteria bacterium
TTCCTGCGCCAGGGCGCGCCGGCCGCGGCACTCGCCGGACACAGATTGTGACTGGCAGGAAGTCTTCGTATATTCCATTTGCCCGGCGCTGGCACGCAGGCAGCGGCGACTTCCACGCGGTCTTCGCTGCAGCGGCGCTGGCACGGGCGGCGGCGCAAGTTCGGACCCACCCAGTGTCTTTCGAAAGGTTCAGCCATGCCGGTGGTCACCGATAAAGCCCATCCTTCGCCCGCCTGGATTGCAGCGCTGCAGCGACAATTTCCCTGCGAACCGGCAGTCGAAGGCTTCCTCACACGCAAGCTTTCGCGTCGCGCGGGTGCAGGGTATGAGCCGCTGTCGCTGGGCGCGCTGTGTGCGGGGGTCGAAGCCCTCTTGCGTGCGGCGCTGGAGACGCCTTTCGAAATCACGCAACCCCGCTGGTTGACCGGTGGTGCATCGAAACTGCAGATGGCCTTCCAGTTGCGCTGGCAGCCCCCTGGCGAAGCCAGTACCACGAGCTCCATGGTGCTGCGCATGCAACCTGCGGAGTCCATCGTCGAAAGCAGTCGACTTCGTGAATTCCAGCTGCTCAGGGCCTTCGCCGGGCAGATCCCCGTGCCGCCGGTCTTCTGGGTTGATCCCGAGGGGGAACACCTGCCCTACCCGGGGCTTGTCTACGGCCTGATGGAGGGCATGACCAAGCCTACCCACGGCGTAGGGGGCGCCGTCTCCGGTATGGGCACGAACTACGGCGAGCGACTCCGGCCACTGCTCTCTTCCCAGTTCGTCGAGCAACTTGCGCGCATCCATACCCTTGATTGGCGGGAAGCTGAGCTTGGCGCATTCGAGATCCCGGCGCCTGGCACGCAGGCAGTCGAGCGCCAGATCAACTGGTGGGCGCGCGTTTGGGCGGAAGATGCACAGGCAGATTTGCCGCTGATCGCGTTTGCCGAAATGTGGCTGCGGGCCCGGATGCCCCACGTTTCGCGGATTTCGATCCTGCACGGTGATTACCGTTGCGGAAATTTCCTGTTCGACGAGGCCTCGGGGCAGATCACGGCGTGGCTCGACTGGGAACTCGGTCACCTCGGCGATCGGCATGAAGATCTCGCCTGGTCTACCAATCTCACCTGGGGCCACCCCATCGCACCGGGTGGGCGCAATCTCGTTTGCGGCCTGATGTTCGAAGAAGACTTCCTCGAGGCCTACGAGAGGGCATCTGGATTGTCCGTTGACGCGCAGACACTGCGCTACTTCAAGGTCCTCAACACCTGGAAGACGGCGGTGATGGCCCTGGCCACGGGCTATCGCGCGGCCAAGGGGGGCAAGACCCACCAGGACGTGCTGGTGGCCTGGTGCATCGGCGTCGGGTCGAAGTTCGCGGAAGAACTCAATGCCCTCCTCGAGGAGCTTGCCTGACATGGACCTGAGGCCGGATCTCCAGTTGCAGAGCATCATCAAATCCATGACCGACGTGATCTTGCCCGCAGTGGACCCGGCCAATCGCATGGCCCTGGAGCAGGCGCAGTTGGTCCTCGGCATGCTTCACCTGCTCGCGCTGCGGCTGCCCATGCAGTTCCATTACGACTGCGATGCCCTGCAACGCTATCTCGACCTTTCGACGACACTGCAGGGCGAGATCCGCGGCGGCGTGGAGACTACCGCCGCGCAGGCAGCGCTCGGCCACGAGGTGATCGATGCGGCCAAGCTCAGCGCCGGGGCGAAATCCTCGCCGGCTGCGCTCGAGGCCTCGCTCACGCACATGCGCAATGCCATTGGCGCGCTGGTGCGGGCCGTGTGGGTGGATGGCGAGCCTGGATGTCGCGCGCCGGTCGGTCGTGCGGTACTGGCAGCCTCGCGCGCGCAGATCGAACGCGAGCGTTCGTGGTTCGCCCCCCAGGCCTGGGATGACGGTGTGGGTTTCACGCCCATCGAAACTCTCATCCACTATCCCGCCGGCATCGCCGTCGATTCTCCAGCTCCCTCCCACCCAGGAAGACACCCCGATGATTCGACCTGACCAAGCGCAATTCCAGATGCCGAAGGACGCCCACTTCCGTTGGACGGAAACCAATTTCTGGCCCTTCTGCATCCCGGAGGCGAGGATCAGTGGCAGCCTGTATCTTTTCGCCAAGCCTGCGCTCGGCGTGTGCATGAGCGACATCACAGTGCAGGACCGCATCACCACGGCCTGGGAGAACCAGATCTACGTCGACAACCAGCAGCACCTGCCCTGCCCGGGATCGCTGCTGGACTACGCCTTGCCGAACGGCCTGTCGGTCAAGGCAGTGGACCCGCTCAAGCGCTATCTCATCGATTACGTCGGTATCGACGACACCGAAATCCACCTCGAATTCAATTCCCTGATGGAGCCATGGGACATCAACGATCCAGCCACCGATCCGATGGCCGCAGCCCGCGTCGGCAAGGGCTGGGATCAGGCTTTTTCAGGGCATTACGAACTTACCGGCAGGATCACGGGCGAAGCCCGAATTCGCGGCCGGACCTACGCGGTGGACTGCATCGACACCGCCGATCGCAGCTGGGGCCTGCGCGACGATCGCGGGGTCACGAACGTGACCTGGCTGCATGGTAGTTTCGGGGAAGCACTCACCCTCCATGCGCTCGCGGTAATCGATCCGGCGAAGGACGAAACAATCGGCGCGCTCATCAGTGGTTATGTGCTGGAGCATGGGCGCGCGTATGGCCTTACCGCCTTGACCGGTCGCTCCGAACGCAGCGGGATGTATGCGATGAGCACCCTGCTCGAAGCCACCGACGTGCGGGGCAAGCGCTTCCAGATCACGGGCGCGACGCTCAACTGCGGGCCCCTGGGCCCATGGCCTTCGGTGATCTACGTGCAGCACTTCATGCGTTGGAACTGCGCAGGAAAGATCGGCTACGGCGTGCAGACAGACGGCATTACACGCGCTTATGCCACGCGCAACCGGGACCTGCTGCAGCGGGGTACGGGCGCCGGCTCGTAGGGCTTGAAATCAAACCGGTCCAGCGCACCTGTTTCGAGTACTCGATCGACTAAAGCGCGAACAGGCCGCGGAACTCGAATGTGCTGCTCGCGCGGCGCCCGGGAAAGCGTAAGGGTCTGGGCGTGATGATTCACCGCAACATAATGACCCCGCAGCCGCGGCCATTGCCCAGCAGTGGGCGCGTGGCATGATGTACTCGCGCCGTCGGCCCCTGAGGCTCCCGGTTTACACGGCACAGGAGTGAACAACATGCCTGAGTCCAGGCCATCGAACGCGGCGCGCCCGGCCTGGGAATACCAGGCAAAGCTCGTGGACGAGATCATCATCCGCCGCTTCAATTTCGACTTCCCGTCGGATCTCGATCCCAAATGGTCACCTGCGCACGTCGTGCGTTCGCACCTGTTCAACGGCTTTTCCCTGACCATGCCTTACCTCGAACCCTTCCTCATCAAGACCCTGCAGGAGGCCAGTGCGCACATCGAGGATCCCCGCCTGCTGGACGACATTCGCGGCTTCAACGGGCAGGAAGCCCAGCATTACCAATGCCATCGACGCATGAACGAACTGCTGAAAGCCAACGGCTATCCGGAGTTCGCAGCGCTCGAAGCCCGCATGCAGAAGTCCTACGCCAGGTTATCGAAGAAAAGCCTGCGCACGCGGCTCGCCTACAGCGCGGGCTTCGAAAGCATGACCAATGGCTTCACGTCGTGGTTCGTCAACAAGCGCTGGGAATTGTTCGGAGGTGCCAGCCCGCACGTGCCTTCGTTCTGGCTGATGCACATGATCGAGGAAGCGGAACACAAGACCGTCGCGTATGACGCCTACATGGCGTGTTCCGGCGAGTACCTGCCCCGTGCATTCGGCGTGTTGCATGGCTCGTTCCACGTGCTGGGCTACGGCCTCTTCGGCATGTGCATGGCGCTGCGGAAGGATGGCGATCTGTACCACCCGCGACGCCTGCTAGAGATCGCCCGCGAGATCCTTGCACTGGCTGCGAACGTCGGACCTTCCCTGCTGAAGGCCATGCTGCCCGGCTACAACCCGCGCAACGAAAACGAACCGCAGTGGGTGACGGACTGGCTGGCTGGCCATGCCACCCTGGCGGAAGGCGCCTTGATTCCGCTGGTGGACACGAGCAACAGCGCGATGCCGGTGCCTTTCCCGGTGACGCACGCACGGCCGGCCTGAACACCCGCCGCGCGTGGGCGCTTCCCAATCTGAACGACAGCACGTTAATCACCGGGCAAGAGAGGACAACACGATGGAACGCTTGCAGCGACTGATGATCGGCAATGGCCTGCTGGTCATCCTGGCCGCGATGTTCGCCGGCTTCATGCTGATGTTCAGTTTGATCGGGGGTGTCGAGCTGTGGCCCGGGCACCTCATGCCGCTCCACGTCTACGGGACGAGCGAAGGCTGGGTACGCGCCCATTCCGGGGGTTCGATGAATGGCCTGCTGGTGATCGTCGTGGCCCTTGCGCTGCCCAAGCTCAACTTGAGTCCGCTGCTGCAGAAGCTCACGGCCTATGGCTTCATCTACGTCGCCTGGAGCTTCACGCTGTTCTACTGGCTGGGGAATGCAGCGGGTAATCGGGGACTCACCCTCGGTGATAGCCCGCTCGGCAAGACGGATTTGGTCAGCGTCATCGCCTTCCTGCCCGGCCTGCCGAGCGTCTTCATCGTGGTGGCGCTGCTCGCGATCGCGGCCAAGGGCGTCCTGTCCGCCACGCGGGAGTAGCAACCCGCCTGCAGACGTCGCCTGCGACCTGCCTTGCGCACCATGGGTAGCCATACGCGAAGCTAACGGCGATGTTGCCGTCCAGCAGGTAGGATTCCGACCAGAGTCCCGCGCGGCCGCCGGCTGATCGCTGCGGCCCAACCAACCCCATCACTACACGCCGGCGCCCCCCTGGCCGTCGGCCCCAGAGGAACCCTGCCATGCCCAATCCGTCTTCCGCCACCACCACACCCCAAACCGTCGATGCGATTGTCATCGGCGCCGGCTTCGCCGGCATGCACATGCTCCACGCACTCCGCCAGCGCGGACTCTCCGTGCAGGTGTTCGAACGGGGCGACGGGGTGGGCGGCACCTGGTACTGGAACCGCTACCCCGGCGCACGCTGCGACACCGAGAGCATGACCTACTCCTATTCCTTCGCCGGCGATCTGGAACAGGACTGGGACTGGAGCGAACGTTACGCACCCCAGGCAGAAATCCTCCGTTACGCCAACCACGTGGCCGACCGCTTCGACCTCCGCCGTGACATCCGCTTCGAAACCAGTGTCAGCTCGGCGTACTACGACGAAGCCACCGGCCGCTGGCAAGTGGTAACCGACCAGGGCGATGCCCTGTCCGCGCGCTTCCTCATTTCTGCCGTAGGCTGCCTGTCGGCCTCGACGCTGCCGGACTATCCGGGCCTCAAGGATTTCAAGGGCGAGTGGTACCACACCGGGCGCTGGCCGCACGAGCCCGTGAGCTTCGACGGCAAGCGCGTCGGCATCATCGGAACAGGATCCTCGGGTGTGCAGTCGACGATCGCAGTGGCGCCGCAGGCCGAACACCTCTACGTCTTCCAGCGCACCCCCAACTACAGCATCCCGGCCTGGAACGGCCCGCTGGACCCGGACGCCGCGCGTGAACTCAAAGCCACCTACACCGCGCACCGCGAGGCTGCGCGCTACTCGCAGATCGGTATTCCTTTCAGCAGCAACGGCAAGGCCGCCAAGTCGGTGCCGCCGGAGGAGCGCGAGCGCGAATTCGAAGCCGCCTGGGCTGACGGCGGCTTCAATTTCGTGATGTCCTATCCCGACCTGCTGATGGATCTCGAATCCAACCGTACGGCGGCCGAGTTCGTGGAAAGAAAGATTCGCGCGACCGTGCAGGATCAGGCAATCGCGGAACTGCTCATTCCCACCGACCACCCGATCGGCACCAAGCGGCTCTGCGTGGACACGGGCTACTACGCCACCTTCAACCGCGACAACGTCACCCTGGTGGACCTCCGGAAGTCACCCATCGAGACGATCACTGCGGACGGCCTGCGCACTGCGGGCCAGTCCTACGCGCTCGACATGATCATCTTCGCCACCGGCTTCGATGCCATCACCGGCCCGCTGCTGCAACTCGACATCCGCGGCAAGGGCGGCGCGCAGTTGAAGGACAAATGGAAGGAAGGCCCACGCACCTACCTCGGCCTCACCACGGCGGGCTTCCCCAACTTCTTCATGATCACGGGCCCCGGCAGCCCGAGCGTGCTGTCCAACATGCTCACCTCCATCGAGCAGCACGTGGCCTTCATCGCCCAGTGCCTCGACTACATGGCAGTCCAGGGCAAGGGCCACGTCGAGCCACTCGAGCGGGCGGAAGATGAGTGGGTGCAGACCGTGCACGAACTCGGGCATGCCACGCTCTATCCCCTGACCAATTCCTGGTACACCGGCACCAACATCGCCGGCAAGATACGGATGTTCACGCCCTATGCGGGTGGGGTGGGGACGTATCGACGCACCTGCGAAGAGGTGGTCGCGAAGGGCTACGCGGGGTTTGCGTTTTCGGACTGAGGGCGGAGCAATCTTCCCGGTGCCCCGTTCGTCCGTGGCGCGGCTGCGAACGAGTGGCACCTTGCCGCGTCAGGCCGTTGACGAGTTGAAAGGAGGACCCTTCCATGATTACGAACTCCCAAAGTGGTACCCGGATAGACGAAATCGCCGATGGCATTTACAGGATCAGCACGCCGGTGCCTCCCGCAGTAATCCCGGGCGGCTTTACCTTCAACCAGTATTTGATCGAGGCGGCCGAACCCCTGCTTTTCCATTGTGGTGCCCGGGGCCTTTTCCCTTTCGTAGCAGAGGCCGTTGCCACCGTCATTGCCCTGGAGGCGCTGCGCTGGGTCAGCTTTGGCCACGTCGAGTCGGACGAATGCGGCTCGATGAACCAGTGGCTGGCGGTCGCACCCCTGGCGCAGGTGGCCCACGGGGCGACTGCCTGCAGGGTTTCCCTGAACGACCTCGCCGACCGTCCGCCACGCTTACTGACCAACGGCGAAGTGCTGGACCTCGGTGGCAAGCGGATTCGATACATCGACACCCCGCACGTACCGCATGCCTGGGAATCCGGTTTGATTTTCGAGGAAGTGACCAGGACGCTCTTCACCGGGGATTTGTTCACGCAACTGGGTAACGGTCCCGCATTGACGGAATCGAGCCTCGTGGCGGCGGCCATCGCGGCTGAAGAAAACTTCCACGCGACGGCGCTAACGCCTGGCACGGCGCCCACCATTCGTGCACTCAAGGCATTGGAGCCAGCGCGCCTGGCCGTGATGCACGGGTCGTGTTTTAGCGGGGACTGCGCCGGCGAACTGGACGCGCTTGCCAGCTACTACGAAGGTCAACTGCTGGGCATCCCGACGCGTTAGTGAATGGTTTTGCCTGGCACCGGTTTGCCCTGAACAGGCGTGGCCAGGATGTCGCGTGTAACGACGTCCTACCGCCCAGGCGACGAAGGACCGCGCACGGACTTGCCCCGGCGCACCACTTCAGCCCGCTGCAACCCGCGGGTGCCGCACCTTGAACCGGAAGCCCCCGATAGCCGCGCGCGCAGGCGGGCTTTGAGCCTGTACGGATCTTGCCCCCGCCCCCTACCCGCCAGCAGAGCCAGCACTCGATGCCTGTCCCAGAATTTCATCGCCATGGTTCCGGGCATTCCGCGCCAGGGCCGAGTCCACGCGCTGAATTCCATCGCACCTTGCTGCAGGTGTGAATGCGGGTGTGCGTGTAAAATCGGCCGTTACAAGGGCTCGAACGATTCCGAATCCAGCAGCGGAGGGAGGGGACGATGACGGTAAGCGGTGGCGAATTACTCGAACGGGTCAATGCGCTGTTGCCGGGCATCGCCGCCCGCGCCGCACAGACCGAAGCCAATCGGCGACTGCACGATGACACCATCCGCGAACTGCTCGAGGCCGACATCCTGCGTGCGCTGGTGCCGAAGCGTTTTGGTGGCCATGAGCTTGGGCTCGACACGCTGACGGCCCTCGGTCGGGCGCTGAGCACGGCGTGCATGTCGAGCGCCTGGGTGACGGCGTTCTATCTTGGGCACAACTGGATGCTGACCAAGTTCCCGGAGCGAGGCCAGCAGGAGTTCTTCGCCGACAAACCCTACACCATGGCGCCTATCCAGCCGTCCCCGGGTCTCACCATCAAACCGGTCGCCGGCGGCTACGAGGTCTCTGGCCGGTCGAGCTATTCCTCCGGCATCGCGCACGCAGACTGGGTGATCCTCGCGAAATCCGGCGGCGCCGACGCCAGAGCCTTCGTCGTGCGCAAGGAAGAGATCGAAGTCGACGACGTCTGGCACATGGGCGGCATGGGCGGTACGGGAAGCAACGACGTCGTCGCCAATGCGCTGTTTGTGCCCGAGCACCGCACCTTGCCCACTTTTGATCTCTTCAATTCGACCGACTCGAGCCACGCCAATCCGCTGTACCGGATCCCGCTGTTGCCGTTCATCTACTGCGAAGTCATGGGCGTTTACACCGGTGGGCTCGAAGGCGCGACCCGCGCTTACGAAGACATCGTGCGCAACAAGGTCCGCAGCCATATCGGCGACAAGACCGCCGAACGGCAATCCGTGCATATCAATCTGGGCGAGGCGCATGCCCGCCAGAAGGCCTGCGACACCTTGCTCGATAGCCTGGTTGCCGATACCTGGGCCACCGCCACGCGACAGGCTTTCGATCTGGAGAAGCGACTTGAATTCAAGCTGCGTGCCGGCCTTATCTGCGAGATGTGCCGGACCAGCGTGAACGACATGATGGCCCGCGCCGGCACCAGCGCGTTCAAGCTGGAGGCTCCCCTGCAACGCTTCTTCCGCGATCTCAACACCCTCGCAACCCATGTGTTCATCGAACGTGAAAGCGCCTACGAGCTCTGGGGCCGCCACCGCCTGGGCTATGAACCCAACAACCCGCTGATTTGATCGTGTCCGCACTCGCCACGGCCAAGCACCGAATGCCACGCGCCTTGCGACGCGGGCGCGCGGGGTACGCCTCGAGTGCCACCGGGCATCTTCAGTCCACAGCCCCGACATAGGCACACCATGGCAACTACGGACATCACGGTCATCGGCGGCGGACTGGCAGGGCTGGTCGCCGCAATCAGTGCGGCCGAGCAGGGCGCGCAGGTAAGCCTGCACGAGAAACAGGCGACCCTCGGGGGGCGCGGGCGAACCGAGCCCGGGCCGTACAAGACCAATGTCGGCCCGCATGCCCTGTATACGGGGATCATGGACTCATGGCTGAGGCAACGAGAACTGCTGCCGCCAACGATTCCACCGAGGGAAGGCGCGTTCACGATGGTGTGGCGCGGCGAGCGGCAGGCCTTCCCGCCAGTTTTCGAAGCGGTCATGAAAACCCTGAGCCTGACGGCGCCCGTCGATCGCAGCTACCGCGATTGGGCCGTCGAACACATGGGCGAAGCCGGCGCCGAAGCGGCCACCGGCTTCCTCTCACTGCCCACCTACCACGCCAACCCGGGTGAACTGTCCGCGGCGTTCGGCCATGAGCGGCTGCAGCGGGCTTTCCAGCCTGCGGGCTTCTGCTACCTGCGCGAGGGTTGGGCCTCACTCGTGACGGCGCTCGAGACCCGGGCGCGGACACTGGGCGTCGAAATCCGGACCCGTTCCGCGCCCGACACGCTGCCGCAAGGCCCCACGATAATCGCCACCGAATTGCCCGCAGCCGCGCGCCTGCTGAGCAATCCGGGCTTGCACTGGACCAGTACCCGAACGGCGCTGTTCGATCTGGCCGTGCGCAGCGATGAGGCAGATCCGGTGGCGGTGCTCGATCTCGATCAATGCGTCTACGTGGCAAGGTATAGCGCCTACGACACCGGGCTCGCGCCTGCTGGCGAACAGCTGATTCAGTGCAGCGCGGGTATTCGTGATGGCGAAACCTTGCCCGCTGCCCTCGCGCGTATCCATGGCGTGCTCGACCGGAGCGTCCCCGATTGGCGGCCGCGCACCGTGTGGTCCCGCCAGGGCCCGCTCCTCGGCGCAGCGCCGATCGACTTGCCCGGAACGAGTTGGCGCGATCGTCCCGCCATCGTGCAGGGCGAGCGCGCCTGGCTGGCAGGTGATCACGTAGCGGCGCCGGGTCTGCTTGCGGAGGTGGCGTTTTCGAGCGCCATCATGGCCGCGTCTGCCGCCATCCAGAGCGCCGCCTAAGCCGGCTAGGCAGAAGTGGCGCACCGTGGCGGTTTACCCGGGCGCAGGCGCGGTGGGTGGCCCTGCCGATCGCCAGGAATTTTCGGGACCATGGAGGAATTGCGATGTTCGTGAAGAATGCCTGGTACTGCGCAGGTTGGGACTACAACGTGTCATTGGGCCGCGATGCCGTCGTGCCGCGTCTGATCGCCGGCGAACGCGTAGTGCTGTTCCGCAAACCGGATGGCCGCCTGGTGGCTTTCGAGGATCGCTGCCCGCACCGGCAGGCGGCGTTGTCCCTGGGGCGCAAGGAAGGCGACACCCTGCGTTGCATGTACCACGGTCTGCGCTTCGGAGCGGACGGGCGCTGCGTCGAAGTGCCGGGGCGCGACCGGATCCCGGAGCGGGCCTGCGTGCGCGTGTTTCCTGTGGTGGAGAAGGACAACTGGATCTGGGTATGGATGGGCGATCCGGTGCACGCCGATGAGGACCTGCTCCCCTTTGCCGTCGGTCCTGGTGCGGACGGCTGGTACGTCGGCACTTCGCAGATGCACGTCAAGACCAACTACCGCCTTGAGATCATGAACCTCGCCGACCTGAGCCACCTCACCTGGGTGCACGAGAACACCGTCGGCGGCAGCCTGAAATACGCGCAGACGGATCCCGATTTCGAAATCCTCCCACGCAGCCTGAAGACACGCTACTGGGTGCGCTCGGTAGAGCCCACGGGCGCCGCGCGGCATCTGTTCCCGGCGGGTACGCTGTTCGACATGCATTTCGACATCACGCATACCGTGCCGTGTACCTGGGTGATGCATTTCCGGATCTTCATGGCCGGCACGGCGACCTCCGGGGATTCGGACGGTGCCCTGGTGCTGGATACCTGGACGAGCCAGGCGGTCACCCCCTGCGACGCGGATTCGGTGGATTACTACTATGCCTGGGGTACGAGCGAGGCCACACATGTGCCCGGCCTCAGCGACATGCTGCGCGAAGCGCTGGACATCGCCTTCCGTGAGGATGCCACGCAGCTGGAGGCACAGCACCAGCGCTGGCGCGAGAAGCCAGACCATCCGATGGTGGCCCTGCCTTTTGATCACGGGCCGGCCCATATGATCCGGATACTCGATCGACTGTTGCGCGAAGAGGCAGCAGACGGCGTGACCGTTGAAGGTGCCGTGCGCCGCAAGGCATAGGGCCGTGGCGCGACGAATGGCGCGGTGATAGCGACCGAACACGGGCTCCGCAAGGCGGCCCTCGCACGTGGACATTTTTGCCCTGAACAGGCGTGGCCAGGATGTCGCGTGTAACGACGTCCTAACGCCCAGGCCCCGGCCGAGCGTCGCCACCGACTCCGGGGATGAACGCGACGGCCTCGGCAAGGAGGCCCTGAAACGCGCCTGCATAGACAACCTCTTCTACCTCCAGGGCAAGTTCCCGGCGCTCGCGACTCGGATGGACTACTACCTCGCGCTGGCCTACACCGCGCAGGGTTCGCGGACGGTGGCATACCTCTCCGCCGAAGTCCTGATGGGACCGCACCTCGGCAACAAGCTGATCAACCTGGGCATCGACAACACGGTGCGCCAGGCGGTCAGCGAGCTTGGCCTCGACCTCGACGAACTGTGGCAGCAGGAAGTGGAGCCCGGTCTCGGCCACAGTGGCCTCGGGCGACTCGCGGCCTGCTTCATCGATTCGCTGGCGACCCTGCAAATCCCGGCCATGGGCTACGGCATCCGCTACGAGTTCGGCATCTTCCAGCAGGAGATCATCGACGGCTGGCAGGTGGAGCGGACCGACAAGTGGCTGCGCCATGGCAATCCCCGGGAACTCGTGCGGCCGGAATGGGCGGTCGAAGTGAAGTTCAGCGGTCACACGGAAACCTGGCTCGACGAGCGCGGCCGCACGCGTTCGCGCTGGACGCCTGAAGTTCCAGATGAATGGTGCGCTCACGATCGGCACCTTCGACGGCGCCAACATCAAAATCCGCGAGGAAGTGGGGGCGGGAAATTTCTTCCTCTTCGGCCTGACCGCACCCGAAGTGAAGGCACTGCGCACCGCGGGCTACGACCCGCGCGCCTGTTACGAGGCCAACGAGGAACTGCACGAAGTCATCAACCTCGTCCGCGATGGCTTCTTCTCACGCGGCAACAGCGACCAGTTCAAACCGCTGGTGGACAAGCTGCTGGAGCACGATCCCTATCTCGTGCTGGCGGACTACGCGGCCTACGCGGCCTGCCAGCAGGAAGTGGACCGTGCGTACGGCGACGCCGAAGACTGGACCCGCAGATCCATCCTCAATACCGCGCGCTCCGGCAAGTTTTCTTCGGACCGCACGATTCGCGAGTACTGCGCAGGGATCTGGAACGTCGAACCCGTGCCGGTGAAGCTGGTGCTGCCGGAGGAAGTGGAAGCGGGCCTGATGATGCAGTAAGCCGGCCGGCCCGCGCGCTCAGCCGCGTACTTGCCTCGGCAGCGCGGCGGCGGCGCGCGCCAGTGCTTCGATGGCCTTCCAGTCGCCGCTCGCCACGAGCTTTGGCGGAGTCAGCCAGGAACCGCCAACGCAGGCGACATTGGGCAGCGCGAGGAACTCTGGGGCGGTCTCGAAATTGATGCCGCCGGTGGGGCAGAACACCACGTCGCCGAACGGCGAATGCAGCGCCTTCAACATGCCAATGCCGCCGGCCTGTGCGGCGGGAAAGAGCTTGAGCGCGGTGAAGCCTTCGTGCCGCGCATTGATGACTTCCGCCGGCGTCATCACGCCAGGCAGCAGCGGGAAGCCCACGCCGCGCGAGGCCTCCGCCAATACGGCCGTGAGGCCGGGCGAGACACCGAACTGCGCGCCGGCGCGCTCCGCGTCCGTGAAGTCCCCGGGTCTGGTCAAGGTACCGACGCCCACGATGGCATCCGGCACGGCCTTGCGCATGGCTTCGATGGCCGCCAGCGCCACCGGTGTCCGCAGGGTGATTTCAAGCACCCGGAGACCGCCGGCGCACAGCGCCTCCGCGAGCGGCACGGCGTCTTCGAGGCGTTCGATGATGATCACCGGGACGACCGGCGCCAGTTTGAGGAGGTCGCGTAGGTGCATCTCAGTGCCCGAATGCGCTGGCGCCGGCTTCGGCATCGGAGACCTGGGCACGGAACCCGTTGAACAACTCGCGGCCCATGCCCCAGGCATTGGGGGCAAGATCGGGCGCTGCCACCTGCCGCGCCTCCCACTCGATCAAAGGCACTTGCACTTCCAGCACGCCGAGCGTGCTGTCGAGGTGGATGATGTCGCCGTCCCGCACCCGCGCGAGCGGTCCGCCGGCCAGGCATTCGGGAGTGACGTGGATGGCCGCTGGCACCGAGCCCGAGGCACCCGACATGCGTCCGTCAGTGACCAGCGCCACGCGAAAACCCTTCGCCTGCAGCGAACCCAGCGGCGGCGTGAGCTGGTGGAGTTCCGGCATGCCGTTGGCCTGCGGACCCTGGTAGCGCACCACGGCGACGAAATCCTGGTTGAGCTCGCCGGCCTTGAACGCTTTCATCACTTCAAGCTGGTCGTTGAAGACGCGCGCGGGTGCGGTGATCACGCGATTCCCCGCAGCCACCGCCGAGATCTTGATCACCGCGCGTCCGAGGTTGCCCTTCAGGAGCTTCAGGCCGCCGTCGGGGCTGAACGGCTGGGCCACCGGACGCAGGATGTCGAGGTCGCGGCTTGCGCTGGGCGCCGGGCGCCATTCGAGTCCCGAGTCGGTGAGGAATGGCTCGGTGGCGAAATGATCCAGGCCCGCGCCCATCACCGTGTTGACGTCGGCGTGCATGAGGCCCGCGTCGAGCAGTTCGCGGATGAGGAAGCCCATGCCGCCCGCCGCGTGGAAGTGGTTCACGTCGGCGCTGCCGTTGGGATACACCCGCGCCAGCAGCGGCACCACCTCCGACAGATCACTGAAGTCATCCCAGTTCACCAGCACGCCGGCGGCCTTCGCCATCGCCACCAGGTGCAGGGTGTGGTTGGTGGATCCGCCGGTGGCCAGCAGGCCCACGATGGCGTTGACGATGGCGCGCTCGTCGATGATTTCCGCCATCGGGAGGTAGTTCCCGCCGAGCGCGGTGGTCTTCGCCGCGCGGCGCGCAGCGGCCGCCGTGAGCGCGTCGCGGAGCGGTGTATTGGGATTGACGAACGCACTGCCCGGCAGGTGCAGGCCCATCACTTCCATCAGCATCTGGTTGCTGTTGGCAGTGCCATAGAAAGTGCAGGTGCCTTCGGTGTGGTAGCTCTGCGCTTCCACTTCCAGCAGCGCGTCGCGTCCCACCTTGCCTTCGGCGAACAGTTGTCGAACGCGGTTCTTTTCCTTGTTGGGCAGCCCCGAAGGCATGGGGCCTGCGGGCACGAACAGGATGGGCAGGTGCCCGAAGGAGAGCGCGCCGATGAACAGTCCAGGCACGATCTTGTCGCAGACCCCGAGGCAGAGCGCGGCATCGAACATGTTGTGGGAGAGCGCAATGGCAGTGGACATGGCGATGACGTCGCGGCTGAACAAGGACAGTTCCATGCCCGGCTGGCCCTGCGTCACGCCATCGCACATGGCCGGTACGCCGCCCGCGAACTGCGCCACGGCGCCGGCTTCGCGCGCCGCTTGCTTGATGATGGCCGGGTAGCGCTCCAGCGGCCGATGCGCGGAGAGCATGTCGTTGTAGGCGGAGATGATGGCGATATTGGGCCAGCGACCGGTCTTCAGTTCCTGTTTGTCGGTCGTCTCGGCAGCGGCAAAACCGTGCGCCAGGTTGGAGCAGGAGATGCGCGAACGCGTCGGGCCCTCGCCACGCGCTGCGTCCGTGCGCTGGAGGTAATCGCGCCGGGTGTCGGCACTGCGCGCAATCACGCGCGCGGTGGTTTCTGCCAGGCGTGGATGGAGTGAACGATTGGCCACGGGCACCTCACAACGGGATGGCGGAAAGGAATTTTTTCGGAGTGCATTGTTCGCCCAACTTCGCATCGCGGGCAAGGCAAAATTTGCTGGTCCTGGCAGATTGCCCTCGTATGATGGAACGCATGGCTGCCCCACTGGAAAAATGCTTCAAGGACACCGGCGAACTGGTGGTCGCGCTCGCGGCGCGGATCACCGACCAGCTTGCCGGGGCGATTACCGCGGGCCGGGAAGCCAGCCTCGTGGTGTCCGGTGGCCGCACCCCGGCGCAGTTGTTCGCGAGGCTTGCACAGACGCCGATAGACTGGCCGCGGGTGGCCATCTCCCTGGCCGACGAACGCTGGGTGCCGGTCAACGTCGAGGCCAGCAACGAAGCCATGGTTCGCCGCACGCTCCTGCAAGGACACGCCGCCGGCGCGCGGTTCGTTGGCCTCAAGCGTGGCGCCACCCGCGCCGCGGCGGGCGCCAGCGAGGCCTTTCGCGCCATCGCAACGCTCCCCCACCCGTTCGACGTGGTCGTGCTGGGCATGGGTGACGATGGCCATACGGCTTCGCTTTTCCCCGACTCGCCCAAGCTCGACGATGCGCTGGCGCCGTCCAGCCCGCCGGCCTGCGTTGCCATGCGCGCGCCGGTTGCGCCGTTTGATCGGCTGAGCCTCAACCTCGCGGCCCTGCTGGACGCGAGGCTCATCGTCATCCACCTCCAGGGCGAGGCCAAATGGCCGGTGTACCAGCAGGCCTTGCAGCCCGGACCCGCGCGGGAGATGCCTGTCCGTGCCGTGCTCAGGCAGCAGCACATACCCGTCGAGGTGTACTGGTCGTCGTAGCGTCGCGCGCGCCACACGCACCGCTATTCCCGGCGTCGGTGCCTAGCAGCCTGTCGGACTTGGGGAGCGTCGGCTGCGAACCGACCGCAGCCGTCCATTCGGCACCGTCTTTTTGCCCCATAGCTGGGCTATGGGCCTGCAAATCCGGCACCAACTGTCCTGGCTGGGGCCGATTCTCGCTATCGACGCCCCAAGTCCGACAGGCTGCTAGGCGCTGTTGCCGTTGGGATCCCGCCAGATGCGCTCGAACGGCAGTCGCCAGGCGTGCGGTGCGACCAGCTGGTGGATTGCATTCGGTCCCCATGATCCCGGCGAATAGAGCCGCACCGGTGGTGGTGATTCCAGCAGCGGGATGGAGACTTCCCACAGGCGCTCGATGCCTTCCGCGGTGGTGAACAAGGTGTGATCGCCGCGCATCGCATCCAGGATGAGTCGTTCGTAGGCTTCCAGCACGTCGCCAATGAGCGCGGTGTCGTTCATTGCAAACTGCAGGCTGAGTTTGTCGAGCCGCATGCCGGGGCCGGGCCGCTTGCCGTAGAACGACAGCGACATCTTGGAGGCATCGGCAAGATCGAACGTGAGGTGGTCCGGCCCGCTGGCGCCCACGCCGGAACCGGGCGGGAACATGCTCTTGGGCGCTTCACGGAAGGCAATGGAAATGATGCGCTGGCCTTCGGCCAGGCGCTTGCCGGTGCGGAGGTAGAACGGCACGCCGGCCCAGCGCCAGTTGTCGATGAAGCAGCGGAGGGCGATGAAGGTCTCGGTGTCGGATTCGGGATCAACACCCGGCTCCGCGCGATAGCCCGAATATTGGCCGCGCACCACGTCGCCCGGCTTAACCGGCAGCATGCTGCGGAAAACCTTGTTCTTCTCTTCACTGATGGGTGACGGCTCGAGGCTGGTGGGTGGCTCCATGGCCATGAAGCCGAGGATCTGGAACAGGTGCGTCACCACCATGTCGCGAAAGGCACCCGTGTGCTCGTAGAAGCCCACGCGGGTGCCGAGGCTCAGGGTTTCGGGCACGTCGATCTGCACGTGGTCGATAAAATTGCGGTTCCAGATGGGCTCGAACAGGCCGTTGGCAAAGCGGAAGGCCAGGATGTTCTGCACAGGTTCCTTGCCGAGGAAGTGATCGATGCGGAAGATCTGCTCCTCCGCAAAGACTTCATGCAGCTTCGCGTTGAGCGTCCGCGCGCTTTCCAGATCGGTGCCGAACGGCTTTTCCATCACCACGCGCGAGCGCTCCACCAGCCCCGCCTCGCCCAGCGTGCGCACGGCGTTGAGCGCGGCGTTGGGCGGCACGCTCAGGTAATGCAGGCGCCGGCTTTCGCCCATGAACAGTGCCTCTGCCCGTTCCACCGCTGCCTTAAGTGCCTCCGGTCCCGCGCCGAGCGGCACGTAATCGAGCGTGGCCTCGAAGGCGCTCCAGGCGGCATCACTGAACTTGCGGGTTGATAACTCGTCCAGCGCTTGCCGCACGAGCGCGCGAAACGCCGCGGCGTCGATGTCGTCCAGCGACACGCCGATGATGCGGCAGCTTGGAATGAACCCGGCGGTGGCGAGGTGCACCAGCCCGGGCAGCAGCTTGCGTTTGGCCAGATCACCGGTGGCGCCGAAGAGCACCACCACCTGCGGGAATCGGGGACCTACCCCCGGCAGAATCTTTGCCACTGTGCGTACCTGCAAGACTAAGGTGAACTTACGGGTCCGGTGCAGCGCACCGGGATGTCGTCGCGAGCAACCACCGGCTGCCGCGTGGCCTGGGACAGGCAACTGGCCCGGTGCCAAGCTGTCCCGTGCCGCCGCCTGCACTGTCAGTTTCATCGGACGTGCGTTGCACCCGAGTTTATGGGAACAGCGCGGAACATCAAGGAAACCAGCGAGAAAACGCGCTTGG
>JAYTTZ010000265.1:0-17783 GCA_043744805.1 Gammaproteobacteria bacterium
CGGAGCGCAGGACCCGCAGCCTATGCAGGAATAGGTGAGGAGTCCGAGCACCGCCGGGACGCAAACTGCCGAGCGCAGTAGTTTTTCACCAGCCTGCTAGGGCTGGGTCGTGAACCAGCGATAGCTGGCCACCGCCTGCCTGCCCCCATTTTGGTAGTGCAAGGTTTCGCACAGACTGCGCACCAGCCTGATGCCACGGCCCTTGAACTGCCCCTCATCCGTTCCGCTCCGGCCCACCGCATTGGGATCGAAGCCCGCGCCGTCGTGACCTACGCGGATGGTCAACACACCGCCGTCGCCGTCGGGTTCGTGCCTGCAATCAATCACCAAGGTGGCTTCCTGCAGCGCCTCGAGCCGACGGAGGCGTTCCTCGTAGTACTCGGAAAAGCCGTTGGGTCCCTGCTTGGTTTCGGAATCAAGGCCGAGCACCCCGTGTTCCAGCGCGTTGGAAAAGAGTTCCGCCAGCACCGTGAACAAGGGCGTGCGAATGGACCCCAGGCCCTGCACGGTATCGATCACCTGCATGACCGTTGCGATGGGTTCCGACTGCTTGAGGGCAGCGGCGTCCAGGGTGACGCAGAACTTCCAGTGCCCCGGCACTTTGGCCGGGCCCATGGCACCGTGGCCGTGGCTTTTCCGCGCATTGAAGGTCAGATCGCGCTGGACGAAGAGGACGGAAATGTCGTCCCGCTGGGGCGCGGTTCCGACGTGGTCCGCCAGGCTGGCGAGCAGGTTGTCGAAACAGGTCGTCACCTCGCCCGGGACCGACAGGACTGCCTCGACCCGCGCATCGCCGAACAATTCGTCCTGCAGGTTGTGCGCTTCGACGAGGCCATCCGAATACGCCAACACGTGGTCCCCGGGCTGGAGGGCGACCGTGACCGAACGGCTGGTGTAACGCTCAGGGGCCACGATGCCCAGCGGCAGGTTAATCGAGCGAAACCGGCTCAGCGCGCCGTCGCCGGCATTCCGCACGATGATGTCCGGAAGCCCACCGTTCCAGATCTTCAACATGCCCGTCTCGTGCTGGAGTTCGATGAAGGCCGCCGACAGGAAGCGGTCCACCGGCAGCAGCGCGTACATCTTGCGGTTGAGTTCAGGGACGATGTCGTCGATGCCGAAGCCCTTGGTGACCATCGACATGAAGACCCCGTGGACCGTCATCGCCCCGATGGCGGCGGGCAGGCCGTGTCCCGTGAAGTCCCCGACCAGGAAGCACTGCTCGCCCGTGGGCCGCGTGGCGCAGAGGATGATGTCGCCATTGAGGAGATCGAGCGGCCGCAGGAGGTAGCGGACGTTGGGTTTGGCGAGTTCCTCGCGGGTCGCAACGTTGTCCAGGATCTTCTTCGCCACTTCCAGGTCCTGCCGCTGGCGGTCCTGGTAGTCCGCCAGGGCGTCGCGCTGCCTGGCGAGGTCGCGGTGGATCGCCCGCACCCGCATCACGGACTCGATTTTGGCCTCCAGCAGGGTGCGGCTGAAGGGCTTGGTCAGGAAGGCGTCACCCCCCACCTCGATGCAGCGGCGCAGTTGCGCTTCATCGGAAACGGCCGTCAGGAAAATGATCGGCACGAAGATTTCGTCGAGTTGCAGCTTGATGCGGCGCGTGGCCTCGAAGCCATCCATCACCGGCATCATAATGTCCATGAAGATGAGATCGGGCGACGCCGTCGCGCAAATGGCGCAGGCTTCCTCGCCGTTGCCCGCTTCGATGATCTCGAAGCCACAGCTGCGCAGCAGCGCCGCGAGTACCATGCGGTTCACGGGCTCGTCATCGACGATCAGGCACACCGCGCGTTCGACGACCGCGGGTGATGCCTGCAGGCGGGGGATCGCATTCATTCCTTTTCTCCAGTCAACGCAGGGAACGCGGTCAATCGATCTGCATCAACTGGTCGAAATTGGCCACCGCCAGGATGTCGCGAATGCCCTTGGTCGCGTGCTTGATATGCACGGCATCGTGGGCACCGCCGGCATGTTCCTTCAACTGCAGCAACATGCCGAGCGCGGAGCTGTCCATGTAGCTGGTCTCGCGCAGGTCGATGGCGTAAGTGGAATACCGTTGCCGATCGCCCGTATAGGCGGCGCGCAAGCCGGAGTGGGCCGAAAAATCAAAACGCGGGCCCATCTTGATGTTCAAGGTCTTGCCGTCGGACGACGGCATGGCACTAATGCTCATGGCTACTATTCCCCTGGATTTCAGAAAAGTTCGACGTCGCCGCCAGCCATGTTCTGCTGGACGGAAGGCTTGCGTGGCAGTTCCCGCTTGAGCACCGCCGAACTGCCGCGGACGCGTTCTTCGGCCTCGGCATGCGCTTCCGGGAGGTAGCTCCCCAACAGTTGTTCGTTTTGCTGCAAGTACTGGCTGATGCCGTTCGCGGACTGCGCCGAATGCTCGCTGACCTGGCGCACGATGTCCTCGAACTGCAGGGAGCGCACAGCGTTGGCAGTGCGTCCGGCAATCGACCGGGACAGCGACACAGCCTCGTGCAGGCGATCGTTGAGGAAGCGCTCAAAGCTCTGCAGGCGGCTCATCATGATGTCGACGCGGTGCTTGCTGGTCAGCAGCAGGCTGACGTCGACCGACGCCGCCGCGCCTACCGAAGCCCTGGCGCGTTCGATTGAACTCCGCGCCTCCACCACCTGCACCCGGATGAGGTCGTTGAAGCGGTTTGAGTTGTGCGAAAGGGTGCGCACTTCGTCGGCAACCACGGCGAAGCCACGTCCGGCGTCGCCAGCGCGGGCCGCTTCGATGGCGGCGTTCAAGGCCAACAGGTTGGTCTGGTCGGCAATTCCCCGCACGTTGGCGAGCAGCGAAAAAATCTCATCGAGCTTAAAAGTCATCTCGTCGATCAGCAAGACGCTGTCCATGTTGTGCTTGCTGGAAGTGACGCACGTCGCGACGAAAAGCCGCATGAGTTCCGAGGTGCTCTCCACCAGCTCGGTGATGGTGAGTCCGTCCGCGTCCAGCGAATCCGCCGCCGGCGCCTCGCGATTGCCGAGGCCGGCCGACAGCGCTCCCACCACTTCCCCCATGAGCGAGGTCTGGCGCCGCGAATCGCCATCCAGTCCGTGGAAGGCATCGCTCAGGATCGCCACCGCGTCCGCCGTCACGCCGCGCACTTGTTCAGCGCTGTCGCCGAGGGTTTCGACGCAGCCACGAACCGTATCGCTGATCTGCCGGTGCAGGTCGTTCAAGCGCGTGCGTGCCTCCATCCCGGCGGCCCGGTCGAGCCGCGAAGTGACCAGCTGCGCGCGGCGGGCGGCCCCGAGGGCGAGACCCCACGCGCTCGCCGTCATCACCACGGCCAACGCGGCCAGTTCGGGTCGCGGCCACAGGACGCAAATGACCAGGGCGGCCGCCGTGGCCAGCACGCGCAACGCCAGGAAATTATTGGATGTCGTCATGTCCTTGCCTTCTGGTGTTCGCACGCGTGGGCTTGCTCCTGGATGTTCATCGGATGCGATTCCATGATCCTTTAGGGATAGTCGCCATGCGTTACGCACAGCGCGCCGAATAGGCCAGCATCTGCGCGGCAATCTGGCCCAGCGACAGCACGGATTCTGCCGCGCCCAGCTTCACGGCCTGGCCCGGCATCCCCCAGACAACGCTTGAGTTCTCGTCCTGGGCGATGGTGCCGGCGCCCGCTGCGCGCAGGGCCAGCAGGCCCTGCGCGCCGTCCGCGCCCATACCCGTCAGGATGACGCCCACCGCCTTCTTGCCGGCGGCCTGCGCCACCGTGTTGAACAGCACGTCCACCGCAGGACGATGTCGGTTGACCAAATCGCCCGCATCCAGGCGACAGACGAAGTGCTGGCCCTGGCGCTCGATCCGGAGGTGTTGGTCGCCAGGCGCCACGTAGGCGTGCCCACGCAGGACCACCTCGCCGTCTTCCGCCAGCTTGACCTTGAGAGCGGAACTGCCATCGAGGCGGCGCGCGAACGGCGCGGCGAAGAGTTCCGGGATGTGCTGGACGATGACGATACCGGGGGCATCCGTGGGCACTTCCTCCAGCACGATCCTGATCGCTTCGGTGCCGCCGGTCGAGGCCCCAATCACGATGAGTCGTTCGCTGGGTCGGGTTGGCGTGGTAGTCGGCGCCTGTGGTATCGGCAGCCTGGCCCGGGATCCGGTCTGGTCGATTGAAGGCGACGTGCGCACCCGTGCCCGGCTCGCGGCGCGCACTTTGGCGATGATTTCTTCGGCATAGCCACGCAAGCCCCGCTCGACGTCGATCCTCGGCTTCGCCACGAAATCGACGGCGCCGATTTCCAGCGCGTTGAGCGTGATGTCCGCACCGGCCTCCGTAAGCGACGAGACCATGACGACCGGCATGGGCCGCAAGCGCATGAGGTTGCGCAGGAACGTCACGCCATCCATGCGCGGCATTTCGACGTCGAGCGTGATCACGTCCGGGTTTAGTCGTTTGATCTCCTCGCGTGCAATGTAAGGATCGTTGGCCGTACCGACGACTTCGAGATCTGGGGTGCTGCTGAAGATCTCCATCATGACCTGGCGCACGAGCGCGGAGTCGTCGACTATCAGTATTCTGGTTTTTTTCATTTCAAATAGTCTGGGTCAGAACAGTTCGACCGCCTGCACCTGCGCCAGGGTCTCGCTGCGCAGTCGCGCGGCGTAGCGTTGCTCACGGTCCGCGATGGTGTCGTTGCTGGTCGAGCGCAATTCCTTGACCAGGGCGTGACCGGTCTGGGGGCGAAAGCAGACCTTGCGCGGATAGTTACCTCCCACGTGCTCGCCAAGCACGTGCAGTCCCTCCGTGGCCAGGAATTCGCGGACGAAGGCGATGTTGCGCTCGCCCACGTTCGAAACGTGGCGAAGTACCTTGCCGCCGCCCACGACTTTAGCCAACAGGCGCGGGCGCCGTCCCCCGTGCTTCAGGATGGCGTTGATCATGTGCTCCATGGCGAAACTGCCGTAGCGCGTCGCCTCGGTGGGATTGGAGAAATCAATCGCCGAGCTTTCGTTGCCACCGGGCAGCATGATGTGGTTCATGCCGCCGATCTTGCCGTCCGGATCCCAGATGCAGGCCGAGACGCAGGACCCGAGGGTAGTAAGGATGTTTTCGTCGTGGGTGGTCACGTAGAACTCACCCGGCAGGATCTTGGCGGACATCCGCTGCTGGTGTGGATCCCAGTAGCGGTTGATGTGCTCGAAGCCCGGCAATGGCTGGTTGATGGTTGGCACGGCAACCCTCAACGCCCGGCTCCGGGGTTCGCGCTCTTGCGGTAAATCGTCCGTCCTACGAGGTCGAACGCATCGCTCACGCCGTAAAGGGTTTCGGAGTGCCCGATGATCAGGTGGCCGTCGGGGCCAAGCACGTCGGCGAAGCGCTGGAACAGGCGGCGCTGCGTTGGCTTGTCGAAATAGATGACGACGTTCCTGCAGAAGATAAGGTCCACCGGACCGGTCACTGGCCACCGTTCCATGAGGTTCACCTGGTGGAACTCGATCGGCGCCTGCAACTCCGGCAGGACGCGGGCCTTGTTCTCGTTCACGCCCGTGCCGCGCCGGAACCAGCGCCGGAGCCGGGGCAGTTCGATGCCCTGCACGCGTTCGAGGGCGTAGATGCCGCTGGCGGCGGTGGCCAACACGTCGGTATCGATGTCCGAAGCGATGATTTCCAGGCTGCACGCGGCCGGGGTCGGCAGCGCCTCGAGCAGGGTGATCGCGATGCTGTATGGCTCCTCGCCCGTCGAGCATCCGGCCGACCAGACCTTGAGACGTGGATCCGCGCCGCGCGTCTTCATCCAGTGCGGGACCAGGGTCTCGCGCAGGAACTTGAAGTGGTGGTCCTCGCGGAAGAACGCGGTGAGGTTGGTGGTCATCGCGTTGATGAAGCTGCCTAGCTCGCCCTCGGGATGGTGTTCCAGCAACGTGCAGTAAGCGTCGAAATCGTCGAGCTTGAGCGCCCGGATCCGGCGGGCGATGCGGCCGTAGACCAGCTCGCGCTTGGCGTCGGACAAGGTGATTCCCGCAAGCTTCATGGCCTGTTCGCGCAGGAACTTGAAATGGCGGTCGGAAAACGTGAATTCACGCGACCCCGGGGCCGCTTCCAGGTTTCCTTCCAGTCTGAAGGGATCGCTCATCGGGCCGGGCTCAGGCGAGCAGCAGGGCGCCAAGTCCGACGTAGTCGGCATAGCGACGGAAGTCCTGGCTGGGATTGGCCAGCACCAGTGTGCATCCCGTGCCTTGCGCCTTCCGGTGCGCCACCAGCAGGCATTGGAGGCTGGCGGCATCGATGCTGCGCACGACGCTGCAGTCGACTTCCACGGACGCGCCCGCCGCGCCGTCGATGCGCTCGAACAGGGTGGTGCGGAGCTCGGCGACCCCGGAAATACCAGTGCTTTCCGGGAGGATCAGGGCTTTGATCGACATCTTGGTTCCTTCGAATCCAGCGGGCGAATGGTCGCGGTTTACGCGGGGCTGGCCTCGGCCAGCGCCGTCTCTTCGGCGGCCTCGCCGAACTGGCCGTCGCTGTCCACGAGGTGGTCGATGTCCATCAGGATGACCATCTTGTCATCCACCATCGCGAGGCCCTTGACGTAGTCGGTGCGGACCTTGCCGCCAAACTCGGGGGCCGCCTGAAGCTGCGCGGCGGCAATGTTGTAGACGTCGGAAACGGCATCCACGACGAAGCCCATGGTGCGTTCGACACCGGCTTCGTTGCGCACCTTGAGGACGATGACCACGGTGGTGCCCGTGTACTCCACCGACCCGAAGCCGAACCGCAGCCGGAGATCGATCACCGGCATGATCGCGCCGCGCAGGTTGATCACGCCCAGCACGTAATTGGGCGTGTTGGGGATTTCCGTGGCGGCTTCCCACCCCTTGATTTCCTGCACCCGCAGGATGTCCACGCCGTATTCCTCGCCATTCAGCATGAAAGTGAGGTACTGGTCGCCGGCGGCCGCGTTGCCGCTCAGGTTGATGCCAGACATTTGCGCACTCATCGAAACTCTCCTCAGGCCACGCGCAGGGCGGGTGGCAGTTGCGGCACATCCAGGGTTCGCGCGCGGCACAGGCGTACCAGGCCATTCACATCGAGAATCATCGCCACCGATCCATCACCCAGGATCGTGGCGCCGGAAACGCCGACCACGCGGCGGAAATTGGTTTGCAGGCTCTTCACCACCACCTGCTGCTGCCCGAGCAGTTCGTCGACCAGCAGTGCTACCTTGCGGCCTTCGGCTTCGACCACCACCAGCAGGCCGTCCTTGAGCGCCGTGGACGTGGGGGTAACCCCGAAGATCTCGTGCAGGCGCACCACGGGCAGGTACTCGTCGCGTAAGCGATAAAGCTCGTTCTGCGCCGACACCGAGTAGATGCAGTTCGGATCAATCTGGAGCGACTCGATGATCGCGACGAGCGAGACGATGTAGACGTTCTTGCCCACCTCCAGCAGTTGGCCGTCGAGGATGGCGAGCGTCAGCGGGAGGCGGATGCGGAACAGCGCGCCGCGACCCGGTGTCGAGTGCACGTCGACCGTGCCCCCCAGGTCCTTGATGTTGCGCCGGACGACGTCCATGCCCACGCCCCGGCCGGAGACGTCGCTCACCACTTCGGCCGTCGAGAAACCCGGCGCGAAGATGTAGTCGTAGATTTGTTCGTCGGTCGGATGCTCGTGCGGGCGGGCGATGCCGCGCTCGCGGGCCTTGGCGAGGATGCGGTCGCGATTGAGGCCGGCGCCGTCGTCACTGATTTCAATGATGATGCTGCCGCCTTCGTGGTAGGCGTTGAGCGTCAGGGTCCCCATCGCGGGCTTGCCGTTGGCGATGCGGATGTCCGGTGTTTCGAGGCCGTGGTCGAGCGCGTTGCGCACCAGGTGCACCAGCGGGTCGCCCATTTTCTCCACCACGGTCTTGTCAAGTTCGGTGGCTTCACCGATCAGCTTGAGCTGCACTTCCTTGCCGAGCTTGGACGACAGGTCGCGCACCAACCGGGGGAAGCGGCTGAAAGAAAAACTGATGGGCATCATGCGGATGTTCATGATGCTTTCCTGCAGATCGCGCGTATTGCGTTCGAGCTGGGCAAGGCCTTCGCGCAGCTTCTCGACCTTATCCGGCGTGAAGTCCTCGCCAAGCTCCAGCAGCATCGACTGGGTGATGACCAGCTGGCCCACCATGTTGATCAGCACGTCGACCTTCTCGGTGTCGACGCGGATCGAGCTGCCGCCTGCCGCAACGCTAGTGGGCCCTTCGCGGCGATCGCCGCTGCGACGGTCTTCCTGGCGGCGGTCAGGTTCGGGTGGCGCAGCGACCTCGGCCACCAGCGCCACGAGGGGCGCGGGCGCCTCGGGCTCGATCCGGAGGAGTTCGGCAGTCGCCACCACAGCCGCCGTCAATGGCGAGACAAGAATGTCGGCGTCGTTATCCACCCACTCGAAAACTTCGCGCACGACTGCTTCGGGCACCGGGGTGTCGAGGACCACGTCCCATGCCAGGTAGCAGGTTTCCGCATCGAACTCAGCAGCCGCCGGCAGCAATGCGGTATCGCAGCGCACTTCGCAGTTGCCGAGGCTGGCGAGTTCACGCAGCAGTCGGGCCGGATCGTTGCCGGTCATGAAGAGATGGGGCTGGGGGGCGAACCGGATGCGCCAACCGGTGGGCGTCCCTTGCTCTGGCGCTGGTGCGGCCGTAGCAGGGCCCGCCACGGTCGGCGGGTGGCTGTCGAGCATGGCCTGCAGGGCGACCAGCGCGGCATCGACGGCGTCCTGGTCCACGGGTTTTTCGTCGCGCGACGCGGCCAGCAGCGCGGCGAGCCGATCGGCGCTTTCCAGCAGCAGGTCCACCCCCGCCCGCGTGACGAGTCGCTTGCCGGCGCGCATTTCGTCGAGCAGCGCCTCCATGACGTGGGTGAATTCGGAGATGGTCTTGAAACCGAAGGTCCCGGCGCCACCCTTGATCGAGTGCGCTGCACGGAAAATAGTGTTGATGGTCTCGGTGTCCGGCTCGCCGTTGGCGAGTCCCAGCAAGCCTGACTCCATGACCGCCAGGCCTTCGAAGCATTCTTCGAAGTAGACCTGGTGAAACTGGCTGATATCGACTGACATGGCGTTTCTACCGGTGGGGTCCTGCTGTGGCCTAGCCGAGGACTTTCTTCAGGGTGGCGAGCAACTGGTCGGGGTTGAACGGCTTGACCAGCCAACCGGTCGCACCGGCGGCCTTGCCTTCGGTTTTCTTGTCGCCACCGGACTCGGTGGTGAGCAGGAGCATGGGCGTGAACTTGTACTGTGGAAGCTTGCGCAGCTCGCGGATGAGTTCGAGGCCGTCCATGTTCGGCATATTGAGGTCGGTCAGCACGACGTCGGCCTGCTTGCTCCGTGCCTTGGTGAGCGCGTCGCGGCCGTCGACGGCCTCGACCACGTCGTAACCTGCCCCTTTCAGGGTGAATGTGACCATTTGGCGCATCGAGGCCGAATCGTCTACCGCGAGAATGTTTGCCATCCGAGATCTCCTTACTGGCGCAACCCCGAGCGGGGGCAATGACTGTACTTTTCGATAGCGTCCGGACCCGCTGATCCTTTACAGGGATTGGTCGTGCGGCAGCGCAGTCGCGAGAATGTTTGCCATCCGAGATCTCCTTACTGGTGCAACCCCGATCGGGGGCAATGACTGTACTTTTCGATAGCGTCCGGACCCGCTGATCCTTTACAGGGATTGGTCGTGCGGCAGCGCAGTCGCACGCGGCCCGGGAGACCCCTGCGCAGTGGCCGTACGACGCGAGGGCACCAGGCGGTCAATCCGCTCCTTGCGTTGGTCGTCCACGGCTGGGCACAGCATGTACACTAAGCGCGGCCTCCGGCGGGGCGTTCGGCAAAAGGTGAAATTTACGATGACCAGGGGGAGACCATGAAACACAGCGAAAACCGCATCCTGACCACCCATGTCGGCAGCCTGCCGCGCGCCCGTGAGCTCAGTGACCTCCTCATCGCCGATGAAGACCGACGCCCGGTCGACCGGGCGCGGCTCGACGCCTTGGCTGGCGAAGGCGTCCGCAGCGTGGTCGCGCGCCAGGTCGCCGCAGGTGTCGACATCGTCAACGACGGCGAACAGCCCAGGGTCGGCTTTCAGACCTACGTCAGCCAACGCCTTGAAGGCTTCGGGGGTTCCAGCAAGCGCGAGCCGTTCAAGGACTTCGCCGACTACCCGGACTTCGCCGACATCTGGATCAAGCGCGGCATGGTGATGTCCAAGGTCTTCGACGCCCCGACCGCGAATTCGGAAGTGTCGTACAAGGATCTCGCCCCGGCCCGCCGGGAGTGCGATCTCTTCGACGCTGCCCTGGCCGAAAATGCTGGCAAGTACATCGAACCTTTCATGACCGCCGCCTCGCCCGGTATCGTCTGCACCACCCTGCGCAACGCCTGGTACGACAGCCACGAGGCCTACGTCCGGGCGGTGGCCAAGGAAATGCGCAAGGAATACGAACTCATCGTCAGCCGCGGCTACGTGCTGCAGCTCGACTGCCCGGATCTCGCCATGGAATGGCACGGCATGTTCCAGCACGGCACGGTCCGCCAGTTCCAGGACGCCGTCGCGATCCACATCGACGCCATCAACGAGGCGCTGGTCAACATCCCGCGCGATCGGGTCCGGCTGCACCTGTGCTGGGGCAACTACGACGGCCCGCACGACTGCGACATCCCCATGGAAGACATCATCGACATCGTCTATCGCGCCAAGGTCGGGGCGTTCTCGGTGGAGTTCGCCAACCCCCGCCACCAGCACGAATACGCCACGATCAAGCAGCATCCGCTGCCCAAGGATGTCATCCTGATCCCCGGCGTGATCGATTCGACCGTCAATTACATCGAGCACCCGCAGGTGGTCTGCAACCGCATCCTCGAAGCCGTTGCCGTCACTGGCGACAAGGAACGCGTGATTGCCGGCTGCGACTGCGGCTTTGGTACGTTCGCCGGCTGGGAAATGGTCGCCGCGTCGGTCGTGTACAAGAAATTCGAGGCACTGGCCGAAGGCGCCCGCCTCGCATCCCGCCAACTTTGGGGCTGAAGGCCCAAGGACCCTAGATGCAACACCTCTATCGACTGATCCACGCGAACCCGCGCTTCCACGAACTTGAACGCAAGCGCGCCCGCCTGAGCTGGGCCCTGGTCACGATCGTCCTGGTCAACACTGCCTGGTACATCATCGCCACCGCGTTCTTCCCCGCGACCCCGGAAACAACGGGTCTGCTTGCCGACATCGCGCGCTTCTGGGGCACGCCGGTCACCCCGGGCGGCACCACCACCTGGGGCATCTACATCGGACTCGGCCAGACCGTGCTTTATATCGCCCTGGTCATCTATTACATCTCGCAGGCGAACGGCGAGCTCGACGCACTGAAGGACGCCGTCATCGCCGACGCAGTGCGCGCCGCCGGGGAACAGACATGACTCGCAAGCACCACAGCACCCTGCCCGTACTCGCGGCGCTCGCCCTCCTCGGGTGGGCCGGCGCCGCCAGCGCCGACGTGGGCACGGCCCTCCACAACATGTTCACGCTACCGACGGATACCTCCGCGGTGAACATGAAGGCGGTAGGCATGTTCGTCGTCTTCGTGATGATTTCGCTCGGCATCACCTTCTGGGCCGCCAAGCGCACCAAATCGACTGCGGACTTCTATACCGCCGGCGGCAAGATTGGCGGCTTCCAGAACGGGCTGGCGATTTGCGGTGACTGGTGTTCCTCGGCCGCGCTGATGGGCGTCGCCGCACTCATCTACAGCAACGGCTTCGACGGCCTCATCTACTCGGTGGTGCCCTTCGGCGCCTGGCCATTGATGATGTTCCTGTTGGCCGATCGCCTGCGGAACCTGGGCAAGTACACCCTTGCGGACATCGTCTCCGTGCGCCTTGCGAGCGTGCCGATCCGCGCCCTCGTGGCCAGCGCCAGCCTTGCCTTCGTGGTGGGCTACCTCATCGTCCAGATGGTCGGCGCAGGCACCCTGATTTCCAGCCTCTTCGGCCTCAACTACGAGATGGCGCAGGTCATCATCGGGGCGCTGATCGTGGTCTACGTGGCCTTCGGCGGCATGATCGCGACCACCTACGTGCAGCTCATCAAGGCGGTGCTGCTGCTGACCGGCGCGACGTTCATCGTCTTCTGCGTGCTGCGGGAGTTCCATTTCTCCCTCGATGCCCTGTATGGCGCGGCAGTCGCCAACCACCCCAAGGGCGCCGCCATCATGTCCCCAGGCCTGATGTTCCCGCACCCGGTGGATGCCTCGGGCGTGCCGGGTGCGTTCTCCATCGACGCTATCTCCGCCGGCATCATGCTCATCCTCGGCGGTGCCGCCATGCCCCACGTGCTGATGCGCTTCTTCACCGTGCCCGATGCCAAGGAGGCGCGCCGCTCGGTGGCCTGGGCGGCCACCCTCATCGGCTACTTCTACCTGCTGACCTTCTTCCTCGGCTTCGGCGCGGTGGCCTTCGTGATGAAGAACCCCGAGTTCCTCGACGCCAAGGGCGTCATCCTCGGCGGGCCTAACATGGCGGCCATCCACCTCGCCAAGGCGATGGGCGGCGACATCCTGCTGGGCTTCATCTCGGCGGTGGCGTTCGCCACGATCGTCGCGGTGGTGGCCGGCCTCACGATTGCCGGCGCCTCCGCCATCTCCCACGACATCTACGCCAACATCCTGCGCCACGGCCAGGCGACGGACGAAGAAGTGGTGAAGGTGTCGCGCATCGCGGCGCTCGGTCTCGGCGTGCTCGGCATCGTGCTCGGCATCGCCTTCAAGGGCCAGAACATCGCCTACCTCATCGTGCTGCCTTTCACCATTTCGGCCACCGTGTTCTTCCCCACGCTCTTCCTGTGCATGTACTGGCGTCGCCTGACGACCACGGGCGTGGTGGCGGGTGGCTGGATTGGCCTTGGTTCTGGCGTGCTGATGTTGGTCCTCGGCCCGACCATCTGGAAGGACATCCTGGGCAACGCCGCGCCGATCTTCCCCTACAAGTACCCGGCGCTGTTCTCGCTCAGCATCGCCTGCGTGACGATGATCGTCGTCTCGCTGCTCGACAAGAGCGACCGGGCGAAGGCGGAACTGGCGAGCTTCGACGACCAGTTCGTGCGTTCGCAGACCGGCATCGGCGCCGAAGGCGCGGTCCAGCACTGAGCCCATGGAAGACCTCTACCGCCGCCTCGACGAGGACCCGCGCTTCCATGCGCTTGCGCGCCAACGCAGTCGCCTGAGCTGGGGCCTCAGTGCGGTGGTACTGCTGTCCTACTATGGATTCATCCTCACCCTCGCCTTCCACCCAAGCGTGCTCGCCGCACCGCTGCCGGGTGAAACGGTGGTCACGGTCGGCGTGGTGGTGGGGCTCGGCGTGATCGCGCTGTGCGTTACGCTCACTGGCCTCTACATCTGGCAGGCCAACCGTAAGTTCGACGGACAGAACGAACTCATCGTCCGGGATGACCAGGGGCCGGACTAGGGTGCCTGCCGCGGCCGCGCTCGCCCTGCTCCTCGCCGCGCCGGCGGCCAGCGCGGTGCAGGCTGCGGACACCAGTGGCATCGCGATCGGCTTTTTCCTCGCCTTCGTCCTGGCCACCCTGGCGATCACCTGGTGGGCCGCACGCCGCACCCACACCACCCGCGACTTCTATGCCGCTGGCGGGCGGATCAGCGGCCTGCAGAATGGGCTCGCGATAGCCGGTGACTTCATGTCGGCGGCCTCCTTCCTCGGGGTCACCGGCCTCGTGTTTGGTTTCGGCTTCGACGGGCTTATCTACGCAGTGGGCGGCCTCGCCGGCTGGCCACTGGTGTTGTTCATGCTGAGCGAGCGCCTGAAGAACCTCGGCAAGTACACCTTCGCGGACGCCGTCTCCCTGCGGCTCGCCGCAACGCCGATCCGCTGCCTCGCGGCCAGCGGCTCGCTGGTGGCGGTGTTGCTCTACCTGATCGCACAGATGGTGGGCGCGGGCAAGCTCATCGAAGTGCTGTTCGGCCTCGACTCGCCCTCGCGGTCGGCACGGTGGGCATGCTCATGATCGTCTACGTCTGCTTCGGCGGCATGATCGCCACCACCTGGGTACAGATCATCAAGGCCGTGCTGCTGCTGGGCGGTGCGACCCTCGTGACGGTACTGGTGCTGGCGCGCTTCGACTTCTCGCTCGACCAACTCTTCCGCGCCGCCATCGAACGCCATCCGCGCGGGGCACTGGTCATGAGCCCCGGCGGCCTGGTGCAGGACCCGCTTTCAGTCATCTCGCTGGGCACCGCGCTGGCCTTCGGCACGGCCGGCCTGCCGCACATCCTGATGCGCTTCTTCACCGTGCCGAACGCGCGCGAAGCACGTCGCTCGGTGTTCTTCGCCACCGCCTTCATCGGTTACTTCTACGTGCTCACCTTCGTGCTTGGCTTCGGCGCGGTGGCGCTGGTGGCAGGCCAGCCGGCCTTCCTGGACGCTACCGGCAAGCTGCTGGGTGGCGACAACATGGCCGCCATCCACCTGGCACAGGCCGCGGGCGGTGAAGTCCTGCTCGGCTTCATGTCAGCGGTGTGCTTTGCGACGATCCTGGCCGTGGTCTCGGGACTCACGCTGTCCGGCGCTTCGGCCATTTCGCACGATCTCTACGCCAGCGTGTTCAACAAGGCCGCGACCGAAGCGCAGGTGGTGCGGGTGTCGCGCATCGCCACGCTGTGCCTCGGCTTCATCGCCATGGCGCTCGCGCTCCTTTTCGAGTCACAGAACGTCGCCTACATGGTGCTACTGGCCTTCACCGTGGGAGCAAGCGTGAATTTCCCGCTGCTGTTCCTGTCGATGTTCTGGCGCGATCTCACCACCACGGGTGCACTCGCGGGCGGTATCGCGGGACTGGTGACGGCCGTCGCCTGCATCGTGCTGGGTCCCACCGTGTGGGTCGAAGTGCTGGGCCATGCGGCACCGGTGGTGCCCTACAAGTACCCGGCGCTGTTCGCGATGGCCGCCTCGTTCGGCGGGAGTTTCGTGGTGTCACTGCTTGATCGAAGCCCCCGCGCCGCGCGCGAGCGCGCAGCGTTCCAGCACCAGTACATCAGGTCGCAGACCGGTGTCGGGGCGGAGCAGGCCGCAGTCCACTGAGAAATCCCGCTGACCCGGGAACCCCGGGATCCCGGCCGCGGGTTAGCAAGGCCCAACGCAGCATGCCCGGCCGTGGATTTCGACTTGGGCAGAGTCTGCCTACCGATTGCCCGGCATCAGTGGCCTGGCCCAGCCTGTGCAACCCTTGAGACGGGAAACCTGACCATGCGCTACCAAACGCTGAAAACCGAACAGGCCGGCCACATCAAGGTCGTGAAGTTCAATCGACCCTCGCGCGCCAACGCAGTGACCTACGAACTCCTGGTGGAACTTGAAGCCTGCGCGTTTGCGCTGCGCGACGAACCGGAGACTCGCGTGGTCATCTTCACCGGCGAGGGGCGCCACTTCTGCTCGGGCGCCGATCTCGATGATGCGAGCCGCCAAGCCGCTCCCCTGGTGCTGAACAGGCGTCGAGTGCAGGCAGGTGCCCGCGCGATCCGCGCACTCCAGGCCATCGACCAAATCACGATTGCCGCCTGGAACGGCGCGGCGATGGGCGGCGGCGCGTGCTTTGCCACGGCGCTCGATTTCCGCATCGGCGCGGAGGACTGCTTCATGCAGTACCCGGAGATCGATCTCGGCGTGAACCTCATGTGGCAAAGCTTGCCGCTGATTACGCACCTCGTGGGTCCGG
Source organism: Gammaproteobacteria bacterium (assembly GCA_043744805.1). GTDB lineage: Bacteria > Pseudomonadota > Gammaproteobacteria. Next base: position 15,718 of record JAYTTZ010000265.1, read on the forward strand.
CTCGTGCAAAGCGACTCGTGGCGGGTGGCGGGCGGTTCCATGCCCCCACCCTCCTCGACTGGGGTGTGCTCGACGAGGTCGCCCCGCCGACCGAATTGATGGACCGCGCCTTTGCCTTCGCGGGGGAATATGTCCGCAAACCACCGATTGCCGTGCAGATGATCAAGAAAAGCGTCAACCACATCGTCTCGGCCCTCGACCAGAGCATCATGCACATGGACTCGGACCAGTACCTCCTGGCCCGGACCACCGCAGACCATCCGGAAGCTACGGCCGCCTATCGCGCAAAGCGCGAACCGTACTTCAAGGGCGAGTGACCGAAGCCAGGTGCCAGGTCGCGGTCTGGCGGGAGGTCCACGTGCGTGGACCGCGACGCGCGGCCTCAGCGCTTGAACAGCGCGATGAGGCTTGCCTTCGCCAGCGTATTGAAGTTGAGGTAGAAACCCACCACGGCAGCCGAGGTGTCGGCCGTCACCGGGAGCGCCACCATGCTCACGGCGTGCACCGTGAAGATATAGCGATGCACGTGCGCGCCCGCCGGCGGGCAGGGACCGCCGTAGCCCGGCTTGCTGAAATCAGTGCGGACTTCGAGCGCGCCGGCCGGCATCTTGCCACTCGCCGGATCGCCAGCGCCCAGCGGCAACGCGCTCACGGTGGCCGGGATGTTCGCCACCACCCAATGCCAGAACCCGCTGCCGGTCGGGGCATCGGGGTCGTAGCAGGTGATGGCAAGGCTTTTGGTTTCCGACGGTGCACCGGACCACGCCAGCTGGGGGGAGAGGTTATCGCCGCTGCAGCCAAAACCATAGGCGGCGGACAGTACGTGCGGCTGGCCGAGGTAATCACCCTCGGCAAAGCTATCGCTGGTCAGGATCATCGACATCCGGGTAGTTCCTCATGGCTTGGGGCCGCGCTCAAGCTGCGCGCAGCGCGGTCAGGACTTCGTCCAGCATCTTCTTGGCGTCGCCGAACAGCATCCGGTTGTTCTCCTTGTAAAAGAGCGGATTGTCGACGCCGGCGTACCCCGCGGCCATCGAGCGCTTCATCACGATGGACGTGCGCGCCTTCCAGACTTCCAGCACGGGCATGCCGGCAATCGGGCTGCCCGGGTCGTCCTGGGCGGCGGGATTCACGATGTCGTTCGCGCCGATCACCATCGCCAGATCGGTGGTCGGGAACTCGCCGTTGATTTCGTCCATTTCGGCCACAATGTCGTAGGGCACCCTGGCCTCGGCCAGCAGCACGTTCATATGGCCCGGCATGCGGCCCGCCACCGGATGGATGGCGAAGTGCACGTCGACGCCGCGCTCGCGCAGTACCTTGGTGATTTCGTACACCGTGTGCTGGGCCTGCGCGACCGCCATGCCGTAGCCCGGCACGATGATGATCTTGTCGGCATTGCGCATGAGTTCGGCGGTCTCTTCCGCCGTGATCGGTTGCACTTCGCCTTGCGGGTCTTCACTGCTGACCGAGGTGCCGCCCGCCGTACCGAAGCCGCCGGCGATCACGCTGAAGAAGTTGCGGTTCATCGCGCGGCACATGATGTAGGAGAGGATCGCGCCCGACGAACCCACCAGCGCACCGGTGACGATGAGGAGGTCGTTGCCCAGCATGAAGCCGGTGGCCGACGCCGCCCAGCCCGAGTAGCTGTTCAGCATCGACACCACCACCGGCATGTCGGCGCCGCCGATGGCCATCACCATGTGCACGCCAAAGGCGAGCGCAATCGCGGTCATCACCATCAGGAACAGCAGGCCGGCGCCGCCGGACTCGACGTTGAGGAAGAGGTTGCAGAACCAGATCACCGCCAGCAGGCCAACGAGGTTGATGACGTGGCGCCCCGGCAATAGCAGCGGCTTGCCCGAAATCCTCGCCGACAGCTTGCCGAAGGCGATGACCGAACCCGAGAAAGTGACCGCGCCGATGAAGATGCCGAGGAAGATTTCGATCTCGTGGATAGTCTTTTCGACGCCTACGAAATCAACCGAGCTGTCGAGGTAGCTGGTGTAGCCAATCAGCACGGCGGCGAGGCCGACGAGGCTGTGCATCAGCGCCACGAGTTCGGG
>JAYTTZ010000266.1:0-4475 GCA_043744805.1 Gammaproteobacteria bacterium
TCAGGCCTGTATCGCCACTTCTGCCCCGAGTGCGGCTCGGCGCTGATGATCACGCTTGATCGTTATCCCGACATCCGCTCGATGATGGGTGGGACCCTGGATGACAAGTCGCGACTCAAGCCGGCGTTCAGCCTGTGGTGTTCGAGCGCGCAAGCCTGGCTGGTGTTGCCGCCCGCAATCACCCGGTTCCCCGATTACCCCGACGGGCTCATCGCGTGATTGAAAATGTACCCGGCGCATTGCGCGCCGGGTCGTGGGTTTACGCGATGACGACCGCCACGAAACCGGCGTCGAGGCCTTCCTCGCCTTCGCTGATGTTGACGGCGCTCACCGTACCGTCGGCCGGGGCTTCGTGCGGCACTTCCATCTTCATCACTTCCATGATGAAGAGCGTGTCACCAGCCTTCACCGCGTCGCCCGGCTTGACCATCACTTTCCACATATTGCCGGCGGTCTGCAGTTCTACTTCGTGTGCCATGGTGGGGCCTCGTGGTTATTCAATGCTTGAGTCGGTGCACAGCGCCGTGATGCGACGGGCTTCGGCCTGCGCCTCGCTCACGGACACCTGCTTGAAGCTGTAGATCTCGCCGGGTTTCGATTGCCCGAGCTTCCAGAATGCACAGCCCGGTACGGTGTAGGGATTGATGAACCCACCGCCATCCGGCCAGTCGTTGACGAGGATGATCGGCGTCTGGCCCGCGAGGTTGATCGCACCCAGCGGATAGCCATGGTCGACGATGTTGGCCGGATCGGAACCGTGTTCCGGCAGCTTGTGGTGCGCCTTGTGGGTGAAGGTCCATTCAGGGCCGTCGAGGCGGAAGCCGCCGCGATCGCTCTTGGAGGAAAGCTTCCAGTCGGTGCTCAGGAAGCGCTGCTGGCCGGCGGCGTCGATCCAGTCGTCGTTGGGTCCGGCACACACTTCCACGCACCAGCGCTTGTCGGTGGCAAACATCGGGCGCGCGTCGACTTTGACGCGGCGCCCCGCGACACCCGTGCCGCCCGCCGCCACCGGCAGCACCTGGCCGACTTTAATCGAATGGCCTTCGATACCGCCGAGCCCGCCTTTGTTGAAGGTGGCACGGGAACCGAAGAAGACTTCGTTGTCGAAACCACCGGCGATCGCGAGGTAGCCCCGCGCGCCCGTCCTGGCGAACGCCAGCTCAAGCGTTTGTCCTGCGCGGACCGCAATGCTTTCCCAGTTGGGCACCGGCACGCCGTCGACTTTCGGCTGCATGTCGGCGCCGGTCAGGGCGATGACCGCATCGCGCTGGAAGCGCAGGGAAGGCCCGATGAACTGGCATTCGAGCCCGGCCGTACCAGGCGCATTGCCCACCAGCACGTTGGCGAGGCGGAAGGACCAGTGGTCCATAGGGCCCGACCACGGGAATCCGCACTTGAGATAACCCTGGCGACCCGGCCAGTCCTGGATACTGGTTTCCAGGCCTGGTTTGATGACTTCAAGCATAAGGACTCCTTAGAACCGGACGTTCATGTCGAGCGTCGCGACCCACGCGCGATAGCTCTTCAAGGAAATGTTCTGGTAGCCAACGATGTTCATTTCGTAGCTGCCCTCCGCGCACTGGCGTTCGATGGCGTCGAACTCCTCGCGGCTGACGTGCACAAACTTCATGCGATCGGTGGGGCGCAGCAGGTAAGGCGCTGCCTTGAAGGGTTTCAGCTTCTGCTGCATGTCCCAGATGGGCACCGGCGTACGCGCGAAAATCTGGTAGCCGCCGGGGCCGTCCACGGGATAGATGGCCGTGGCCCCGCCGCCCATGCCGATGGTGCCGGTCTTGGTATAGGTGCGCGGCGGGTTGTACTTGGGCGCGAAGAGTCGGCAGCGCGGATCGAGCGGCATCATGAACGGCGTACCCGGCCAGAAACCCAGCGCAGCCACCCAGTACTCGGTCCCCGAATGCACGCGCACCAGTTGGGCAGCGTCTTCGAGGCCGTTGATGCGCGCGACGAATTCCGGATCGCGTTCCTTGGCCGGATTGATCTTCTCGATGTACTGGTCGATGGCTTCCACGCTCCAGGGATCGAGGTACAGGGCCGGCATGTAGATGAGGCGGCTGTCGAGCTCGAAGTCCTCCGTCGCCGACACCGACTGGATGAGGCGGAGCAGTTCCTGGCACAGGTCTTCGTAACCGATGAGGTCCGGATCGTAGTGCACGAGGGCAGAGGAAAAGAACGGCGCGATTTCCACCACGCCTTTCACGTTGTGCTCCGTCAGCGCCTTGCCGAGGCCCTGCGCACGGAAGTTGAGTTCGAGGTTGAGTTCGTCGCCAAACTCAATCTCGAGGAAGCGGTCACCGCCGGGTCGAAACCTGGGCTGGTCGTAGATCATCGCGTGATCCTCTCTGTGGGCCTGCTCAGCTGAGCAGTTCGGCCTTGTTGGCGTCGATGAAACCGGTGAAGACCTCGCCCCGCTGGAAGGCTTCGTGGGCAATCACGCGACGCAGGAATTGGATGTTGGTGGCGATGCCTTCCACTTCGGCAGAGGCCAGCAAGGTGGCCATGCGCGCCAGCGCCTCGGCTCGCGTGGCGCCGTGGCAGATGAGCTTCGCGACCATGGGGTCGTAGTAGGCCGTGATGGTGTCACCTTCGCGCACGCCCGTGTCGATGCGCACGCCCTCGCCGCCCTCCGGCAAGGAGAAATGCGTGAGCTTGCCGGGCGACGGCAGGAACATCCTGGCGGGGTTCTCGGCGTAGAGCCGGCATTCCACCGCGTGGCCGGAGGTGGCGATGGACTCCTGTACGAGGTGGCCGAGATCCTCGCCCGCCGCCAGACGAAGCTGCAGGCCCACCAGATCGTGGCCGGTGATGCATTCCGTCACCGGATGTTCCACCTGGATGCGGGTGTTCATTTCGAGGAAAAAGAACTCGAAGGTCTCGGCGTTGACGATGAACTCCACCGTGCCGGCGCCGCGGTAGTGCTGGCTGGCGGCCAGCGCGGAGGCGGCCTCCGCCATCGCGGCCCGCACGTGGGCAGGCAGGCCTGGCGCCGGGGCTTCTTCGATGATCTTCTGGAAGCGTCGCTGGATGGAACAATCGCGCTCGAAAAAATGCACTGCCCGGCCATCGCCAAAACCAAAGACCTGGATTTCCACGTGGCGGGCACGCGGGATGAAACGTTCGAGGAAGACGGTGCCGTCGCCAAACGCGCGTGCGGCCATGGTCTGCGTGGCTTCGGCGGTCTTCAGGAGTTGATCGGGAGATTCAACGAGCCGCATGCCGATGCCCCCGCCGCCGGCGGAAGCCTTGACCAGCAGTGGATAGCCCACGCGTTCGGCAGCGGCTTCGAGTCCGTCGAGTTCGCCAGTGGGGAACCGTGTACTGCCCGGGACGATGGGTACGCCAGCGTCCGCCGCGATGCGCCGTGCGCGTTCCTTGTCTCCCATGGCTTCGATTTGTGCCGGCGTAGGACCAATCCAGATGAGGCCGGCCTCGATCACGCGGGATGCGAAGGCGGCGTTCTCCGCGAGGAAGCCATAACCCGGATGGACCGCGGTGGCGCCGAGGGCCGCCGCGGCTTCCAGCAAGGCATCGACCTTGAGATAGCTTTCGGCCGCCTTGGACGGGCCGATGTGGTGGGCCTCGTCGGCAAGCGCGACGTGCAGTGAGTCGCGGTCAGCGTCGGAATAGACCGCGATAGTCCCGGATCCCAGTTCGCGCGCACTGCGGATGATTCGGCAGGCGATTTCGCCACGGTTGGCTATGAGGATTTTTTTCACGGGCAGTCCAGAGAAGGCGTCAGGGCATCGTATGCGACATCGTTTTGGCTTGTAAATCGCGCTGCCAGAAGGGTCGCGACGCCCTGATATACTCCAGCCACGTTCCGCCCTGTCCCCTTGAGGATCGCATGTACTTACTTGCCGCCGATCGGATTTCCAGACTCTCGCATGCAGGGCTCGCCTCGCGCCTGCGCACGGGCAAACGAGGCCTTGAAAAGGAATGCCTGCGCATCCTGCGCAACGGTTCCATCGCGCAGACGGACCACCCCGCCGCCTGGGGCTCGGCGTTGACCCACCCCTACATCACTACCGATTATTCCGAAGCGCTCGCGGAGTTCATTACCCCGGCGCTCGAGCGCACCGAGGATGTGCTTCGCTTCCTGCGTGAGGTCCACCAGTTCGCCTATTCGGCGCTCCCGCCGGACGAACTCCTGTGGGCGTCCAGCATGCCCTGCGCGGTGAAGGACGACAGCCTCCTGCCCATCGCACGCTATGGCAGCTCGAATACGGGCAAGATGAAGCACATCTACCGCGTGGGCCTCGACTATCGCTACGGCCGGCGCATGCAGGCCATCGCGGGCGTGCATTTCAACTATTCGCTGCCGCTCGATTTCTGGCCGGGCTACCGCGAAGTCATCGGGAGCACCCTGCCGGTGCGCGAGTTCGTCGACGAGCACTACTTCGGGCTCATCCGCAATTTCCGTCGCCTGGGCTGGATCGTGCCCTACCTCTTCGGCAATT
>JAYTTZ010000267.1:0-17570 GCA_043744805.1 Gammaproteobacteria bacterium
GGCGCACTCAACTTAGGCATCGTGCTGTTCTCGCGTGCCAGCGGCACGGTGCTGGTGATGCTGGGGCCGGCGTTGCGTCGGCGCATCCGACGCGATCTCTTCGGCTACCTCCAGCAACATTCACAGCGCTATTTCATGGGCAATTTCGCGGGCTCCCTCGCCAACCGCATTGCCGAGACTTCCATGGGTTCAGCCCAGGTGCTGTGGACGATGCTGTTCGACTTCTGGCCGCTCGTCATCAGTTTCAGCGCCTCCCTGGTGGTGCTCTCGCAGGTGGATGCGAGCCTCGCGCAGGTGCTGGGAGCCTGGATCAGCGGCTATGTTGCGGTGTCCTTCGGACTCTCCTTGCGGGCCCGTCGCTACGCCCGCGACTACGCCGCCGCGCGCAGCCTCGTGAGCGGCAAGATCGTGGATTCCGTCACCAACATCATGAACGCCAAGCTGTTCGCGCGGCGCGACTTCGAGCGCGAATACCTGGAAACCTTCCTCGATTTCGAAGTAGGGCGGGCGCGGCGCGTGTTCTGGTTCATGGAAGCCATCCGCTGGTTCCAGTTCACCGCCGCACTGCTGCTGATGCTGGGCATGGTGGGCCTTGCCATCGACCTCTGGAGCCGTGGACGCATAACGGCGGGCGAGTTCGCGATGGCGGCTAGCCTCTCCTTGTTGCTCATCGAGCAGGCGCGTGGCCTGTCGCGCAAATTCCTCGATTTCTTCGAATATCTTGGCAACGTGAGCGACGGGGTGGGGATGATCGTGCGGCCCCACGAAGTGCTGGACCGGCCGGGGGCGGGCACGCTGACGGTGGGTCGCGGCGACATTCGCATCGAGCACCTGGATTTCGCCTACCAGGCGGCAAGGCCGGTGTTCCGGCAATTGTCCCTGCACGTTCCGGGCGGGCAGAAAGTGGGGCTGGTGGGATACTCCGGCAGCGGCAAGAGCACCTTGCTCAACCTCCTGCTGAGGCTCTACGAACCCCAGGGCGGACGGCTGGTCATCGACGGGCAGGACATCGCGGGCATTGCCCAGGAAAGCCTCCGCCGCGCAATTGCAATGATCCCGCAGGATCCCATGCTGTTCCACCGCTCGCTGCGCGAAAACATCCGCTACGGTGCGCTGGACGCGAGCGATCAGGCAGTAGAGGAGGCCGCCCGCAAGGCCCACGCGGACGAGTTCATCCTCGAGGCCGAAGACGGCTACGACGCCCTGGTGGGTGAACGGGGCGTGAAGCTTTCCGGTGGGCAGCGCCAGCGCATCGCCCTGGCCCGCGCCATCTTGAAGAACTCTCCCATCCTGCTGCTGGACGAAGCCACCAGCGCGCTCGATTCAGTGACAGAACGCCACATCCAGGACAGCCTGGCCGATCTCATGGAAGGCAAGACCGTGCTGGTGGTGGCGCATCGCCTGTCCACCCTGGCACGGCTCGATCGCATCGTGGTCTTTCACCGGGGCGAAATCATCGAAGACGGCAGCCCGGCCGAACTCCTCGCCCGCCACGGCCACTACGCGAAAATGTGGGCGATGCAGGCCGGCGGCTTTCTGCCGGATGATGAGAGAGCAGTAGCCGCAGCCTAAGGCTGGCTGGTTTTGAAACGCGGCAAAGTCAACGCGATCAGCGCCCCGATGACAAACAATCCTCCGAGCAACCACAGCGTCAGGACGTAGTTGCCAAACGTATCGAACAGCCGACCGGCCAGCGCCGGCCCGCTGGCGATGCCCACCCAGAAGCCCGCATAGGTGGTGCCGTAAAGGAAGCCGTAGTGGCGCAGCCCGAAGTAGCGTGAAACGAGGTAGGCCATGAGGTCTACTTCCGCGCCCAGGGCAAAGCCAATCAGGAAGGCGGCGGGGCGCGCGTAGTCGGCGCCGAGGGTAACCAGCACCACGCAACCGGCGGCGGCAATCGCGAAGATCACCGCCGCCACCCGTGGCGCGAACACATGGTCGATCAGCCAGCCAATCAGGAGCCGCCCGAGGATGATCCCGAGGCCGATCACCGAGGCCACCCGCGCGGCACTGGCGGCGTCTAGCCCGGCATCGCGGAGCATCGGCACCATGTGCACCACCAGCGCCGAAGCCCCGGCCGCCACCACGATGAAACACAAGGCCAGACGCCAGAAGATGGAAGAGGCCAGCGCCTCGCGTCGTCTAGGGCCTTCGACTTCGTCTTGCAACGCGAGGGATGCGGATTTCTCCGAGCCGCGCAGCCCGAAGGCCACGAGCAGCCACGGCGTGAGGGCCAGCAGCGCGAGCAACAGGAAGCCATGGCGCCAGTCGACCGCAGCGATCCGGGCATTGAGGAACGGCGGCAGCAGGATGGCCGCCGCGCCGGGACCTGCCAGGGTGATGCCGAGCGCGAGTCCGCGCCTGCGCTTGAAGCGCGCCGCGACCACGCGGGTATAGAGGATGGGCGTGGTGCCACACCCGAAGAACGCGGCGGCGAAGAAACAAGCGTGGAAAAACGCGAGCGACCCCTGCATCTGCGCGAGGCTCCACAGCACCAGCGCGAAGCCGGGAATGGAGATGAGCGCAATCCGGCGTTCGCCGTAATGGTCGATGAGCCAACCAAGGACGGGCCCCGCCAGGATGAGTCCGGCGCTGGAATACAGCATGGCTGAGGTGATGTCGCCACGTGACCAGCCGAAAGCCGTGGCCAGCGGGGCCACGAAGACCCCGAGACTATAGAAGACGAGTGACGAGGCGCCAGTCCCCGCCCCAATCGTCGCCGCCAGCAGCGGCAACCAGCCGCGCGCAAACTCGCCCCTTGCAGGCATGGCAGATCCGGTCATCAACGCTCCCTGGTAGCCGCAGGTCGCGGCCTTTTTTTATTGGTGCGCGTCCGTACGTTCGCGCACCCGGCAATGTGCCCGCTTGGGGGGGGGCTTGTCATGTAGGGCGCGGGCTGCGGTGACTGACGAAGCTGGGATGCGTTATCGAGCAGTAGAGATTACGGGTGCGGTGGAGGGCAGGGGTGACTCGCCCCGGGATTCATAGCCTGCAACGGGCCTGAGCTCTCACAGGGCTTTTCAAACGCTAGCTGATCGCGACCACCGTCCGCTACACCGAGGCTAGCCGCCGCTTCCCCGTCCAGCAACGTACCGCCCTATACTCGCGCCATGACGTCGCCCTCCCTCCCGATCTGGGACCTCCCGGTTCGCCTGTTCCACTGGAGCCTGCTGCTGCTGTGCGCGGTCTCATGGTGGAGCGGCGAGGAAGGCGGGGTGTATCTCAAGTACCACTTCTGGTCCGGCTACGCGGTGCTCACCCTGCTGCTGTTTCGTCTTCTCTGGGGCTTCTGCGGCAGCCACTACGCACGCTTCGCCGAATTCCTGCGCGGTCCGCGCGCGGTGTGGCAAAGCCTGCCTGGCTTGCTGGATCGCACGCCGCTGCGGGCCCCGGGCCACAATCCATTGGGCGGCTGGATGGTGATGGCCTTGCTGATAGTCCTCCTGGTGCAGGTCTCGACCGGGCTCTTTTCCAACGACGACATCCTCTACGAAGGGCCGCTGTTCGGGCATGTCAGTAAGGCGCTGAGCGATCGCCTCACGGGCATCCACCAGTTCAATTTCAAGCTGCTGCTTGGCCTCGTGAGCGTGCACATGGCGGCGATTGCGTGGCACCGCTGGCGCAAGGGAGAGGCGCTGGTCGCGGCGATGGTGAGCGGGCGCAAGCCCAACCTGGACGGGCGCACCGCCAGCCCTTTCGTGGGCCTCTGGCGGGCGGGGCTTGCCCTCTTGCTTGCCGGTGGCATCGTGGCCGGCATCGTCAACTTCTGAACCTGATCCAATCGACGGAGATTTCTCGATGAACTTCAAAGCCGCCCTTGGCCTCGTGCTGGCGCTTTCCTCCACCACCAGCGTAGCCGCAGGCCCCAAGCCCGAGATGATGGTGGCGTACCGCCAGGGCATGATGACGGGCCTCGCCTGGAACCTGGGCGGCATGGGCCAGATGGTGAAGGGGGAAGTGCCGTGGGACCAGAAACGCTTCACCTACCTGGCGATGCGTGCCGCGATGCTGGCGCCGATGCCGCGTGAAGGCTTCACGCCGGAGACAGAAACTGTGAAGTCACACGCCAAGCCGGAAATCTGGAAGAACCTGAAGGATTTCGATGCGCGTAACGAGACGATGATGAAGGCAGCGGCGAAGCTGGTGGAAGTAGCCCAGGCGGGGAATGAAGACGCGTCGCGCGCGCAATTCGCGGTAACCGTGAAAGCCTGCAAAGGCTGCCACGAGAAGTACCAGGAAAAGGAATAAGCGTGCGCGGTGGCTGCCGATGCTGGGCGCCGGCAGCCCGTGGGCTCACTCGAAGTGGCAGACGTAGTCCAGCAGTTCCAGGGTCTCGATCTCGAAGCTGCTGTTGCCCGGCACCTTGAACTCCGTGCCCGCACCGTAGTCTTGCCAATCACTGGCGCCCGCCAGCCGTACACGGCAGCGGCCAGCCACCACTTCCATCCGTTCCGGCGCGCCGGTGTTGAACGTGAGCGCGCTCGGGAAAATCACGCCGACGGTCTTGCGAATGCCGTCAGCCGTCACCACCGTGTGGCTGACGCACTTGCCGTCGAAGTAGACGTTGCTTTTTTTGGCAACACTGACGTTGTTCAATTCAGACATGGAAACACTCCGTTTAAAGGACGAGGGGGCGAGCGATGGAACGATCGACCACGTGGTTTGCCGTTGGACGCGGCGCCGATTCTAGGCGAAACCTGCTGCAGGGGGGCGCCTGGCTGGGCGTGCTGGCGCTAATCTCCTGGCCGGCCCCGGCCCAGCAGGCTTTCGACCCTCGCGCCCTGCAAGGCCAGATCAGCCAGAGCCTGCCCTCCGGCCAGATGGAGTTCCTGCTGCGCGAGGCGACCAGACTGCAGGCCTGCCTGAAAGAAATAGACGCGGCCTCGATGGCAGAACTGCGCGGCAAGGGCGAAATGGCCGCCGCCGAAGTCCGGGTGATGTGCGACGCCGGGCAGCGCGATCAGGCGCAGGCCTATGCCATCGATTCCGCCCGCGCGCTGGCCGACACCCCGGCGGCGGCTAAACTCCAGCAGTGCACCGGCGCGCTCTCCACCTTGCTCGATGCGCTGCCACTCCTGAGCGCCACCGCCGTCCAGGGCGCCAACGTCTGCGACGCCAAGTTCTAGCGAGCGCGTTCGCCGATGAGCCAGCAGCTGGAACTCGAACTTGCGCCGCCCGCGCCGGTCGTCGAAATCCGTCGCAGTCCGCGCCGCCGCTCGCTCAGCATCGAAGTCCATCCAGACCTGCGGGTCATCCTCCGGGTGCCGGCGCGCTGCCCGGAAGTGCTGGCCCAGCAGTTCCTGGCCAGTCGCGGCGACTGGATTGACCGACAGCTGGCGCATTTCCGCCAGCAACCGCCACGCCGGGCGCTGGAAGTGCCCCGCGAGGGCATGCGCCTGGCCTTGCTGGGACAGACCATTCGCGTTCGCCGGCTGCCCGAGGCCCGTTCTGGCCTTGAGTTCGCCAACGGTGAGTTGCTCCTGCGCGGACGCCACGCCGCCAACGACAAGGCCGCCGCCGCCGCGCTGCTCCGCTGGTTCCAGGGCGAAGCGCGGGTGCTGTTCGAGCGCCTGATCGACCACTGGCACGTGCATCCTCGCCTTGCCCGCTATGCGCGGCCGCCGCTCAAGATTCGCGCGATGCGTTCCCGCTGGGGCAGCTTGTCCCCGCGCACTGGCATGACGCTCAACCTGCTGCTCGTCCACGCCCCGCTCGCGGCGATTGAATACGTGGTGGTCCACGAACTCTGCCACCTGCGCTACCACGGCCACGGCAAGGGCTTCTATGGACTGCTTGAAGCCGTGTTGCCGGACTGGAAGGCGCGCAAGAAGTTGCTGAACAGCGGGCTCGAGGCAGCCCACGCCGTGGATTGACTCGGCGACTACTGGAAGTTCGGCATCACCCTGGTGGCGAAGAGCTCCAGCGAATTCAGGATCTGGCCGCGGTCGTGCAGGCCCTGGGGCACGATGAGGAAACATTCGTTGATCGGCACGGCCTTGGCCGCCGCTTCGATTTGCCGTGAGAGCGTGTCCGGCGAACCAAACATCACGTTGACGTCGCCCTGGCCGAAAGGCGTGGCCCACTGCTGCCAGAACCAGCGGAGATCTGCGGCCATCGCCTCGGCTTCGGCATCCGTCTTCGCGCAAATCATGAGGCCGCCCCACGCGGCTTCGTCGCCCGGTACGGGTGTGTAGCCGTGGGCGGCGGCTTCGTCGCGATAGGCCTGCCACAGGAGCTTGCAGAATTCGAGATCGGAGGACATCACGATCGGCTTGCCACGGTACTTGGCCCAGAACCTGGCGGTACGCAGCGAGGCTGAGAAGCCGCCGTAGAGCGGCGGGTGTGGGCGCTGGAAAGGACGCGGCGCGATGCCGAGTTCGGTGATCCGCATGTCCGCCGCCACGCCCTGGCCGAACTGCGTGTACACGCCGTGGGGGTGGGGGTTGACCAGGCCCGGGGCCGGGAACTGGAAGTGCTTGCCCTGGTGGCTGAAAGTGTCGTGGGTGAGCGCTTTCACCACCACGTCCACGAACTCGGCAAAATACTCGCGGTTGGCTTCGTCTGCCGCCGCGTTCTTGTTCCAGGGGCCCACCGGCGAGAGATCCGCGCGGGTCTTGAAAGGTTCCACCCAGCGGGCCTGGTAGCCGCGCACCAGGCCCACGCCGAGACGTCCCTGCAGCATGTGATCCAGGGTGGCAATGGACTCCGCCGTGCGCAGCGGGTTGTGCGTGGTGGAGACGAAGCCGCAGGTGATCACCCGCAGCCGACGGCTGTGCTGCCCAATCCACATGCCCATGAGCGTGGGTTCGTTGGCAGCCTCGAAGCCTTCAATCTGCAGGTGGTGCTCGGGGTGGCCCCAGCCGGCGTAACCTGCCTCGTCCGCAAAGCCCACGTAGTTGGCGATTTCGCTCAGCATGCGCTGGAACAGCGCCGGATCCTTGCCGGCCATGCCACGTTCGAGTTCCTCGCGACGACCAACGGTGCAGTACATGAAGGGGTTGAAGCGGATCACGGGGCGTCCTCCGTTGTTGGGGTAGGGCCAGCGGCTTGGCGGGTGCTGTATGGTAACGGCCCCGAATCCCCTGTCGCAGGTTTGCTGGCCGCTAAACCGGCGGCGCCGCGAGATCGAGCCCCGCGATGAATGACCACCCACCCGCATTGGATGTCCTCGTCATCGGTGGCGGCCCCGCCGGGCTCATGGCCGCAGAGGCGGCTGCCCGCGCCGGCGCGCGGGTGGTGGTGGCCGACGCGATGCCGTCGGTCGGGCGCAAGCTCCTGCTGGCTGGCAAGGGCGGGCTCAACCTGACGCACGGTGAGGCGGCTGCGAAATTCCTTTCACGCTATGAAGACGCCGCCCCGGCGCTCACGCCTTTCATCAGGGATCTCGATGCCACCGCACTGCGCGCCTTCGCGGCGGAACTGGGCGTGGAAACTTTCATCGGCAGTTCGGGGCGCGTTTTCCCCGCCGACATGAAGGCCGCACCGCTGCTGCGGCGCTGGCTGCATCGCTTGCGTGGGCAGGGTGTGCAGTTCCTGATGCGGCATCGCTGGGTGGGCTGGGACGATGGGCAGGTGGCCTTCGAGCACGCCGACGAGCGCGTCCTGCGCACGCCCCTTGCCACGGTGCTGGCACTCGGCGGCGGCAGTTGGCCCAAGCTCGGCAGCGACGGCCGCTGGGTGGCAACGCTGGTGAATGCCGGCGTAGCAGTCGAACCGCTCAAGCCGGCCAACTGCGGATTCGATTGCACCTGGAGCGAGTTCTTCGGCGCGCGGCACGCCGGCGCGCCGCTCAAGGCCGTGGCGGCACGCTGTGCGGGGGACGACACCATGCCCGAGCCCCGGCGCGGCGAATTCGTGATGACGGCAACGGGTGTGGAAGGCTCGCTGATCTACGCCCTGTCCAGCCGACTGCGGCGCGCCCTCGAAGCCCACGGCTACGCCGAACTCCTGCTGGATCTCCTGCCCGACACGCCAGCCGCAACGGTCGCACGCGAACTCGCCCGCCAGCCCGGCAAGCGATCGCTGTCCGAGCAACTGCGGCGGGCTTTCGGGCTCACGGGCTTGAAAGTGGATCTGCTCCGGGAATGCCTGCCGCGCGAGTCGCTGGCCGCGGCGGGCGCCGTGGCACGGGCGCTGAAATCCCTGCCGCTGCGGCTCACCGCGATGCGTCCGCTGGCCGAAGCCATCAGCAGCGCGGGCGGCGTGCGCTTCGGGGCGCTGGATGAGGCCCTGATGCTCAAATCCCGCCCCGGGGTCTTTTGCGCAGGTGAAATGCTGGACTGGGAAGCGCCCACGGGGGGCTACCTTCTCACGGCGGCCTTTGCCACCGGAGCCGCCGCCGGGCGCGCCGCCGCGGCCCATGCCCAGGCGGCGGACAAGCCCGCGGAACCCCCGGCCGGCCACGGAGGTGGCAATGCCAGCCCCGATTTGGCACTTTAGCCGGCCACGTCCCCGCCACCCTCAGGCAACCACAACGACAACAGGAAACGGCAATGAAGTTTGGCAAGTTCGGCGTATTCACTTTCACTGACATCATGGACGCAACCCAACTGGCGGAACTCGCCACCCGCGTCGAGTCCCTCGGTTACTCCACGCTCTGGTACCCAGAAGCGTTCAACTACGAAACCTTCGCGCTGGGCGGCTACCTGCTCAGCCACAGCAAGCACCTGGTGGTGGCGAGCGGCATCGCCAACATCTACGCCCGCGATCCTGCTGCTTCGGTCATGGGCCACAACTCGCTCAACGCGCTGTACGGCGGCCGTTTCGTGCTGGGCCTGGGCGTGTCGCACGCGCCGCTGGTGTCTGATCTGCGCGGCCACGAATACCGCCAGCCGGTGAAGACCATGCGCAACTACCTCGACGCGATGGATGCCTCGTGGAAGGCACTGGGCGCGGACAGCGTCAAGCAGCAGGTGGTGCTGGCCGCGCTCGGGCCGAACATGTCCAGGCTTTCTGCCGAGCGCACCCTGGGCGCCTTCCCCTACAACATCACGCCGCCGCAGGCCAGGTTATCGCGTGATGCCATGGGCCCCGATGCCGCCGTCATCTGCGAGCAGAAGGTATGCCTGACCACCGATCCGGTCGCCGCCCGCGCCGCCGCCCGTGCTGCGCTGGGCCCCTACCTCCCGCTACCCAATTACTTCAACAACTGGTATCGCCTGGGCTTCAACGAGGCCGACCACCAGGATGGCGGCAGCGATCGCCTGATGGACGCCATGGTGCTGTGGGGCGACGCCGTCACCATCAAGGCCAAACTGAACGAATATTTCGTGCAGGGTGCCGATCAGGTCGTGATCCAGCCCATCCGCGCCGACGGGCAGCCGGGTACGTGCTGGAAAGTGCTCGAAGCCCTCGCGGCGTAAGACGGCGCACGGAAGCCGCCGGCCGGTCCGGCGATTTCTTTTTCGGGACACCAAAAAAATCGCAGAGGAGTGCGCCGTGTTCGAACTGGAAAGCCTTCAATCGCTGGCCGACATCACCCGTGACCAGGCCCGCCGCCGGCCCGCAGCGATCGCCATGGTCTTCGAGGAGCGCGAGACGCGCTTCGATGAACTCGACGAACACGCGAGCCGCGTAGCCAACGCGCTCATCGCGCTTGGGGTAAAGCCCGACGCACGCATCGCCTACCTCGGCAAGAACTCCGATTTGTTCTTCCAGTTGTTGTTCGGCGCCTTCAAGGCGGGCGTGGTGGTGGTGAGCGCGAACTGGCGCCTGGCCGTGCCGGAACTCACCTACATCATGAATGACGCCCGCTGCGAGGCGCTTTTCGTGGGCCGCGAATACTCCGAACTCGTGGATGCCCTGCGCGCGGAATGCCCCGGCTTGCAGGCAGTGGTGGCCATGGACGGGGACTTGCCCGCCTGGCCGTCCTTCGCCGACTGGCGCGACGCGGCGCCCGCACGCGATCCCCTGCTGCCGATTGGCCTCGACGCCGACGTCATCCAGCTTTACACCAGTGGCACCACGGGCCATCCCAAGGGCGTGCAGCTTACGACCGCCAACTACCTGGCCTTCTTCGCGGCGGCGGCCGGTGCCGAATGGGCGGATTTCGAAGCGGGCGAAGTCACGCTCGCCTGCATGCCGGTCTTCCACGTGGCGGGGGTCAACCTCGGCGTGATTGCAGTGGCCCAGGGCGCGACGACCATCGTGATGAAGGAAGTGGATCCGGGTCGCATCCTCGAACTCATTCCACGCCATGGCATCAATAACGCCTTTTTCGTGCCGGCGGTGATGCTCTTCCTGCTCCAGCACCCCAAGGTGCACGAGACCGATTTTTCTTCGCTGCGCCGGCTCTACTACGGTGCCTCGCCGATTGCCGAAGATCTCCTGCTGAAGGCGCGTGAAGTCTTCGGCTGCAAGTTTTTCCAGCTCTACGGGCTCACCGAAACCGTCGGCGCGGCCACCTGCCTGACTGACGCAGCCCACGACCCGGCGCTCGGCAAGCTGCGCGCCTGCGGCAAACCCTATCCCGGGATTTCAATCCGGGTCATCGACGGTGAAGGCGCGGACGTGCCAACCGGTGACGTCGGGGAAGTGGCCATTTCCTCCGGTGTGGTGATGAAGGGCTACTGGGGCCGGCCAGAGGCCACGGCAGAAGCCATTCGCGACGGCTGGTTCCGCACCGGGGACGCGGGCTACCTGGATTCGGACGGCTATCTCTTCATCCACGATCGGGTGAAAGACATGATTGTGTCCGGCGGCGAGAACATCTATCCGGCGGAAGTCGAGAATGCGGTGTTCGGACATCCAGACGTGGCCGACGTGGCCGTGATTGGCGTGCCGGACGATCAATG
The DNA here is from genome assembly GCA_043744805.1 of Gammaproteobacteria bacterium. Lineage (GTDB taxonomy): Bacteria > Pseudomonadota > Gammaproteobacteria. The sequence continues at coordinate 10,794 of JAYTTZ010000267.1, forward strand.
GGGCGAGTCGGTGAAGGCCATCGTCGTGCGCAAGCCCGGCAGCGAAGTCACGGCCGAAAACCTCATCGCCTTTGCGCGCACCCGCATCGCCAACTTCAAGGCACCCAAATCCGTGGACTTCGTGGCCGCGCTGCCACGCAACCCCTCGGGCAAGATCCTGCGCCGCGAGTTGCGCGAGCCGTTCTGGAAAGACCGCGTCCGGCGGGTCAATTGAAACTTCGCTGGCGGGACGGCGCGGCATGAATACGCTGTCCACCCGTGCACTGGCGATGCTGGTAGCCCTCACCTTGGTGTGAGGCATCAACTGGCCGCTGTTCCCGCTCGCCATGCGCGAGCTTTCCGTGTGGACCTTCCGTGCCGTCACGCTTGGCTTTGCCGGCATGCAGTTGCTGTTGATTGCGCGGATGCGCGGTATCCCGATTGCCGTGCCGCGCGCCCACTGGGGCCTGCTGGTGACTGCGGCCGTGTGCTACCTCGCGGTGTGAAACGTGGCGAGTGCGTTTTCGGTGCTCGCGATTCCCTTGGTGAACGCCTGAGCGCGCGCAGCCTCGCCGCGCTGGTGCTGGGCGCGCTTGGCGCGCTTGGCGTGCTGCTGCTGCTGCTGCTGCTGCTGCCCGGGCTCAAGGCCTACCAGCACGCGCCCTTTGGCTTTGCCGCCGGCATCCTGGCGGGCCTGGGCCTGGGCCTGGGCGGGTGGCACGGTGATGGTGAAGCGCTGGCCGCTGCCAGTCCCGGCCATCGTCTCCACCGGCTGGCAGCTCTTGCTGGCCTCGATTCCCGTGACCGGGCTTGCCTTGGTGTTTAGCGACGGGCACTGGTGCATGCCGTCTACACTCTCGATCGTGATGGTGGGCGACATCACCATGGTGCCGATGGCGATGGGCAACCTCGCGTGGTTTTCCATCGTGGGCCTCCTGCCCGCCAACGGGAGCGGGGCTGTCGGTGAGCATGGTCCCGGGCGTGGCGATGGTGTCCGGTGCAGTGGTGCGCGGCGAGCCGCTGGGCGCCCCGCAACTCGCGGCGATGGCCTGCTGCGTGGGCGCGCTGGGCTTGACGGTGTTGAAACCTGCCCGGAGGCAGCCTGCCTAACGCCCCTTGAACACCGGCTTGCGCTTCCCGGCGAAGGCCAGCATGGCTTCCCTGGAATCCTCGTACTTGCCAAGTTCGGCCGTCATGTTCTGCTCGAAACGGTAACCGTCGCGCAGGCTCATTTCCTCGATGGTGTTGAGCGCGTGTTTGGCAAGGGTGACAGCAATCGGACTCTTGCTGGCGATTTCCCTGGCGAGTCCCAGCGCGGTGGGCAACAACTCGGCCTGCGGCACGCAGGCTTCCACCACGCCAAGGCGATAAAGCTCGGCACCCGGAACGCGCATGCCGGTCAGCATCATTCGGCGGATGCGGGAATGCTGGAACAGGCGCATGGCGTGGCGACCCCCGCCCAGCAGGCCTACATCGATCTCCGGCAGGCCAAGCGAGCCTTCCTCGGCGCAGATCAGGATGTCGCAGGCAGCGGCGAGGGCCAGGCCCGCGCCGAGCGCCGGGCCGTTGAGGGCTGCGATGACCGGCTTGCGGCATTCCGTGATGGCGTGGAAGCACTCGCGCACGCGGCGGTTGTGCTGCCAGAGTTCACCGGGATCGCGCGTGACGCCGGCGCGGCCTTTGATGTCCGCGCCCGCAGAAAAACACTTGCCGGCGCCAATGAGCACCGCCACGCGAATCTCCGGCAGATCGCTGATGCGATCGAAGATGCGCGCGCCTTCTTCCTGGAACACCTGCCCCTGGGCGTTGACCGGCGGGTTGTCCATCGTGACGAGGGCGACGTGGTCGGTGAGGTCTACGGTGAATTGGGTGAGATCGGCAAAATCACTCATCGTCGGCTTCCTGGGTTAGCGGTGGAGTTCAGGTCGAACGTGTATCACGCCACTGGACGCGCACCGTATGGCCCGTTGCCGGGACCGCTGCGGCACGTGCGCTGCCCTCGATGACCACCGCATCGCGTCGCGCATAGCGGCGAATCGCCGCCGGGACCGTGCGGTCGAACACGAGGGTGTCGGCATCGGACAGCAGGCTCAGGGCGCGCAAGGTCAGATCAGCCGGATCGGCGCTGGTGAGTTCGATGACTGTTTGGCGCGGCGCGAGGGCAGCTTCCAGATCCTCGCCGAGCAGTGCCGCGAAGGCGGCTTCGGCGACGCCGATGTCACCACCCAGCAAGGCAGGAATCGGGCTGTCGAGGAAGCGCTGCCAGAATCGCCGCCTGGCGCTGCCCGTGGCATGCGCAGCCTTCACCGCGCCGCGATGGGCCCCCATGAAAGCCGCCAGCGCCGCGTGGCCAGCAGGCACCAGGGATTCAATCCGGGAGCGAATCCGCGTCGCGAGCACTGGCGCAGCGCCCCCGGTGGAAACGCTGATCAGCAGCGGCGAGCGATCAACGATGGCCGGCACGATGAACGTACACAGCGCCGGCTCATCCACCACGTTCACGAGGATGTTCCGCACAGTGCAGGCGGCGGCGACCGCCGCGTTGGTCTGGTGATCGTCGGTTGCCGCGATGGCCAGGCGGCAATCGGCAAGGTGCGCCTCGCGAAAGGGCTCCGCGACATGTTCGAAATCGTCGCGTCCCGCCAGCGATGCGCAGAGTTCGGGGGCAACCACGCGCACCACGCCGCCGGCGCGCAGGAGCAGATCGAGCTTGCGGGCGGCCACTTCACCACCGCCCACGATGAGGCAGGGCAGGGCGTGCGCGTCGAGGTAAACGGGCAGGTAACGCATGGGGTGGCGCTTCAGTCGCGGCGCAGGCGGGACACGTCGAAGCCCTGCGCGGCGGCAGCCTGGGTCAAGGTGCGCCAACTTGTGTCGTCGAGAGTCGGGGTGCGGGCAAGCACCCAGAGGTCGTTGCGATCGGGCGATCTGACCAGTGCCGCGGCGTAATGGCCAAGCGTCGCGATGACCCAGTAATCGCCCCAGACAAAAGGCAGGAACGAGAGCCAGGCGGGCGCAAACCGCACTTGCAGGACGGCCGGGTTGCCCGGGTAATCACGATGGCTGCGGGCGACGCCGCCGACTTCTGCAAAACCCTTGGTCGTGCGGCAGCGGTTGGTCACCTGGATATCGCCGTTCGGGAGCGCCGCGTACGCTGCGCTGGTCTCGCCAAGGCACTGGGCCTGGAAGCGGTTGGGAATGAGGGCCACCTGGTGCCACTGTCCGAGGTAACTGCTGCGGTCGAAATCCTTGACGGTCGCCAAGGGCGTGGCCGCTTGCGTTGCGCTGGGCACCCACACGAGCATCAGCACCAGCACCACCGCTAGCGGGATTACCCTGGGTTTCGACTCGAAAATGACCATGGCCGAACCTTACCATGCCCCTTCTTTTCCTCGTGGCACCCCATGACCCTTGAACTTGGCCTGCTTGCGCTGGCTGCCTTCTTTGCCGGCCTTGTCGACGCCATTGCCGGTGGCGGTGGCCTGGTGCAGTTGCCCGCGCTGTTTGCAGCTTTTCCAGACGCCCCTGCCGCCACCCTGTTTGGCACCAACAAGGCCGCCTCGGTCTGGGGGACCGCCGCCGCCGCGCGGACCTATGCGCGAGGGGTGGTGTTGCCCTGGAATTGCCTCAAGGCAGCGCTACCAGCGGCTTTGCTTGGCGCCTGGTGCGGCGCACGGGCCGTGAGCCAGCTGCCGGCAGAAGCGCTGCGCCCGGCCGTCGTGGTGGCGCTGGTGCTGGTGGCCTTGTACACGCTGACCCGGCGGGAACTCGGACTCTCGCACGTCCCGCGACTCACGGGGCGCGCCGAACAAGTAGCGGGGGCGGGCCTGGGCCTGGGCCTGGGCTTTTACGATGGGATCTTTGGTCCGGGCACGGGCACGTTCCTCGTGTTTGCCCTGGTGCGCGGATTTGGCTTCGACTTCCTCCATGCCTCGGCCACTGCAAAGCTCATCAACGTCGCGACCAACCTCGCCGCGCTCGCGTTTTTTATCGGCGGTGGCCATTGGCTGTGGCGGGTAGCGGCAATCATGGCCGTAGGCAACGTGGCCGGTTCGGTACTCGGCAGCCGGCTGGCCCTGCGGGGTGGCGCCCGGTGCGTCAGGATTCTGTTTCTGTGCGTGGTTACCGTGCTGATCCTGAAACTCGCGGCCGCTATACGGTGACCAACAGTCGAGCCACCCGGAGGGCTTTCGATGTCGACCACTACCAGTAGCGCCGTCCTCGCGCTTGCCGCCATCAAGGATGGTGAAGAAACCGCCCGCTGGAATTTCCCCGACGCCGTGGGTACCCCGACCAACACCCCGGGCGGGGTGGGCAACGCGGTGACTGTGACCTATCGCTTCCTCGACGCCGCCCCCGACTACGATCCCAACGCCAGCTTCCAGGCCTTCACCAACCCGCAACAACAAACGACCCGGGGGGTGCTGGCATCGATTGCCAACGTCACCAACATCACCTTCCAGGAAGTGTTTACGGGCGCCAGCGACATCAGCTACGGCTTCAACGACCAGCTCTCGACGCAGGGGGGTTACGCCTTCTTTCCCGCGTTTGCCTATTCGTTCAACAACACCTCGATTGTTTCCGTCACCAGGGACCAGCAGGCGGGCGACGTGTGGCTGAACGGCCCGGCCTACGCGGCGTTACCCGACTTCCTCCCGGGCGACGAGGCTTACATCACGCTGCTGCATGAGACAGGCCACGCCCTGGGTCTGAAACATCCGTTTGAGGCCACCACCCACGGCTTCAGGCTCACTACCGCCCTCGATAACGTCGCCCATACGGTGATGGCCTACGACCCGGCGCCCCACGCGAGCCTCATCACCGTCACCGGCACCGAGCAGGCCTTTGACTACTCGATCTTCACCCTGAAGCCGAGCACCTTGATGCCACTCGACATCGCGGCGCTGCAGTTCCTCTATGGCGCCAACGCCACGACCCACGCTGGTGACGATACTTACCAGTGGAGCGAAAACGCGGAATTGCTGGAGACGATCTGGGACACCGGCGGGACGGATCTCATCGATTGCTCGAACCAGAGCCTGCGCTGCGTCATCAACCTGCAGGCCGGCGGCTACAGCTCGATCGCCTTGCGCCAGACCGATGCCCAATTGCGTTTTGCGCTGGAGTTGCCCGCCTTCTTCCTGGAATCCTTGCCTGTCGATATTTACAACGGCAGCAACAATCTGGCGATTGCCAGTGGCGTGACGATCGAGGATGCCAAAGGCGGCAGTGCGAACGACAGCCTGGTGGGTAATGCGGTGGCCAATGTGCTGGAAGGCTTCGGTGGCAACGACACCCTGGACGGCAAGGGTGGGGCGGATACGCTCCGTGGGGGCAGCGGCAACGACACCTACTTCGTGGACACTGCGGGCGACCGCGTGACGGAGTTGCTGGATGCCGGCACCGACGAACTCCGAACCAGCGTGAATTTCACGCTCCCCGCCAACGTGGAAAATGGCCGCACCAGCAGCACGGGTGCGGTGAACCTCACGGGCAATGGCCTTGCCAATGCCTTGACCGGCGGCGCCGGCAACAACTCATTGAAGGGCGCCGCGGGCAATGACCTGCTGGCAGGGGGCGGGGGGCTGGACGTGCTTTCCGGCGGCGCAGGCAAGGACCTGTTCCGCTTCGATACCGTGCCCAACGCGAGCACCAACCGCGACAGCATCGGCGATTTCAGTGTCGTCGACGACGGCTTCCAGCTGGAAAACTCGGTTTTCTCGGCCTTGAAGACCACCGGCACCCTGGCGGCGGGCATGTTGCGCGCGGGCGCCGGCTTCACGAGCGCCGCAGACGCCAACGATTACCTCATCTACAACAAATCGTCCGGCGCCCTTTACTACGACGCCGACGGGAATGCCGCAGCCAGGAAGGCCATCCTGTTCGCGCTGCTCTCACCGGGCCTCGCGCTGACCCACGCCGATTTTCTCATCACCTGAACGCGATCTCGCCGGGAAGCGTGCCGACGATCTTGCCGTGCTCATCAAGCGCATCGGTTCTCCGGCGAGGCTGGATTTGGCCGAGGTTTGTGGCTCACCCTCGTCGCGTCTCACTGATCCAGCATTCCACAGCGACCAGGCATCCAGGAGAAAGCACAGGAACAGGCGCAAGATTTGTTACACGCTGATGACAGGACTTTCCCTGGTGGCGCTGGACTGCCAGTGATCAACGACGAGTACGTGCAGAGAACGCCGCCGGACTACAACCCCGAAATCGCCCAGAGCGTGGCGCCCTTAGGTGTGGAAAACATCCCGGAAGTGATCGGGCCTACGGTCGACGTCGATGCTGCCAGTGCGGCGATTTCTGCAGTTGCGGCTGGACAACCGCTTGAACTCTCCGGTGATGTGGACACCGTCATGAACGGTAAGCTGGCGAGTCCGGGGCCGACAAGTGTCGAGGCCAAGCTTGATGCCCCTGCGGCCAGCGGCGCTGGCCCGATGATTCGCGCTGGCCATCTGATCGGCAACTAAGCCACAGCCTCGTCATTACACTCCGGACAGGTCGCTTACGCGCCCTGTCCGAGCTTGCTCTCCCCTTGAACCACGCTGCGGATTCCGCGCGCCGCGCCTCCCCGGCCAGCGTGATCATCGGCAACCAGCGCTTGGACGCCGACTATCTCAGGGCCAGAATCCGGCGCGGCCTCGGCAAACCGGTCGACATCAATCAACTCAACGATAACCTTCGCCTGTTGCTGCTGGAGCGTAAGCGCTCCATAAACCCCGTGGTTCCGCTCGCCTGATCCTCCTGCGAGGGTGTGTCCTCCATCACCGTGGAGTGCTAGCCCGAATGTCATCGCCG
>JAYTTZ010000268.1:0-4461 GCA_043744805.1 Gammaproteobacteria bacterium
CATAGCCGGGCTATGGGCCTGCAAATCCGGCACCAACTGTCCTGGCTGGGGCCGATTCTCGCTATCGACGCCCCAAGTCCGACAGGCTGCTAGAGCCCAACGCGCAAATAATCAGGGTGGCGCCCGGCTGCGGGCAGAAAGCTCGCCTGGAGTAAGCGCTGCGGCCCCTGCATTCCCCGTACCGCGCCCTCGCTACGGCCAGCTTCGACGGGGCGCGGGTCGCTGGTTATCATGCCAGCCCTGCCGGGTCGCCCCTCGCCCCGGCCCCTTCCAATCCGGAGCGAATGATGAGCATCAAAATCAATCGGCTGAGCGCCCGTATCACCGAACCCAAGGCCCAGGGCGCATCCCAGGCGATGCTCTATGCCACCGGCCTCACGCCGGCGGACATGGCCAAGGCGCAGGTAGGCATCGCCAGCGTCTGGTTCGAAGGCAATCCCTGCAACATGCACCTGCTCACCCTGAGCGAGGAAGTGAAGCAAGGGGTCACCGCAGCCGGCCTCGTGGGCATGCGCTTCAACACCATCGGCGTCAGTGACGGCATTTCGATGGGTACCGACGGCATGAGCTACTCGCTGCAGTCGCGCGAGATCATCGCCGACTCCATCGAAACCATCATGGGCGGCCAGTGGTACGACGGCCTCATCGCCATTCCCGGCTGCGACAAGAACATGCCCGGCTGCGTGATGGCCATGGCCCGCCTGAATCGCCCAGCGCTCATGGTCTACGGCGGCACCATCAAACCTGGCCACTCGCGCGGCGAGACCCTGGACATCATTTCCGCCTTCCAGAGCTACGGCGCCTACCTCGCTGGCACCATCGACGACGCCCGCCGCGAGGAAATCGTCCGCAAGGCCTGCCCGGGCGCCGGCGCCTGCGGCGGCATGTACACCGCCAACACCATGGCTTCCGCGATCGAAGCGATGGGCCTCTCGCTGCCCTACAGCTCGTCCACCCCAGCGGTCGATCCGCTGAAGCAGGACGAATGCCGCCGCGCCGGTGACGCCATCCGCCTCCTGCTCGAACGCGACATCAAGCCGCGCGACATCATGACGCGTGCCGCCTTCGAGAATGCGATGGTGGTGGTGACCGTGCTCGGTGGCTCAACCAATGCCGTGCTCCACCTGCTGGCCATGGCCCGCGCCGCAGGCGTGGAACTCAGCATCGACGACTTCCAGGCGGTGAGCGATCGCACGCCCTTCCTCGCGGATCTCAAGCCCAGCGGCAAGTACGTGATGGAAGACGTGCAGGGCATCGGCGGCATCCCGGCCGTCATGAAATACCTGCTCGAGAAAGGCCTCATCGACGGCAGCTGCCTGACCGTCACGGGCAAGACCATCGAGGAAAACCTCCGCGACCTGCCCGGCCTTACCCCCGGCCAGCAGGTGCTGCGTCCCGTCGAGGACCCCATCAAGGCGTCCGGCCACATCCGCATCCTCAAGGGCAACCTCGCGCCGGGCGGCTCGGTGGCCAAGATCACCGGCAAGGAAGGCCTGCGCTTCTCCGGTCCGGCCAAGGTCTTCGATTCCGAGGAACTCATGCTCGCCGCACTTGAACGCAAGGAAATCACCAAGGGCGACGTCGTGGTCATCCGCTACGAAGGCCCGCAAGGCGGCCCCGGCATGCCGGAGATGCTCACCCCCACTTCCGCCATCATGGGCGCGGGCCTCGGCAGCGACGTCGCGATGCTGACCGACGGTCGCTTCTCCGGCGGTTCGCATGGCTTCATCGTGGGACACGTTGTCCCGGAAGCCCAGCTGGGCGGTCCGATTGCACTCATCCGCGACGGCGACGTCGTCATCATCGATGCCGAAACCAATCGGCTGGACGTGGCACTTAGCGATGAAGAACTGGCGAGCCGCCGGGCCGCCTGGACCATGCCGCCGTACAAGGCGACGCGCGGCACGCTCTACAAGTTCATCAAGACGGTGAAGTCGGCGTCCGAAGGCTGCGTGACGGACGAGTAAGGAAGGCAGTGCGCCGGCCAGCGCCTGCGGCTGCGGCAGGCGCGCGGGATCTGCCCGGGCGTGGCGAGGACCTGGGGCTACTGCCGGTAGTCGGCGTAGTACTTCATCACGCGCTGGACGTAAACCTGGGTTTCTTCATACGGCGGGATCTTGCGTCCGTAGCTCAGCACCGCGTTTTCCCCGGCGTTGTAGGCCGCCACGGCCAACTTGACGTCGTTGTCGAACATCGCCAGGAGATCCTTCAGGTAGCGCGTGCCGCCGGCCACGTTGGCGCTGGGGTCGAGCCGGTTGTAGACACCGTAACGTTCGGCGGTCGCCGGCATGAGTTGCATGAGGCCGACCGCGCCGGCGCGAGACACCGCGTTGGGGTCGTAGGCGGATTCAGCCTTGATCACGGCATGCACCAGCGCACTCGGCAGTGCGCGATCTTTCGCGGCGGTTTCGATGGTGCTCATGAAACGCTTCCGGTTGGCGGCGAGCTGGCTATAGCTGGACCGCCGCCCGGTGGGCTCGCTCCAGCCTTTCCAGGTCTTCACCAGAAGCTTGAAGCCGGAATGCGAGGGCCGGTCGGTCAGGTAGACGCGACCGTACTTGTCGACGTACTTGAAAATGTCCGCCTGCGCGCACAGCGGCACGAGCAGCAGCAGCGCAAGCGGCCAACGACGGGGGCGTGTAGGCAGGAAGGACATCCGGGACTTCTTTTTTTGTGACTGCCAACGTGAAGCAGACGCGCTAAAAGTAGAAGAAATAACGAAAAGACGCCAGCGCCGCCCCTGCGGCGCCGGCCGCGAGGAGGTCGTCAAGCATGATTCCGAGGCCACCGTGAATGTGCGCATCGAACCAGCGGATGGGCCAGGGCTTCCAGATGTCGAAGAGCCTGAAGAGCGCGAAGCCCAGCACGATCAGCCATGGATCACCCCCGGCAACGGCCAGCGCCACCGGCATTGCCGCCACTTCATCCCAGACGATCGCCGGGTGATCGTGCACCCCGAGTGCTTTCGCGGTGCGACCGCAAAGCGGGATGCCCAGCAACACCAGGACCAGGGCCGCAACGCCGTACGCTAGCGGCGGCAGCGGCAGCAGCAGCAGCAGCAGGTACAGGCCCACGCCCACGACGGAACCAAAGGTCCCGGGCGCCACCGGCGCGAGACCGCTGCCGAAGCCGAGCGCCAGGCAATGGCCGGGATCACGCAGCAGGCGGGCATCAGGTTTAATGGACATGGGTACTCACCTGATTGGCCGATGGCGGGACACGTTGATGTGGCGGCTGGAGACCCTCTCGAAAATACCCGGGGCCGCGCAATTTTTTGCTGGGCGCCAGATATACCAATGGCCAGAGGCATGCGTCACCATGCCTGCCGCGAAAGGGGGGAAGCGTGATCACACTGGGCGACATCGCAACACAATTCGGGCTCGACCTCATTGGCGATCCCACCCTCCGGGTCACGGGACTCTGCGGCGTTACCGACGACCTTCCCGATCGCCTCTCTTTCGTGGCCAACGCCAAGCATGCACGATTGGCCGAGAAGTCCTGTATTCCTGCCTTCGTAGTCAAACCCGGCGCCTGCATCGACGGCAAGACCTGCCTCCAACACCCGGCGCCCGAATACGCCATCGCCCTCATCGCGAGCCTGTTCGAGCGAACCCGCCATACCCAGTCGGTGCGCATCCACCCCACTGCGGTCATCCACGAAACCGCCGACCTCAGCCCTGACGTGCAGGTCGGGCCGTTCGTTGCCATCGGCGCGGAGGTCACCATCGGCGCGCGCTGCGTGCTGCACGCCGGCGTGGTGCTGATGGATCGCGTCCAGTTGGGCGAGGACTGCATCCTCTACCCGCACGTGGTGGTCCGTGAAGAATGCACCCTCGGCGCGCGCGTCATCCTGCAGCCCGGCGTCGCCATCGGTGGGGATGGCTTTGGCTTCATCACGCACGAAGGCAGGCACGTCAAGATTCCGCAACTCGGCACCGTGGTGCTGGAAGACGACGTGGAAATCGGCGCCAACTCCACCGTCGACCGCGCCCGCTTCACTGAAACACGCGTCGGTCGCGGCACCAAGGTGGACAACCTCGTGATGGTGGGCCACAACGTGCGGACCGGTGAAGACTGCCTGCTGGTCTCGCAGGTGGGCGTCGGCGGCAGCACGCGACTGGGCAACCGCGTGACCCTGGCCGGCCAGGTGGGCGTGGCCGGGCATCTCTCGATTGGCGACGACATCACGGTGCTCGGCCAGTCGGGCGTCACCAAGACGCTGCGCGAGCCTGGCTTCTACGCCGGGCTCCCGGTGCGCCCGGTGGACCGCTGGCGGCGCGCGATGGCCTATCTCTACAAGGCCGCAGCAAAGGATGCGGGCGAAACCGGTAACGGCGACGACGCCTGAGCGTAGCGCTCAGGCCGCGATGGGCGGAAACGCCGACGCCCGGCTCACCATTGCCGGCATCCGCGCCCCCAACGGGCCTTCCAGCCAGTGGGCGGTCTCGATGATCGCAGGCA
>JAYTTZ010000269.1:0-17522 GCA_043744805.1 Gammaproteobacteria bacterium
GGTGATGGCGATACGTCAGGCTGCCGTCCGTGGCAGGCCGTTGGCAGGTGGCACGGCCTGGGTCAGCCTGGAGCCCTGCGCCCACCACGGCCGCACTCCACCGTGTGCTGACGCTTTGATTGCTGCCGGGCTGGCGCGTGTGGTGGTCGCCACCACCGACCCGTTCAACCAAGTCGCTGGGCGCGGCATTGCCCGCTTGCGCGCTGCAGGTGTAGCGGTTGACCTCGCCGAGGCGGGCAGCACGCGCCGAGCAGCGCTAGAGCTGAACATCGGATTTTTCTCGCGCGTGCTGCGCAACCGGCCCTGGGTGCGCATGAAGATCGCCGCATCGATGGACGGCCGCACCGCGCTGTTGAATGGCCGCAGCCAGTGGATCACCGGCGATGCAGCGCGCGCCGATGGCCAGGTCTGGCGCCGCCGTGCCGGCGCGATCCTGACCGGCATCGGCACCGTACGCGGCGACAACCCTCGCCTGGACGTGCGCATCGAGCCTCTGGCGCAGCAGCCGCTGCGGGTGGTGGTTGACTCTCATTTCAGCACCCCACCAGACGCACGTTTGCTGCAACAGCCGGGCCGCAGCCTGGTGGTCGGGGCCCACGAGGACCCGGAGCGCATGGCAAGCTTGCGCGCCGCAGGCGCCGAACTGCTGCTGCTGCCACCGCGCCAGGGTCGGGTTGATCTGGCGGGCCTGATCGACCGCCTGTCGATGGACGGTATCAACGAGTTGCATGTGGAGGCCGGCGCCACCCTCAATGCCGCGCTGCTGCAAATCGGGCTGATTGATGAGCTGCTGGTCTACCTGGCACCCAAGCTGCTGGGGCCAGGCCGCGATATGGCGGCTTTGCCGCCGCTGCAAGACCTGGCCCAAGCCATTGACCTGCGGTTTGAGGACATCAGCCGCCACGGCGACGATGTGTGCCTGCGGGCAAGACGGGTCGGCGCTGACGATTTTTTGACCTGACTTTCCTGACCTGACTTTCGTTGCCTGACCGGACCGCATCGTTCGTGCGTTCGTCGCAAGCGGCACCCGTCCGGCACCGTGGACAACGCTTCGCCGATGTCACACCCGCAGGGCTCCACTTGTCGAAGCCAGTTCGGTGTTCAGACAAGCGGGGCCACCTCTCCCCGGGTGGTCACCGACAATCGGGCATGACCGAATCTGCCCAGCCGTCCTTCAGCACCCTGCCCTTGTCCGCCGCCACGCTGGCCAACCTGCAGCAGCTCGGCTACCGGGTGATGACCCCGATCCAGGCCGCCAGCCTGCCGCTGGCCCTGGCCGGCCATGACTTGATTGCCCAGGCCCAGACCGGCAGCGGCAAGACCGCCGCGTTTGCACTGGCCCTGCTGGCCAAGTTGAACCCGCGCCTGATCGCCGGCGTGGCGCCCACCCAGGCGCTGGTGCTCTGCCCCACCCGCGAGCTGGCCGACCAGGTGACGCAGGAGATCCGCCGCCTGGCCCGCGCCGAGGACAACATCAAGGCCTTGACGCTGTGCGGCGGCGTGCCGATCCGCAGCCAGCTCGACAGCCTGGCACACGGCGCCCACATCGTCGTCGGCACGCCTGGGCGCATCGTCGATCACCTGGACCGCGGCACGCTGCCGCTTGGCGCCCTCCAGACCCTGGTGCTGGACGAGGCCGACCGCATGCTCGACATGGGCTTCGCGGACGACCTCTACGAAATCCTCGACGCGGTGCCTCCGTCCCGGCAAACCCTGCTTTTTTCCGCCACCTTGCCGCCGCTCGTGCGCGAAATCAGCCGTCGCATCCAGCCCGAGGCGCTGGAAGTGATCGTGCCGGATGCCGCAGTGGCCAGCACCATCAGGCAACGCTTCTTCGAGGTGGCGCCCGAGCTGAAACTCGACGGGCTCATCGGTCTCCTGCAGCAGCATCGGCCTGAATCGACGGTGGTGTTCTGCAATACCCGCCACGCCGTGCGCGAGGTGGCGGAAGCGCTGCGCGCGAAGCATTTCGCAGCCATTGCGCTCCACGGCGAACTCGACCAGCGCGAACGCGATGAACTCCTGGTGGCGTTTTCCAACCGCAGCGCCTCGGTGCTGGTGGCTTCCGACGTCGCCGCACGCGGCCTGGACATCGCCGATCTTACCGCCGTCATCAATTTCGACCTCGCCAACGATGCCGATACCCACCTGCATCGGGTGGGCCGCACCGGGCGCGCGGGCAAGCCGGGGCTCGCGCTCAGCCTGTGCGTGGCGGCGGAGACCGCACGGGCCGGCGCCTACACCCGCGCGCAGGGCGTGAACCTGGTCTGGCGTAAATGTGCGCCAGCCGGACCGGGCAAGCCGCCGCCGGCGCCCAATCGCACGCTCATCGTGGATGCGGGCCGCCAGGACAAGGTACGGCCCGCGGATTTGCTGGGCGCGCTGACCGGTGAGGCCGGCCTCCCGGCCACCGCCATCGGCAAGATCGATATCTTCCCCACGCGGAGCTACGTTGCCATCGCGCGCGACCTGCTGCCGCAGGCGCTGGCCAAATTGCGCGCGGGCAAGATCAAGGGGCGCAACTTCCGGGTCCGCACCCTGGAGCCCAACAAATGAGCTTCGAGTCGCTCGGCCTCGTGCCGGCGCTGCTTCGCGCGCTGGCGGACGGCGGCATCGACACGCCCACCCCGGTGCAGCGCGAAGCGATTCCCGTGGTACTGGCCGGGCGCGATCTGCTGGCCAGCGCTCAGACCGGCTCCGGCAAGACGGTAGCCTATGCACTCCCACTGCTGCAGCGGCTTGCATCGCACAGCGGAGCGACCACCGTGCAGGCGCTGGTGCTGGTACCCACCCGCGAACTTGCCGTGCAGGTAGGGGGTGTCATCGAGACCTTTGCCCGCGTGCTGCCCGGGCGGCTCAAGGTGGTGACCGCCTACGGTGGACTGTCGGTCAATCCGCAGATGATGGCGTTGCGCGGCGGGGCGGCGGTGGTGGTCGCCACCCCCGGTCGCCTGCTCGATTTGCTGGACCGTAACGCCCTGAGCCTGTCCGCGCTGGAAACCCTGGTGCTGGACGAAGCCGACCGGCTGTTTGATCTCGGCTTTGCCGATGAATTGAAGCGCGTGCTGCGTGAGATGCCCACGCGGCGGCAGACCTTGCTCTTCTCGGCCACGTTCCCGGACGCCGTCAAGGTGCTCGCAGCCAGCGTGCTCCGCGATCCCGTGCAGGTGGAGATCACTTCGGAGGAGCCGCCCGCCATCGTCCAGCGCGCCTTTGCAGTGGATCCCGACCGCCGCACGCAACTGCTCCGCACGCTCATCAGCGAACAAGCGTGGACGCAGGTGCTCGTCTTCGTCGCCACCCGCTACGCCACGGAGCACGTGGCCACCAAACTGCGTCGCGCCAGCATCAACGCCGTGGCGCTGCACGGCGATCTCGCGCAGGGCGTGCGCAGCCAGGCACTGGCGGATTTCAAGGCGGGCAAGGTGCGCGTGCTGGTGGCCACCGACGTGGCCGCGCGCGGCATCGACATCCTGCAATTGCCCGTGGTGGTGAACTACGACCTGCCGCGCTCGACCGTCGACTACGTACATCGCATCGGCCGCACCGGGCGCGCGGGAGAAGCGGGCATCGCGGTGAGTTTCGTCAGCGCCGACACCGAAGCGCATTTCCGGCTCATCGAGAAGCGCCATGCCGGCCGGCTCGTGCGCGAAACCCTGCCCGGCTTCGAGCCCGTGCTAACGGAGCCTGCAGCGCCCACGGCGGCGCCAGCGAAGGCCAAGCGGGGCAAGCCGCACCACGATGAAGGGGAGGAGGAATCGCGGGCGCCAGCGCAGCCGTCGGTGTGGCCGGCCCATTGGGGTGGGAAGGCCTGAGCGGCCAGCCCGTCGAAGACCAATCGCCGCGCAGGCGAGCGCAGTAGCTTGCCTTAATCCTGATTCCTTCGACGGCCCCCGCCCCCGGGGGTTTCCGCCAACGGCCCACCCATGCGGCCTGCGCCGTCCACCCACAGATGCGGCACGCCCATGGAGGCCAGCGACGCCGGGCCTGTCCGCCCTTTCAGCATCGGACAGCAGGTTCGTGTTGCGATAGCGCGAGTAGCGCGCTTCCAGCCGTTCAACGTCGTCCACCACGCGCTGAGCGAGCGCCTCGGCCACCTCGAAGCTCGGGGCAAAAAGCTGCAGAACGTGCCCGTGCGCGCCAGTTGGTCACCGAAGACGTGTTCGCCCATGGTTGCGGGCACAGACGTTCGGTGAAGGGTTCATCGATCAGCCCGTGGCCGACGGTCGGCCGACCGGGCAATTGCAGACTGTGCGCAGGCGCCAAACCTGCACGGGGGCAATGACGGCGGCTCTCCCCACCCCCACTGCCCCACAAGATCAGCCGACGGCCGTCTTGCGCAACGCGCGGGTCGCCACTTCGTCGATGGCCAGGCCTTCCGGGTCGTACTGGGGATCACCCTGCACCACCACGCCATACACCTTGCGCGCCGCGTCGATGCTCACGTAGCCATCGCGCACGTCGGCCAGCACCCTGACCGCTTCCCGCGTCAGCGGGTTGCCATAGCCACCGCCGCCATTGGTGATGTAGCGGGTGAGGGCGCCGGGCAGCGTGTGCCACTGCGGCTTGCGTGCGTAGTAGAAGTACTTGCCTTGGGGGTCCGGCGCCTTGGTCACCGGATCGAGCACACCCGCGAGCGGCGTAGTGTTGGCGTAGACGGAGTTGTCGCCGGGGATGAGCGGGCCGTCGGCCAGCACGGTGTCTTCCGGATCGAAGAACCAGCAGGCACCAGCCTTGCCGTCGCCACCGCCTTGCACGCCAAAGCCAGTGGGCTTCTTCAAACGGATTGGAATGCTGTAGTGCTCGCCGGAGGTTTCCCAGAAGGCGTCCTTGAGCACCGCCGCGCCACCGCGGTTGAAGCCGGGGCCCGCCGTGTCGGTCACGTACTCCTTGCGCATGAGGAGCACGGGGGAGTCCTGCTCCATGGCTTCGGTGGCGGGATCCATGCCGTTCACCATGTAGGGGACCATGTAGGAGTCGCCGTCGTGGCGCTTGTCCGCGCCCCAGGGGCCGTGCTCGCCGCCGACATTGCCGATGTTCTGCCACGGCTTGCCGTTCTTGCCGATGCCGTGGGAGTTATGCACGCAGACCGTGCCGTAATCGCCGCCAAAAGCCACATCGCCCATCGCTTCGCCCAGCACCCGCAGGATCGCCGCGAGCAGGCAGGTAGAGACTTCCCAGTACAGCATCACCGCGCCGGCCGGGGGCATGGCGGAGATGATGGTGCCGGGGGGCACTGCGATGTCGATGGGGCGGTAGGAGCCCGAGCTGAACGGGGTATCGCGATCGAGCAGCAGCTTGAACGCCGCGCCCACGGCGGTCTTCGCATCAAGCGGGCCTGCGTTGATGCAGGTGCGCGCCTGGCGGGAGGAACCCGAGAGATCCACTTCCACCCGGCTGCCGCGCTTCTCGATGCGTGCGCGCACGACGATGGGTTCGTCATCGCCCGCGCCGTCGGCGTCCAGTGGTTCTTCGGTGTAGTAAGTGCCGTCCGGGACCCGCGCGATGGCTTCGCGCATCGATTCGGCCGAGGAGTCGCAGCAGTAGCGGAGCGTGCCGCGGAAAGCTTCCTCGCCATAACGCTCGATGCTTTCCAGCAGCAGCTTTTCGCCCAGGCGCAGCTGCTCGAACATGGTCATGAAGTCGGGCTGCAACAGTTGCGCAAAGCGCGTGTTGTCGAACACCAGGCTGAAGGTGCTGCGCACCGGCTTGTCGTCGCGGAACAGGAGCATGGGCCCCAGCACCAGGCCATTCTCGTAGACATTCGCCTTGGTGGCGCTGAAGCCGCCGGGGGTGATGCCGCCCATGTCGAGCTGGTGCGCACGGACGTTGACGAAGGCAATCGGCTTGCCCTGGTAGAACACCGGGCGGACGAAGCAGGCGTCGTTCACGTGGGTCCCCACGCGATAGGGATCGTTGCACAGGAGCACGTCGCCCGGGCGCAGGTTCTCCACGCCGTATTCCTCCACCGTGTTGCGCACGGCGTCTTCCATGGTGCCGAGGAACACCAGCAGCGCGCAGGACACTGCAGGCATGGGGTAGTCCATGTCCGGCGGCCCGGAGACGGTGATGGCGAAGTCGTACCAGTCACGGATGATCGGCGAAAAGGCGCTGTAGGACAGCCCCGTGCTCATGTGCTGCACCACGTAGCGCAGGCGGTTGGACAGCACGATGGCGGTGAAGCGATCGCAGGCATAGGCGGCGCGGAACTGCTCCTCGGTGAGATCGCGGAGCCGGCTGCCTTCAGCGGCGCGGAGGATGGAAGTCGATGGTGATGTGACGCTCATGCGGGTTCTCCTCAGGCCTTCCGGTTGATGATGATTTCGCCGTAGGGGCCAACCGTGCCGTGCTGGTTACGGGTGATGTAGGTCGTGGACAGGGCCTCGCGCACGATGGCCGGACCACTCACGAGGTCGCCGGCGCGGAGATCTTCGCGACGATAGATTTGCGCGATTTCTTCCTGGTCCGCCACGTAGCGCAGCACCGAACTGCCAATCGGCCGCAGGGGCTCGCTGCCCCGCGCGGGGAGCTTGGGATACTCCACCTTGGTAGTCTTCACCACGGCGCTCACGCGATAGGTCACGCCCTGCACGGGAATGGACTCGAAGCGATTGCCGTTGCGGCTTTCGTAAGCGGTGTGGAAGTTCGCGATCATCCGGCCGATGGTGTCGGCGGTGATCGGGCCATCGGGCACGTCCACGAAGGGCGTCTCCCAGGTCTGGCCCACCAGCTGGGCGTCGAAGGAACGGCTGGTTTCAACTTCGGTGGTGTCATCCAGGCTGGCGCGCAGCTGTTCTTCCATGGCCGCGTAGATGCCGGCGATGCTGTCCGCAGTATCCGGACCCAGCACCTGGTAGGCGCTGCGGCTCACGCTGTAGGCCTGGTCGCCACTGAGCAAACCAAGCGCGGAGAAGAGGCCCGGATGTGGGGGCACGATCACGCTCTTCACGTGCACCAGATCCGCCAGCGCCGGCAGCACCAGCGGTCCGGCTGCGCCAAAGGCCATCAGCGAGTAATCGCGCGGGTCGATGCCGTACTTCACCGCGATGTTGAAGATGCCTTCGGCGATGTTGTTGAGGCCGATGTCATAGGCGTAGCGCACGCGCGCCTCGAAGGGCAGCGGGGTTTCCAGCAGTTCGAAAGCGCGCCGCGAGAGGTTGAGATCAAGCTTCATCTTGCCGCCGGCAAAGCCATCCGGATCGAGGATGCCGGCCAGCAGGCAGATGTCGGTCATGGTGGGCGCCGTGCCGCCGCGACCGTAGCAGGCCGGACCGGGCATCGCGCCTGCGCTGCCCGGACCCACCGTGATGTCGCCACTCGGGGAAATGGCCACGAGGCTACCGCCGCCCGCGCCAATGCTGGAGATGTCGTTCGACAGCGCGTTGACGATGAGGTCGTGCTCAAGCTCGAAAGTGGTGTTCACGAACGGCTTGCCGTGGGTCACCAGGCTGATGTCGCAGGACGTACCGCCCACGTCGGCGCAGAGCAGGTTGGGCTGGTCGATCAGCGCGCCGAAGTGCGCGCTGCCTACCGTGCCGGCCGCAGGTCCGGCAAACACGATCTTGAAAGGCGCTGCCATCGCGGCCTTGGCCGGGATGAGGTTGGCGGTGCAGTCGGCGAAGTTGAGCTGGCCCGTGAAGCCCACCTCACGCAGGCCAGCATCGAGCCGGCGGGAGTATTCGTCGTAGATGATCTTCATGAACACATCGACGAGCGTGGTGGACGCGCGGGCATACTCCTTGGCGAGCGGCGAGATTTCGCTGGAGACGGAACACGGGATGTCGCCCAGTTCTTCCTGCACCAGTTGGCGCAGGCGGGCTTCGTGGACCGGATTGGTGTAGGCGTGGAGCAGGCAGATGGCCACGCCTTCCACGTTGCAGCGTTTGAGGACCTGCAGTTCCTTGCGGGCCTGCGCTTCGTCCAGCGCGATGAACACGCTGCCGTCGGCCTTCAGGCGCTCGACGATGCCGCGGCGCAAATAGCGCGGCACCAGGGGTTTGTCGGCGTCGCCGAAAGTGCGGCGCCAGCTCGGATCGGTCAGCGCCGAGACGGGGCGCCAGGTGCGACCGACGTCCGGAATGTCGCGATGGCCTTCGGTGGTGAGGAAGCCAATCTTGGGCAGGGAGCGGGTGATGATCGCGTTGAGTCCGTGGGTGCTCGCGTGGTTGAAGACCGGGCAATCGCCAACGCCCAGTTCGTTCGCGCCTTCAATCACGCCGACTTCCACTTCACCCACGCGGGTCGAGACCTTGGCGGTGAAGATGCGTCCGTTCTTGACGGCGACCACGTCGGTGAACGTGCCGCCTACATCCACCGCCATCATCGGTGCATCTCCCGCGCGTCTTCGAGTTGATCGGTGAGCAGCGAGACGAACCCGAGGCGGGTCCACTTGTTGCGTTCATTGCAGGCCAGGCAGTCCTGGCATTTGACGACCATGTACCAGCCGCCTTCGGAAAGGACGGGATAACGCTGCAATGACGCGGCGCCGCATTCGTTGCAGGTGCCGGCGACGTCTTCGCGCACGAGGCGTGGCGTGGGGTCTTCCGGGCGCGGAAAAAGCATATTACTCATGACGGATCAGATCTCCTGGCTGGGGCGGGAGTTCAATTGAAAACTGCCTTTGCGCGGGCAAAGGGACGAAACGCCTATCCCCCGATTGGGGGCCTTCCGCGTGGGGCCGGCGAAGCAGAAACTTGGAAGGACAACACTATCCGCAATGTTCCTGCGTCGGCTTGGGGAGGCAAAATGGCAGAGTTCGATACTGTTTTAAAGGGCGGCATGGTGGTGGATGGCACGCGCTCGCCGCGCTACCGCGCGGACGTCGCCATCAAGGACGGCGTGGTCGCGGAAATCGGCCACATCGAGGCCAGCCGCGCAACCAAAATGCTTGATGCCAGCGGCATGGTGGTGGCGCCGGGCTTCGTCGATTTGCACACCCACTATGATGCCCAGGTGTTCTGGGATCCCTACTGTTCCATCTCGAGCTGGCACGGCATCACCACCGTCGTGATTGGCAACTGCGGCTTCGGCTTCGCGCCCGTGAAGCCCGCGCAACGCGAGCGCGCGATGCTCACCATGACCCGCGTGGAAGCCATTCCCCTGGCGTCCATGCAGGCCGGCATGCCCTGGGACTGGGAGACCTTCCCCGAATATCTCGACAGCGTGGACCGCACGCCCAAGGCCATGAACATCGTGCCCTACGCCCCGCTGGGCCCCATCCTCGTCGCCGTGCTGGGCCTTGAAGACGCCAAGTCCGGGCGCATGCCGACGGACGCCGAACACGCCGAGATGTGTCGACTGCTGGAGGAAGCTCTGGATGCAGGCGCCTGCGGCTGGTCTGCCCAACGCATGCCACCCGACGGGCCGGCCGGCGCCCAGCTCGATTTCGACGGCACCGCCATGCCCACCGACATGATGAACAACGAAACCGCGCTCTTGTTTGCCCAGGTGCTGGGCCGCCGGAATGCCGGGCATATCCAGACCACCATGTTCTCCGGCAATCCCAAGGCCGACCAGGCGCACATGGCGGAACTTGCTTCGGTTTCTGGCCGGCCGCTGGTCTTCAACGTGGTGCAGGCGCAGGACAGCGCGCCGCACGTGCATCGCAAGGTCATCGAATGGCTGGAACGCTGCCGCGCGCAGGGCATCCGTGTTTACGGCCAGGGGCTCACCACCGACGCCGGCTATTCCTTCACCTTCGAAGACTGGAACCTCTTCGACGAATGCCCCGCGTGGCGCGAAGCCACCGTGGGCACCAAGGCCGAGCGCCTCGCCAAGCTGGCTGATCCCGCGCGCCGCCCTGGGTTGCGCGCCAAGGTGCCGGCGTTCGTGCTCGGGCCGTTCGAAGCCATCGCGGTGACCGGCCCGCGCACCCCGGGAACCCGGCAGTGGCTCGATTACACCATCGGCCACATCGCGGAAGTCACCGGCAAGCATCCGGTGGACGCAATGCTCGATATCGCGGTGGCGGATGGCCTGGAAACCGAGTTCTTCTCCATGCCGCCCAACACGCGTCTGGATTTATTGAAAGAGATCGTCGACAACCCCTACATCCTGTTCGGCGTGTCCGATGGCGGCGCCCACACCAAGTTCCTCACCGCCGGACGCTACCCCACCGAGACCTTGACCAAAATCGTGCGCGAGCAC
The DNA here is from genome assembly GCA_043744805.1 of Gammaproteobacteria bacterium. Lineage (GTDB taxonomy): Bacteria > Pseudomonadota > Gammaproteobacteria. The sequence goes on from JAYTTZ010000269.1 coordinate 10,147, forward strand.
GGCTGGCTGAGCCTGGAAGACGCCCACTGGCGCCTTTCATCGCTCCCGGCCCAACTCGCAGGCTGCCCCGAGCGCGGCACCTTACGAGTAGGTTCGCCCGCCGACATCATCGTGTACGACTTCGAGAACCTCGAAATTCTTCCCGCGGAAATCGCCCACGACCTGCCGGGCGGCGAATGGCGGCGCATCCAGCGGGCGAAAGGCTATCGCTACGTGTTGATCAACGGCGTGGTGACCATTGAGAACGACCAGCAGACGAATGTGTATCCGGGGAGTTTGTTGAGGTTCGGGGTGGCGGGGAAGGGCAAGGTGGGGAGGAAGACGGCTTGAAGGGGTGGTGACTTTTACATGAAGTGGGCACCAGACTGCTTTAGCGTCGACTGCGGCCGAACAGCACGCGGTGAATACAGCGGCCACCTCCGCCGATTGAACCCCTGCTTGCGCCGCCGCGCCCGCGGCAAGCCTTAGCAGGCCGCCACGAGGATGGACTTCCCGCAACTTCACGCGCCAATCAAGGCCGTGGTAATCGGCGCCGCGCTGCCGAATATTTTGCGATCAATGCAATCGGCCCGGCGCTTTGCGCTAAACATTTCCTGCCCCAGCTCCGGCGCGAGACGACGAGCATCTTCGCGGCGCTCTCGGTGCGGGTAGGGAGCCTTGGTGACAACCGCAGCGGCGGCTGGTACGGCTACCGTGCCTCGAAGGCCGCGCTGAATATGCGGGTGCGCAATCTCGCGCTGGAACTCGCCCGCCGTAACCCGCGCGCGATTTGCGTGGGACTTCAGCCCGGTACCGTCGATACCGGCTTGTCGCGGCCCTTCCAGACCCCTATACCAGCGGACCAGCTGTTTACGCCGGGGTGCGCCGCAGGCCAGTTGCTCGCGGTGTGCGCCGGCCTTGCGCAGGCGCAGAGTGGGCAGGTGCTGGGGTGGGACGGGAGTCCCGTTCCGCCGTAGGCTATTCAACAAGCTCCGCGCCATCTGCCTTGGATGCGCGCGGCACAATTCCAGGAGTTGCCATGCTCACATCCCGACTGCTGCGCCGCTGCTGGCCTGGACTGCTGCTCACCCTCGGCGCGTGCGGCCAGCCGGCGAGTCCACCGCCGCCCGCACCCAACATCGAGCAGAAGACGCAGGCCAGGGTAGAGAGCGCCATCGAGTCAAACACCGCCGCGCTGGATCAGGCGATTGAAGCCCAGAGTGCGGGCCAGGAAGCGCCAGGCACCCCGCCGAAAGACTGAATCCGCGATGTCCGTGATCACGCGCCTATCGCGGCGCCGGGTGGTCGTGGACCTCAAGCGCGCCAGGGATTGGCGCTTGAGGCCGTTCTCGATGAAGGGCAACCGCAGCCCAATTGTCGACAATACACCTTGACCGCCCCCCTTCAGCCCGGCTATTTTCCCGTCCATCCCCCTCGGATTGTGCACAATACCCGTGAACCACGCCGCGATAGATGACGACAAGGCGCTGCGCACCTCGGCCGACCGGGTCTTCGAGGCACTGCAGGACGCTATCGTGCGCGGCGAGATCCCGCCCGGCTCGCGGGTGGGGGAAACGGAACTGGCGATGCGTTTCGGCACCAGCCGGGGGCCGCTACGGGAAGCCCTGCGGCGGCTGGAGTCGCGGCGCCTGGTGGAACGCACGCCGCACGTGGGCATTCGCATCGCCTCGCTCAGTCCCGCCGCGCTCATCGAGATCTACTACGTGCGTGAAGCGCTGGAAGGCATGGCCGCGCGCCTTGCCGCCTTGCACATGACCGACGCCGAAGTGGCGGGCCTGAAGGCCTTGCTGGCCACCCACGAACAGGACGAAGCGCTCAAGGCCGACATGGCCTACTTCCAGCAGGAAGGCGATCTGGACTTCCACTACCGCATCATCCAGGGCAGCCACAACGCCACCTTGGCGGAGCTCCTCATCGGCGAGCTTTATCACCGGGTGCGGATGTACCGCTACCAGGTGAGCGCCTACGCCAAGCGCTCGCAGCGTGCCTTTGGCGAACACCAGCGCATCGTGGAGGCCATCGAGGCGCGCGACGGGGATCTCGCCGAGATGCTCATGCGCCGCCACATCAGCTCTGCCCGCAAGAACATCGAGAAACTACCGCAGGAGAACCCATGACCCAGTCCCTTACCGCCGGTGGACGCTTCCGCCTGGCCTTGCGCGAAGAAAAGCCGCTGCAGATCATCGGGACCATCAACGCCTATGCGGCGCTGATGGCCCAGCGCACCGGCTTCCGCGCGATTTACGTCTCCGGCGCTGGCGTCGCCAACTACTCCTACGGCCTGCCGGATCTGGGGATCACGTCACTGGATAACGTGCTGACGGACGTGAGTCGCATCACCTGTGCCGTGGACACGCCGGTGCTGGTGGACATCGACACCGGCTGGGGCGGGGCCTTCAACATCGCGCGCGCCATCAAGCAGATGACCAGCGCCGGCGCCGCCGCCGTGCACATCGAAGACCAGGTGGCGCAGAAGCGCTGCGGCCACCGTCCCAACAAGGAAATCGTGTCCTCCGAGGAAATGTGCGACCGGGTGAAGGCCGCCGTTGACGCCAAGACGGATGCCGACTTCGTGGTGATGGCCCGTACCGACGCCCTCCAGGCGGAAGGCCTCTCGGGCGTGATCGACCGCGCCTGCGCCTTCGCGGAAGCCGGCGCCGACGCGCTCTTCGCCGAGGCCATGACCGACATCACCATGTACAAGCAGATCTGCGATGCCGTGAAGATCCCGGTGCTGGCCAACCTCACCGAGTTTGGCACCACGCCTTATTACAGGCTGGATGAGCTGGGCGAGCAGGGCATCGCGATGGTGCTGTATCCGCTCTCACCCGCCCGCGCCATGCAGCGCGCGGCACGCACCGTCATGGAAGCCATCCGCAAGGAAGGCACGCAGAAGAGCGTGCTGGACCTCATGCAGCCGCGCAGCGAGCTTTACGACTTCCTTGGCTACCACGCCTACGAAGACAAGCTCGACCAGCTGTTCAAGAAGAGCAAGTGATCGCTGCCGCGATCCATTACTGAATTTAACAGGAGACCAACCATGTCCGAGACCACTTCCACTTTGCCGAAGCCCAAGAAGTCCGTTGCCCTTTCCGGTACCGTCGCTGGCAATACCGCGCTTTGCACGGTGGGCCGCAGCGGCAATGATCTCCACTACCGCGGCTACGACATCCTCGACCTCGCCGACACCTGCGAATTCGAGGAAATCGCCCATTTGCTGGTCCACGGCAAGCTGCCGAATGCCGCGGAACTCGCCGGCTACAAGGCCAAGCTGAAGGCCTTGCGTGGCCTGCCGGCGGCGCTGAAATCCGCGCTGGAAGAACTCCCGCCCTACGCCCACCCGATGGACGTGATGCGCACGGGCGTGTCCGTACTGGGCTGCCTGACGCCGGAGAAGGACGACCACAACCACCCGGGTGCGCGCGACATCGCCGACAAGCTGATGGCCTGCCTCGGTTCGATGCTGCTGTACTGGTACCACTTCGCCCACAACGGCAAGTGCATTGATGTCGAAACCGACGACGACTCCATCGGCGGCCATTTCCTGCACATGCTGCACGGCGAGAAGCCGCGCGACAGCTGGGTACGCGCCATGCACACCTCGCTCATCCTTTACGCAGAGCACGAGTTCAACGCTTCCACCTTCACCTCGCGCGTGGTGGCCGGCACGGGCTCCGACATGTTCTCCGCCATCTGCGGCGGCATCGGCGCCCTGCGTGGCCCGAAGCACGGCGGCGCGAACGAAGTGGCCTTCGAGATCCAGAAGCGCTACGACAACCCGGACGAGGCAGAAGCCGACATCCGTGCCCGCGTCGAGCGCAAGGAAGTGGTCATCGGCTTTGGCCACCCGGTGTACACCGTGGGCGATCCGCGTAACCAGGTCATCAAGGAAGTGTCCCGCCAGCTGTCGGCGGAAGAAAAGAACATGAAGATGTACGCCATCGCCGAACGCCTCGAGACGGTGATGTGGGAAATCAAGAAGATGTTCCCCAACCTCGATTGGTTCAGCGCGGTGAGCTACCACATGATGGGCGTGCCGACCGCCATGTTCACGCCGCTGTTCGTGATCGCACGCACCTCCGGGTGGTCCGCGCACGTCATCGAGCAGCGCATCGACGGCAAGATCATCCGCCCCAGCGCGAACTACACCGGTCCCGAGGACCAGGCGTTCGTCGCGCTCAAGGATCGCAAGTAAGCAGGAACCAAGCCCAATGAACTCCGCCTACCGCAAGAAGCTGCCCGGCACTTCGCTCGATTACTTCGACGCGCGTGCCGCGGTGAACGACCTGCAAGCTGGTGCCTGGGACAGACTTCCCTACACCGCACGGATCCATGCCGAGAACATCGTGCGCCGCGCCGATCCGGTGATCGTTTCGGATAGCCTCAAGCAGATCATCGAAGTCAAGCGTGATCTCGACTTCCCGTGGTATCCGGCCCGTGTCGTGTGCCACGACATCCTGGGCCAGACCGCGCTGGTTGATCTGGCAGGCTTGCGGGATGCCATTGCGGATCAAGGCGGGGATCCGGCGAAAGTGAATCCGGTGGTGCCGGTGCAGCTCATCGTCGACCACTCGCTGGCGGTGGAATGCGGGGGCTTCGATCCGAATGCCTTCGCGAAGAACCGCGCCATCGAAGACAGGCGCAACGAAGATCGCTTCCACTTCATCGACTGGACCAAGCTGGCCTTCGACAACGTCGTGGTGATTCCGGCGGGCAACGGCATCATGCACCAGATCAACCTGGAGAAGATGTCACCGGTAATCTACGAGACGGATGGCGTGGCTTTCCCGGACACCTGCGTGGGCACCGACAGCCACACCCCGCACGTCGATGCGCTGGGCGTGGTCGCGATTGGCGTCGGCGGGCTGGAAGCGGAGAACGTGATGCTGGGCCGCGCCTCCTGGATGCGCCTGCCGGAAATCGTGGGCGTGGAGTTGACGGGCAAGGCGCAACCCGGCATCACCGCCACCGACGTGGTGCTCGCGCTCACCGAGTTCCTGCGCAAATCGAAAGTGGTGGGGTCCTATCTCGAGTTCCATGGCGAAGGGGCGGCGTCGCTCACCCTCGGCGATCGCGCGACCATCTCCAATATGGCGCCCGAATACGGCGCTACGGCGGCGATGTTCGCCATCGACCAGCAGACCATCGACTACCTCAAGCTCACCGGTCGCGAAGACGCACAGGTGAAGCTGGTCGAAACCTACGCGAAGGTGGCCGGCCTGTGGGCCGAGAGCCTCAAGACCGCCGTTTACGAGCGCACGCTCAAGTTCGATCTCTCCAGCGTGGTTCGCAACATGGCGGGCCCCAGCAATCCGCACGCGCGAGTCTCCACCTCGGAGCTCACCGAGAAGGGCATTGCCGGCAAGTGGGAATCCGTGCCCGGTGAAATGCCGGACGGTGCGGTGATCATTGCCGCCATCACGAGCTGCACCAACACGTCCAACCCGCGCAACGTGATTGCCGCCGGCCTGCTCGCCCGCAACGCGAGCCGCCTTGGCCTAAGCCGTAAGCCGTGGGTGAAAAGCTCGCTGGCACCGGGCTCCAAAACCGTCGAGCTCTATCTCGAAGAGGCCGGATTGAAGACCGAACTCGAGCAGTTGGGCTTTGGCATCGTGGCGTTTGCCTGCACCACCTGCAACGGCATGTCTGGCGCGCTCGATCCAGCAATCCAGCAGGAAATCATCGACCGCGACCTCTACGCCACGGCGGTGTTGTCTGGCAACCGCAACTTCGACGGCCGGATCCACCCCTATGCCAAGCAGGCCTTCCTCGCCTCGCCGCCCCTGGTGGTGGCCTACGCGCTGGCCGGCACCATTCGCTTCGATATCGAGCGTGATTCCTTCGGCAACGACGCCAGGGGCAAGCCCATCCTGCTGAAGGACCTCTGGCCTGCGGACGAAGAAATCGATGCCATCGTGGCCAGGAGCGTGAAGCCCGAGCAGTTCCGCAAGGTCTACATCCCGATGTTCGAGCGCAAGGGTGGACCGGTGGAAAAAGTCGCCCCGCTCTACGCCTGGCGCCCGCAGTCCACCTACATCCGCCGCCCCCCGTACTGGGAAGGCGCATTGGCCGGTGAGCGCACCTTGAAGGGCATGCGTCCGCTGGCGCTGCTGCCGGACAACATCACTACCGACCACCTCTCGCCGTCCAACGCCATCATGCTGGACAGTGCGGCGGGTGAATACCTGGCGAAGATGGGCTTGCCGGAAGAGGACTTCAATTCCTACGCTACGCATCGCGGAGATCACCTCACCGCGCAGCGTGCGACCTTCGCCAATCCACAACTGGTCAACGAGATGGCCGTGGTGGATGGCAAGGTGAAGAAGGGATCGCTGGCGCGCGTGGAGCCGGACGGCAAGGTCATGCGCATGTGGGAAGCGATCGAAACCTACATGGGACGCCACCAGCCGCTGATCATCGTGGCCGGTGCCGACTACGGCCAGGGCAGCTCACGTGACTGGGCCGCCAAGGGTGTGCGGCTCGCGGGGGTGGAAGCCATCGTCGCCGAAGGCTTCGAGCGCATCCACCGCACCAACCTCATTGGCATGGGCGTGCTGCCCCTTGAGTTCAAGGCCGGCACGGACCGCAAGACACTGGCCCTCGACGGTACCGAGACCTACGACGTGGTGGGCACGCCCACCCCACGGTCAGATCTCACCGTGGTCATCCACCGCAAGAGTGGGGAGACGCTTGAAGTGGTCGTGACCTGCCGCCTCGATACGGCGGAAGAAGTCTCGGTGTACGAAGCCGGCGGCGTGCTCCAGCGCTTTGCGCAGGACTTCCTGGCGGCGACGAAGTCGGCTTGAGTTGACGTGGCGAAGTGCGTGACCTGCAGGCCGCCCTTCGGCACGAACGTCAGCATCGTGCAGGAAGGTATCCCCAAGATGATTCCGGTCGAGTTCTGCTATCTCGGCGGGCAGGAATCGCTGGTCCAGCTGGCGCAACTGGTGGAGCCGGTGATTCCGGGCGAGCCGTGATCGCAGGCGGTTCGACGGCGTGCTGGGCGTGAAGGTGGAGCACGGAGACCCTGGCAACGCTGGCAGCTCTGGCGTCGACAGAAGCGAGCCGGTCTCTCCGCACGAATTTGCCAAGCGGCTGCGGCAGCAGATGACCGATGCTGAACAGCTCCTTAGTCGGCACTTACGTGCAAGTCGCCTGCAGGGGAGGAAGTTCAGGCGTCAGCAGCCAGTAGGCCCCTACATCGCCGATTTCGTGAATTTCCAGGCGCGACTCATCGTGGAAGCCGACGGTGGTCAGCACCTGGAGTCACTGCGCGACGAGCGGCGCGACGCCTGGTTCCGCCGACATGGGTTCGTGGTCCTCAGATTCTGGAACAATGAGATCCTGACGCAAATCGACGGTGTGCTGGAAGTAAT
>JAYTTZ010000270.1:0-4419 GCA_043744805.1 Gammaproteobacteria bacterium
GCACGCACGCGCTCGGCGGTGAAGACCTTGTCCACCAGCCGTCGGTGTGTGGCGTGCTTCGGTGGATCGGTTCGGTGCAGCACGTGCACGTGCTCCCAACCACCTTCCTTCAGCATCTGCTGGTAACGGCGACCGCCTTCGCCCTGCAGGGCTTCCATGGCAAGGATAACGTTGGAGTAGGTCTTGGTATCCCGCACCACGACCATGATGTCGTCATAGCGCGTGATGACGTAAATGCCGGTCTCAGGCATCTGGTAGACGGGGCATTCCACCTGCAGGCGCGCGTAGAAATCCCACGGGTTCGCGAGCACGTCTTCGCCAAGCAGGCTGTAGTCAGACAGGGGTTTGACTTTTACTTCGGTCATGTTGGTCCTCCTTGATTCGCGCGAGGTTCGTAGGCGGAAGTCCGGAGCACGCGGCCCGGCAGCTTGCCGGTGCATTCACCATCTTCGAACGTCTGCACGCCGTTGACGAAGATGGCGCGGTAACCGACGGCCTTCTGGATGAGCCGCTTGCCGCCGCCGATGATGTCTTCGTACACGGGCTCCTCGGGGGTCACCGCAAGCCTGGCGAGATCGTAGACCACGATGTCCGCCGGCATGCCCACCTGCAGGGTGCCGATGCCTTCGAGGCCTATCGCGGCGGCGGACATATACGACATCCGCCAGTGCGCTTCTTCCAGGGTCATGCGGTTTTCATCGCGTACTAGCTTGGACAGGATCACGGTCGGATACTTCCCAAGGCACAGGAACTGCGTGTGCGCGCCACCGTCCGAAAGGCCGGGCAGCACGAAGGGGTGGGTCATGATCCGGGCCACCGCCTCGTCTTCGGAGTTGTTGAGATCCTCGATCAGGAAGAGCGTGCGCAGATCCTCGCCCAGCGCAATCTCGCAGAAGGCGTCGAGGGGCGCGAGCTCGAGTGAGCGCGCGATCTCGCCCACGTAGCGACCCTTGAATTCAGCCTGTTCGGTATCGAACACCTTCATGCGTTCCCAGTTCCCCGCCCACAGGCGGTTGGTGTAGTGGTCGAGGTCATGCTGGAGCAACGCGCGGACCGCCGGGTTGCGCAGGTTAGCCAGGCGTTCTTCCAGCGGGCAGGCCAGCGCCTTGTTCCAGGCCGGCATGTCGTCGAACAGGTTGTACTCGATGAGGTTGAACAGCGACTCGATGCGGTGCGCATTACCTAGCGCGTAGATGCGATGGCGGGTGTTCATCTCGACCAGCCGGTCCATGGATTCCTGCCACTGGCCGGGCAGGTGATGCACCTGGAGGATGGCGTTGTAATAAACCGGCCGGCCGCTGAGTTCGGCCCAGCGCTCCAGCATGGCCGCCTCCTCCGGCCCCATGTGCAGGGACTTCGGCGTGACTTCGATGGAGCCGACGTTGAACTCCCGCGCGACGGCGATGAGGGCTTCGGTTTCTTCCGGCGACGCAATGAGGCTGGGCAGGATTGAGCCATCGAAATCACGATCGATGAGGTTGAGGTCCGTCGACAACCCCAGCGCGCCGGCGCGGTAGCCTTCGCGCACCAGCTCCTTCATCTGTTCAAGTTCGTCCACCGTCACGTTTGCACGCCTGGTGTCGTCCTCGCCCAGCACCCAGGCGCGGATCGGCGACTGCGGAATGTAGGTGGCGACGTTCACGCCGAGACCGCCTCGTTCGAGGGATTCGAGGTATTCTCGCTGGCTCACCCAGTCCCAGCGCATGCCGTCCTTCATCGATTGGTAGGGAATGGCCTCCACCCGCGTCATGCGCCGCATGGCGCGTTCGCGATCGGCCGGCTTGCACGGGGAAAACCCGAAGCCGCAGGCCGCGACCACGATGCTGGTAATGCCATGCCAGCAGGACTGCGAGGCGTAAGGGTCCCAGTTGAGCTGCGCGTCGTAGTGGGTGTGCACGTCGATGAAGCCGGGGGCCACGATCAGGCCGGTGGCATCGAACTCCTCGCGACCGCGACCGCGCACGCTGCCCATTTCTACAATTTTCCCATCCTTCACCGCGATATCGCCGTTGAAGGCGGGCATGCGCGTGCCATCGACGATCCGCCCGTTGCGGATCACCAGGTCAAATTCCTGCACTTGAAACATTGTCTCTCCTCTTGCGGTGGTATCGGGCGGTAGGCGCCCCGTGTCTTGCCTGGGCCGGCGCGCGTGGACGCCACGCTGCGGAGTCTAGTTCGGAGCAACGCGGAAAGTCGCTAGTTGCAGCGTGGGTCGCGCGCGCCGGTACCCGCGCTGCAGCGAAAACCAGGGCGCCTGGCTCGCCCCGCGGGGGGCTCATGGAAATACGATGCTCAAACCTTCGGACACCAGCGCCGGCTGGGCGGCGCCTTCAATCTCGATCGTGTTCTCGAAGGTCAGCCGCACACCACCATCCTTCACGTCGTCCGCCGCCAGCAGTTTCTGGCGCAGACGCACGCGGGCATCGACCGGCACCGGCGCGGTGAAGCGAAGTTTGTTGAGGCCGTAATTTAGGCCGCGGCTGCGGTGTTCGATTTTCCAGATCCCCTGGCTCAAGCGCGGGATGAGGGAGAGGGTGAGGAAGCCATGCGCGATGGTCTTGCCGTTGGGCATTTCCGTGGCGGCCCGTGCGACGTCGACGTGGATCCATTGGTGATCGCCGGTGGCTTCGGCGAATTTATCGATGGTGGCTTGATCAATCGTCACCCAGTCGGACGCGCCGAAGTCTTCGCCGAGGTGGTTCTTCATGTCGTTGGGCGTGTTGATGACGCGCATGGTTGGGCTCCTGGAGTGGGATGGTTCGGGACGGAATCAGGCCGCGATGGTAGCGCGACGGCAGGCGGATTTGTCGCCGCCCGGGACGCTCGCACGCAGGGGCCGATGCGGCTCTGTTCGGGGCCAGGGCAAGCGTCCATCCCACCCACGACCAAGCCTCTGGCGAACAGCATGACGACTGGATCCCGGCGGCAGCGCGGAATTTATTTCGTCAGGAACCGGGATTTGCAGACGCCTGAGGACGCGCCGCTTCAGGGCGTGCAGCCGACGGCGCGCGCGGCGATAACGAGCACGCCGGCCAAGCGCTCGGCATAGGCCAGTTGGCCGGCCTCGGAGGTGATTTCGTCCTGGCGGATTTCGAGCAGCGCGTGCGGCAGGCCAGCGCGTTCGGCGTGCACCGGCACGCCGTAGTCGCCTTCGTCCGTCAGCCGATAGGGGATGTTGTCGCCCACGCAGAGCGCCGGATCGCGTGCAAGTTCTTCCAGCATCACGTTGGCGATGCGCCGGTCGCGATTGGAAAGGATGGCGATCTGCCAGGGTCGAGCCGCGCCCTTGTAGACCGGCGTGAAGCTGTGCACGGAGACAAATATAGTGAACAGGTTGCGGGACGCGCGCGCGCGGAGCAAGGCGCTGATAGCGTCTTGGTAGGGATGCCACAAAGTGTCCTGGCGCGCGCGAATCGCCTCTTCCGACAGTCCCACATTACCCGGGATGGGCGTGTATTCGCTGATCGTTGGGATCTGGTCTTCGCGGCAGGGGTGTCGATTGCAGTCGATCACCAGCCGCGAGTAGTTGGTGTGGACCAGCGTCGCGTCGAAGCGGGCTGACAAGGCGCGCGCCACGCCGAGCGCACCGAGGTCCCAGGCGATGTGGCGTTCCCGTTCGGCAGCGGGCACCCCGAGATTCCCCAGCGCCTCGGGAATGCGCTTGCTGGCGTGGTCGCAGGTCAGGAAGAAAGGGGAAGTCCCGTGCGGATGTTGCAGGGTGAACGCCGGTGGTTCATGCGCAAGCAGCACGGTCAGCTTTCCTTGGGATGGAGTTCCGGATGCTGGTAGCGCGCGTGCCAGCCGAAGCCCTGCCAGGTGGTGAGCTTCTGCGGCACGATGCGAAACGTCCAGCACGGCTCGACGTTGACCGAGCCGCGGTACTCCTGCGCCTTCTCGCCCAGATAGCGCGGACCGGTGTGTTCGTCGCCCAGTTTGTTCCACACGGATTTTTCGCCCGAAGGCAGGTACGGCCCGACGCTTTCCTCGATGACTTCCGCGAGGCCTTCGCAGATCACCTTGCGGATTGGCGGCGTCGGTTCGTCCACCACCAGCGACACCCGCGGATCACGGGCCATGTAGTGGCACCATTCGGAACGCGCGCGCCCCACGACCCAGAACGCGGACCCATCCCAGTGGTACCAGGCCGGGATCACGTAGGGCCAGCCGTCGGGCTTCAGGCAGGCGAGGCGCGCCAGCCATGGGCCCGCCAGGAATTCATCGAGTTCGGCTGGCGAGAGCCCGCCGAACTTTTTGCCGCGCCAATCGCTCACTGCTCGCTCCTCGTGTTCAGTACATCTCGAAGTATTCGCGATGCTCCCAATCCGTCACGTACTGGAGGAAGCGATCGATCTCGCTCTGTTTCACCAGCAGCATGTAGTCGACGAAAGCATCCCCGAACCCCTCGCGAAAGACCTTGCT
>JAYTTZ010000271.1:0-17242 GCA_043744805.1 Gammaproteobacteria bacterium
GGCTGATCTGCAGCAATCGGGCTTTGCGCTTGGCGGTCGCCGGCTGCATGGCACGGTGATGTTCTGCGACATTCGTGGTTTCACCTCGTTGGTCGAATCTCAACCGCCGGAAGAAACGATCGAACTGCTCAATGACTACTATGCGCTGATGTTCGAAGCCATCGCCGCGCAAAGCGGAGTGGTCAATCAAATGATCGGGGACGGACTGATGTCGATCTTCGGCGCACCGCTGCCGCTGGCGGAACCCGCGCTCGCCGCGGTGCGCGCCGCACTCGATATGATCGAGATGATTGAACTCCTAAATGCAGAGCGCGCCGCACACGCCAAATCACCGATCGCAATCGGCATCGGCATCGCGACCGGCGAAATGATTGCGGGCTACACGGGCACGCAAACCCGTGCGACCTACACCTGCATTGGTGATGCCGTGAACCTCGCCGCGCGTCTCGAAGCGCATACCAAGGAAGCCCGCCGCAATATCTTGATCGATGGCGACACCTATGCCGCGCTGGCCGGGCGGCTGCCAACCTCGCCGATCGGCCCGGTGATGTTAAAGGGAAGGGCCGCCGCCGTGGAGGTGTTCGCCGTCGGGAGTTAAAAGGGCGCTTGGTGCGTGGTAATCCAAGAATCAGCCCTTCGCCGGAACACTTGCCTGCACAATCCGTTATCCCCCGCGTGCCTTGCGACTCGATCACACGGTAACGCAGTGTGCGACCTCACAGCCTGTCGGGATGCGCTACGCTCCTCGGACCTGCTGGTTCCAAAATGGGCACGCTACTTCTACCACGCCGGCGACCGTGGCTGCCCACCTGCATCTCGCGCCACGTACGCTGATTCGCCGCCTGCGGCGCCTGAGCACCACCTACCAGGAGATCGTGGACGAGTTCCTGCGCACGCGTGCGGTGGAGTGACTGGCCAACGATCGGGTGATGATCAAGGAAGTAGCGGCCGTGCCGGGCTTCACCAACCCGGCCAATCCCGGCAAGGCGTTCAAGCGCTGGTTTGGCGTTTCGCCGGGCATGTTCCGGCTGGGGGGCTTAGCCCCGGTACGCGCCGCGCGAAGCCGCCCGGGCGCGCGCGACGGGTGCCCAAAAGAAAAAGCTGTCAATTGGTTCGAGCGCGGCGTACGCTCGCCCAACTTCCCAATCTTCCCTGCGCCCTTGGACCCACCTGCGCACGGCTGGATACCTCATCTGCCGAACCTCGGCAAATCGAGTCCCGAATTACTTGTGCCGTTGGTTTCGGGGCTCGCGCTAGTGGACAACACACTTCCGTTTTGTGAGACATGAATGAATATCTATGCAGGAAATCTGGCTTACGACGTCACCGACGCAGATTTGCGTAACGCCTTCGGCGCTTATGGTGAAGTTAGCAGCGCGTCCGTAATCTCGGACAAGTTCTCGAACCAGTCCAAAGGCTTCGGCTTTGTCGAAATGCCCAATAACAGCGAAGCGCAGGCCGCCTTGAAGGCGCTGAACGAGACCTCGCTGAAGGGCCGTAACATGCGCATCAACGAGGCCAAGCCTCGCGAAGCGCGCGAGCCCCGTCGTAACGCCTACTGATAGGCGTCCCGCGCGCGACGCGCGGGCCAGTATCGGTCGTGCAGGACCTTCGGGGCCTGCACCGCCGATACGTCATTTCCGCCTCCTCTTCTGACCTTCCCATACCCTTCGTCACCCGAATCGCCGATCCGGGAACCCTGGCACTTCTTCTTAGTCCGGGCTTGACTCCGGTAGCCACACGAAATTTCCCGTCCTCCCCTTGTCTGGGCCCCCTCGCCCGCAGTACGTTCCGTGTTTCGCGACAGCATTGAACGACCGTTGAACAAGGAAGAACCGCATGAAACTCCCCTCCCGCATCGTGGATATCTCGCAACCGCTGGACAACGAAACGGTCGTTGATCCTGACTTCATGCGGCCCTCGATTCGCTACGTTACCGGCAAGGAAAGCGCTTCGCTGATGTGCAGCCTCTTTCCCGACCTGAAGCCCGAAGACCTCCCCGGTGGTGAAGGCTGGGCCATCGAACACATCACGCTGACCACACACAACGGCACGCACATGGACGCGCCCTACCACTACAACTCGAAGGACGCGCAGGGCAACCCGATGCCCACGATCGACCAGATGCCGCTCGACTGGTACTTCCGCCCCGGGGTCAAACTCGACTTCCGCCATTTCGAAGACGGCTACGTGGCATGCGCCGCTGACATCCAGGCCGAACTGCAACGCATTGGTTACGAACTGCAGCCGATGGACATCGTGCTGGTGAACACGCGTGCGGGTGAGATGTATGGCACCGACCGTTACATCCACTCCGGCTGCGGCGTGGGCGGTGAAGGCACCCGCTGGCTCACCGAGCAGGGCGTGCGCGTGACGGGCATCGATGGCTGGAGCTGGGACGCGCCGTTCTCCAAGACCCTGGAACGCTGGATGGCCACGAAGGATCCGAAAATCATCTGGGAAGGCCACTACGCAGGCATCACCACGCCTTACTGCCACATGGAGAAACTACGCCACCTGGAGGATCTGCCGCCCTTCGGATTCACGGTGGCCTGCTTCCCCTGCAAGATCAAAGGGGCCTCGGGCGGCTGGACCCGCGCGGTCGCGATCTTCGACTGAAGGCCATGCCAGTAGTAGCGCGCGATGAACCGTGCGCCCGTGACTCGTATGAGTAGGCGTTGAATCAACCTGCACACCGAATTTCCTGACAAGCCTGACCCCCTCTCCCCCGACCCCTCTCCCGCATGGGGAGAGGGGTCGGGGGAGAGGGGGTCAGGCGGCTCAAGCGCCTGTTCAGCGAGTGGAACCCGTCACCAGGCCGGTCAGCCCGGCGCGTAGCCCAGCACCGACTTCACTTCCAGGAATTCGCCGAAGGAATGCTCGCCGAATTCCCGGCCATTGCCGGAGTGCTTGTAGCCGCCGAACGGTACGCTGATATCCAGACCTGCGTTGTTCAGGCTGATGTAGCCGGCGCGGATTTTCCGCGCAATGCGCCGCGCGTGTTCCAGATCCTGGCTCTGCACGTAGCCCCCGAGGCCGTATTCCGTGTCGTTGGCGATGCGTACCGCCTCGTCCTCGTCGTCGTAGCTGATGATGCTCAACACCGGCCCGAAGATTTCCTCGCGCGCGATGCGCATGTCGTTCTTCACGTTGCAGAAGACCGTTGGCTTGCAGTAGTAGCCTGACGCCAGCCCTTCCGGCTTGCCGGTGCCGCCGGTGACCAGGGTCGCGCCTTCGTCGAGTCCGGCCTGCACCAGGTTTTGCACCTTGTGCCACGCGGCTTCGGAAATCACCGGGCCCATGCGGCTGCCGGTAGTGGGATCGCCCGGTGTCCAGCTCTCGGCCACTTCCTTCGCGATCACACAGACTTCGTCGAGGAGCCTGCGCGGCACCAGCATGCGCGTCGGCGCGCGGCAGGACTGGCCCGAATTCATCATCACCGAGTTCACGCCGCCGGTGACGGCCGCCTTCAAATCCGCATCTTCAAGCACGATGTTCGGGCTCTTGCCACCCAGTTCCTGGTGCACGCGCTTCACCGTGGCGGCGGCGTTGCGCGCCACTTCGATACCAGCGCGGGTGGAGCCGGTGATGGAAATCATGTCGATGTCCGGATGCAGCGACATCGCCGCGCCCACCACCGGCCCTTCGCCGTTGATGAGGTTGAACACACCGCGAGGCAGGTCGGCGGCCGCGATGATTTCGGCCAGGATCTGGCCGGAGAACGGCGCGATTTCCGAAGGCTTCAGGATTACGGTGCAGCCCACGGCTAGCGCTGGCGCGGTCTTCGCACACATCTGGTGGACCGGCCAGTTCCAGGGCGTGATGAAGCCACACACGCCGATCGGCTCTTTCAGGATGCGTGCGGTGTTCCGGTCTTCCTCGAACGCATAGCTGCGCAGGATATTGAGCGCCGATTTGAAGTGGTTGGGGCCGAGCGCCGCCTGCGTGTTGCGCGCAAGCCAGGTGGGCGCGCCCATTTCTTCCATGATGGCTTCACCCATGTCGTCGAGGCGACGCTCGAACTCCGCGATGATGCGTTCGAGCGCGGCCATGCGCACTTCGCGGCTGGTGATGGACCAGCCTTCGAATGCGGCGCGCGCGGCGACCACCGCGGCGTCGACGTCCGCTGCGGATCCTGCGCTGATGCGGCCATTGGCCGTACCGGTCGCCGGGTTGATGACGTCCATCAGTTTGGAAGTGACCGGCGGGACCCAGCGCCCGTTGATGTAGAAGTCGAGGTACTCACGCATAGGGGCTTTCCTTTGGGCTGATCTGGAAGTGAATTGGACGAGGAAGCCCTCGTCGGAAATCAGGGCGCTTCGACCCGCTGCCGCAGCAAGCGCACCGCGCTTTCCACGGTGGTGAGCACGGGAAGGCCCGTTGCCGCCGCCACGGCCAGTGCGGCACGGGCCAGGCTGAACTGCGCGAGCGCGATCACCCCACAGCCCAGCGCCACGGCGCGCCGGGCGGCGTCCACCGCCAGTGCGTCGTGGCGCGCGGTGGCGCCGGCGTTGAGGGCCTCGAGCGCGCCTTCCGCCAGTACCGGCACCACCTGCGCGCCTGCGGGGAATTCACCGGGCATGGTGGCAAGCGTCGGTGCGAACGTGGCGACGAGGCCGATGATCTGTCCGGTCCGCACCGCGTCCGCAATCATCGCCTCGTTGGGTTTCAGCACCGGAATCGTGGGAAAGCGATGCGCCACTTCCTCGATGCACGGCCCGAAGGCCGAGCAGGTGAAGAGAATCCCCTGGGCGTCGGTGCGCACCGCGTAGGTAGCCAGCGCCACGAAGCGCGAAGTCATGCTGTTGTCCACCTTCGCCCGCCCTGCGGCGAGGTCCGAGGACAGGCTGTCGTCCAGCAGGTTCATGCGTACGCAGTCGGGCCATTGCCGCTCGAAGGCTTCGTTGATGGGCGCCATGGAGTGCGCCAGGGCGTGGATGAGGGCGATACGCGGAGTGCCTGCCATCGTGGGAATTTGCCTTGGTGCTGGGGCCGCCAACTACTGGCCGCTCGCCGCCTTGATGGATTTGACGATGTTCTGATAGCCCGTGCAGCGGCAGAGGTTGCCGGCGATGGCGCGCCGGATTTCGTCTTCGCTGGGCCTGGGGTTTTCGGACAGCAGCTGGTGGGCCGACAGCACCATGCCGGGCGTGCAGTAGCCGCACTGCAGGCCGTGGTGGGCGACGAAGGACTCCTGCAAGGGCGTGAGTTCGCCAGGCTTGGAGAGGCCTTCGATGGTGGTGACGTCCTGGCCGGCGGCGTCCACCGCCAGCACGCAGCAGGACTTCACCGTCAGGCCGTCCAGCAACACCGTGCAGGCGCCGCAGCTCCCGGTGCCGCAACCGATATGCGTGCCGGTGAGGCGCAGTTCGTCGCGGATGACTTCCGCGAGCTTGGCGCGGGTGTCCACCGCGAGTTCGTGGGTGCGACCGTTGACCTTGAATTTGACGAGAGCCTTCATGGACGTCCTCCGGCGAGCATCATTGCAGTGGCTTCCTGGACCGCGCGGCGCGCATGGACGCGGGCCATTTCGCGGCGGTATTCGCCGCTGCCGTTGAGATCGGCCAGCGCCTGGCGCGCGCCGTCGAAGGCGCGATCGCCAATGGCCTTGAGCGCCGGTTCGTCCGCGCCGTTTTTCAGTAGATCGGTGACGTCGATGACCACCGGCCTCGGGCCCACGCCGCCGAGGCCCACCGTCGCCCGGGCAAACCCCGGTGAGATTGCCGCCGAGGCCAGCACGATGGGGAAGGCGCCTTCCACCCGCCGCAGGCTCTGGTGCGCAACGCCCGACCCCATGGCCTGCTTGGGGATTTCCACGGCGACCAGGAGTTCGTCCGGTTCGAGCGCGGTGGTCATGACGTCGACGAAGAATTCACCCACCCCGAGCCAGCGTTCCGAATCTTCTTTTTGCAGCAGGTAGCGCGCCCCCAGGGTGGCCGTGGCGCAGAGGTAGTCGGCGGCAGGTTCCGCGTGCGCCAGGCTGCCGCCCAGGGTGCCGCGGTGCCGGACCTGGACATCCCCGATGCCCCCGGCCGCCAGCGCCAGCAGTGGCAGGTACTGCTTCACCAGCGGATGTTTGGCGAGGACGTGGTGCCGCGCCATCGCGCCAATGCGCAGGGCCGTACCAGTGTCCTCGATGCTGTCGAGGCCGGTGAGGTGGTTCAAGCTCATCACGGCTTCGGGCTGCGTGAGGTTGAGCGTCATTACCGGCACCAGGGTCATGCCGCCGGCCAGCACCTTGCAGCGGCTGCCGCGCGTGCCCAGCCACTGCAGTGCTTCGGCGAGGGTTTTTGGCGCAAGGAATTCGAATTCGCCGGCAATCATGCCCGACCTCCGGTCGAATGAATGGCGTTCCAGACGTTCTGCGGCGAGAGCGGCAGGCGATCGATGCGCACGTTGAACTCACGCAGCGCGTCTTCGACCGCGCCGCACAGGGCGCCCAGCGGGCTGGTGATGCCGGACTCGCCCACCCCCTTCGCACCCAATGGAGAGAAAGGCGACAGCGTTTCCTGGTGTTCGAGCTCGATGTGCGGCACTTCCATGGCCGTTGGCAGGTTGTAGTCCATGAAGGTGGTCGTGGTGAGCTGGCCATAGTCGTCGTAGACGAGGTGCTCGTACAGCGCCCCGCCAATCCCCTGGGCCGTGCCGCCGTGGACGTTGCCTTCGGCCGTCATCGGATTGATGATCTTGCCGGAGTCGTGCACCGCGCAGTAACGGAGGATTTTCACCATGCCGGTTTCCACGTCCACTTCCGCGATGAGCGCGGTCGACTGGTTGGCCCAGGACGGATAGGCGCTGTAGCGGCCCTGGGTTTCCGGCTGGTGGTAGACGTTCTCGTGGCGGAAGTAGCGCGTGGCTTCGAGGCCAGGCTCGACGCCGCAGGCGGCGGAGCCGTGGCAGTCGCCGTAGATCTTGGCGATCACCGCCTTGGTCTCGACGTAACGGAACGGCGCGCCCTTGAGCATGATCTTCCCGGCGTCCACTTCCAGATCCCCCGTACTGACTTCAAGCATGTGACCGGCCACCTTGAAGAGCTTCTCGCGGAGATCGCCCGCCGCGATGTGCACGGCCGAGCCTCCCATGATGACGCCACGCGAACTGTAGTTGCCAAGCCCGTAGGGACAGAGGGCGGTGTCGCCCTGGATCACGCGGATTTGCTGGACGTCGATGCCAAGCTGGTCGGCGGCTATCTGGGCCAGCGCCGTCTCGTTGCCAGTGCCGGGCGAGGTGACGCCGGTAAGCACCGTCACGTCGCCCGTGGGGCTGATGCGCACCGTAGCGCCATCCCAGCCGGCGAAGCGCTGCGAGCCCGCGATGCTGCAGCCTTCCGGGGTGAGTTCCTGTCCGAGCCCAAGGCCGAGGTAGCGCCCCTGGGCGCGGGCTTCGGCCTGCAGCTTCGGGAAGTCCGCGTAGTCGATCATCGCCATCACGCGTTGCAGCGCCTTGGGGTAGTCGCCGCTGTCGATCATGGCGCCGCCGTTGTGCGGGAACGGGAATTCTTCGGGCTGGATGAAGTTGCGCAGGCGCACGGCGGTGCGATCAAGGCCCGCTTCCTGCGCCACGGCGTCCATCACCCGATCCATCAGCCAGGAGGACGATTCCTTGCCAAAGCCGCGGTAGGCATTCCACGGACACTTGTTGGTGGCGACCGCGATCACTTCCACGTCGGTGTCGCGGATCTTGTACACGGTAGGAATTGCGAAGCCCGTGACGTAGGACTGGCCCCAGCCGGCGAGCCCGCTGGGCGCGCCGACGTCCGCGACGTAGCGCACCTTGAGTGCGGTGACTCGCCCGTCGGCTTCGAAGGAGGCTTCCCAGTCGAACTTGCCTTCGCGCGCGTGCCCGCCGGCCAGAAAATCCTCGCGACGCTCGGCCACCCAGCGCACCGGGCGGCTGGCGATGATCGACAACGCCGCGGTGAGTGCTTCTTCCTGGAAGGCCGGGATCTTGAGGCCGAAAGCGCCGCCCACGTTCGGCTGGATCACCTGGATGCTGTTCTCGGGCAGGTGGAGGGTTTCCGCCAGCTGCGTGCGCATCGGGTGCGGGCACTGGGTGGAGGCCCAGAACCTGAGCGTGCGGCGGTGCGCGTCGTAGTCCGCGACGTAGGCGCGTGGTTCCATCGCCGCACCCGTGTAGCGGTGGTGGTGGAGTTCGCCGCCCACCTTGTGGCTCGCACCCTTGAAGACTTCCTCCACATTCCCGCTTTGCATGCGCGTCTGGAACAGCACGTTGCTGCCCCAGCCAGCTTCCACCAGCGGAGAGCCCTCTTCCAGGCCGCGCGCCGGGTCCACGACCGGATCGAGTTCCTCGTAGTCGACGTCCACCAGCATGGCCGCCTGCTTGGCGGTGTAGGGATCGTCCGCCACCACTGCGGCGACGCTTTCCCCCGCGTAGCGGATATGGCCGACGGCCAGCGGATAGAGTTCGAAAGGCTTCATGGAGGCGCCTTCGCCAAAACCTTCGATGGGCATCGCGTAGTTGCGGGCCTTCAGATCATCGCCGGTCACCACGCACACCACGCCCGGCAGGGCCAGTGCCGCCGAAGCATCAATCGAGAGGATGCGCGCGGCGGCGAACGGACTGCGCACGATGTGGGCGTAGGCCATGTGATCAAGCTTCACATCGCCCGTGAAGAGCCCCGCGCCGGCCACCAGCGCCGGACTGTTCTGTGCGGGCATGTCCTTACCAATGAATGCCATCAGCAAATCTCCTTCTGCGGTCTGGAGGCTGTCGCGGCGCCGGGGCGTCGCGGCAGGGGTCTACCCCACGTTGGGGCCAAGGGATCTCGATCAGGGCTTGCTGCCCAGTAGCCTGCCGAACCGCGAACGCAGCCACGCCTTGACGCTGGCCCAGAGGATGCCACCCAGGTCGACCTCGCGAACGGGCTCGGGCGCCGGGCTGTCCGGGGCCGCACCAGCGTCGGAGATCTGGGTCTCCAGGTTGGCGGCGAACTGTGCGAGCAGTCGTGAAGTCACTTCCTCCAGCAGCCCGCTGCGTCCGAATTGCGCGACGGCACCGGCCAGCGAGATGTCGGACTCGACGGTGACTTCGGTGCCCGTGGGCGCATCGCCCAGGCGATACGCGGTGCTGAACTTCGCGCGGCTGCCGGCGCCGCGATCACGGCCGTTGCCGGTAATGGTGCCACACCAGTTCGCGGCGTCAGCGCTGTGCGTCGCGTCGCCTTCGAAGGCCGTGGTGATGGGACCGAGCTTCACTTCCACCCGGCCCTTGAAGCGGCCCTCGCCAAGGTCTTCGGTGATCTGCGTGCCGGGGATGCAGGTGGCCACGCGCGGCACGTCCTGGAACAGGTTCCAGACCTTGTCACGTGCGCGCGGCACCGTGAAAGTGTTGGCTATCTTCATGCGATCTGGACTCCCCGTTCGCCCTTGGCGAACCCTCGCGTTCTGTTCCTGCGTTACTGCGAACGCTTTGGTTCCCTCTGCACCGCGACGGCTTTCGCCTCGCCGGGAATCCATCAATCGTTATCAGCCTAAGTGATAGACAGGCCCACAGGAAAGACTCCATGTAGGTTAGAAACATCATGGAAGACACGCGCGCCTTCCTGAAGACCCTGCCCGAGTGCGACGGCAAGGTGGGCGCGGTGGGCGCTGCTGACATTCAGGGCCGCGTACCGGTGCCTTACCGGAGGGTGCCGGCGGCCGCCTTCATTGAAGCTGCCTCGGCCCTGGCTTGTGCTTCGGTATTGAACACGAGGTCCTCGAACAGCTGTACCGGCGCGATCGCATCCGCGCACAACTGACCCACGGCAAAACGGCCTTCTGCCACGGCCACTACCACGTAGAACCCGCGGACCGGTCCCGGCCGGCTGCCGTTGAGGCGATAAAGCAGTTGCGCGAGATCGGCGTGGGCGGAGTCTTCCTCCACCTTCGATTCCACCCGCGTCGCCGCGTCGCCCGATCTCACCCAGCGATGCGGCAGTGCGCCCGACGCCGCTGCCTCCGGCAGTGCCTGCTGGCCGCGCAGTGCCGGATGCAGCCACCAGTTCTCGTCCCGCCGCAGCGGGACTTCCGCCCGGGGTTTGCGCTTGGTGCTCACGGTAACTTACCGGGCTTGAGGAAGCCGTCGACGACGTTCTTCATCAGGCGCGAGACGTTGTTGTCGTATTTGTTGTGCGAGAGCGAACCACACCAGGCCATCGAACCGACCGAAAACACCGCGCCATCGCCTGGGGTCTTGTAGTAGACGATGTCGGCGCGCGTCCGCGGATTGTTGTCGCCGGTGCCCCCGGGAATGTAGCCGCGCGCGTTGAAAGTAGACTCTTCCGTCACGGACACGAACATGTCCGAATGGCCTTCGGAATGGGCGAGCAGGAAGGCGCGATGCGGCGTGCCGAGTTCGAGGTCGTAGCGATCGAGTTCAAGGCCCGCCGCGCCGTCGCCCACCAGGCCAAAGTTGCCGATGGGTTCGTCGCGCCCGATGCCCTTGAACATCCACTTGCACTCGGGCAATTCGCTGTCCGGTGCGCGGCGGTAGTACGAGGAATAGGTGAGGCCGAAGGAAGTGAAGGTGACGCCGAGGATCTTGCTCATCACGCGGCCGCGTACGCGCCAGAGTCCCCCATGCTTGCCGTCGAAAGCGTTGCAGTACTCGCCCGGCGTGACGGTCCAGGCCCGCGTGCCGTTGTCGCCCTTGCGGACTTCAACGATGTTCGGGTTCTCGGGATGCGGCTGGCAGATCCAGTAGAAGCCGTTGGCGGCGAGGTACATGAAGCGCCCGCCCTGCTGCTGGTAGTCGAGGTAGGCCTGCATCTGCTGTTCGGAGACGTATTCCGGGTGGTGTCCGGTCAGCACGATGGGATATTGCTTGAGCAGCGAGACCCCTTCGCGCTGCACGTCTTCGTCGGTCAGGATGTCGCAGTCGTAGCCCATCTCGTGCAACCAGTCGACGAGGTGAAGATCGGCGTTGAATTGCCACAGCGAAGGTGACAGCACGTGGAGGTATTTCGGGCGCATATTGAGGATGGGCCGCAGGCGCGAGGAGATGTTCACGCCCCAGCCATCGCGGTAGCTGGTGTAGGTGCCAAGCCCGTAGCCGCGTTCCTTGTTGAGCAGCAGGTCGCCCGGTTGCAGCAGCGGCACCTGGCCGGTGAGCAGCTGCGCGATGACTGAATTCACGCTCAGGTTGTCGTTGGCGTAGGCGAGGTAGCTGTGCATGTGCATGACCAGTGCAATCTTCGCCGTGGGGCCCGACGCCGGCGGCCGCACGAAGAACGGCACGTAGTCTTCGCAGTCCGCCGAGGTCTCGCCATTCACGCGCAGTCGCGCGGCATACACGCCGCTTTTAAGGCCTTTCGGTACCTTGAAGGTAAAACTCGGTGTCCAGCGGGCGTCGTCCACCGATTCATCGTGGAAGTGGATGGCGCCGTATTCCTGCGGCGCATGCCGGAAGCTCATGAAGTCCGACGACCAGTTGAAACCGGTCACGCCACGCACGGGCAGGTTGATGCCAACGCCATGCAGGAGGTTGGGCCCCGTATCGACGAGGTGGGTGGACGCCGCGTTGTCCGCGATGTTGGCGCTGAAGTCCCAGGCGCCCACGATGCTCGCGCGGAGATCGCCGGCAATCTGGCCCACGCTGGCGGCAGACAGCAGCAGCTCAACTTCTCCTTCGGCCAGCGCGCGGTTGGCGAGCCGCGGGCGTTCGATCTTGCCGTTGAACTTGTGGGTGTGCACCGGGATTTCGAGCGGTGCACGCAGCTGCCCGAAATGCGCGCCGCCCACCGTCCTGCCGGATTGCGCCTTGAGCGAGCTTGCCGCCATGAGGAAGGGTGCGTCGTTGCTGGCCGGCGCCCCGCCCTTCAATTTCTTGCGCACCAATCCAGAGGTGTCGTCGGCCGGATGCAGCAGCGCCATGCCGTGGCCGCCGTTGGTAATGGTGACGTGCGGGATCTGCCAGACCACCACCTCGCCGGTCTTCGCGTCGAAGCTCGCGCCCACCCGGTACCACACCTTGCGGAACAGCGGCTTGCCGGTGGACACCTCTTCCACCTTGCCCTTGCCGCGACCAAGGCGCAGCGCAAGCTCGCCGTCCTCGTTGATGAAGAGCCCGTAGCCCGTGTTGGCCCGGGCATCCCATTTGGACAAGATCGCCTGCGCGCCAACGGCCACGCCTTCGGTATCCACCAGCGGCGTCGTGGGAAAGAGATAGGCGCAGAGGGTGAAGCTCTGCAGATTGAGCCGCACGTCATCGGGCACCATCACGTAGCTGCCGGCGTACATCGGCTGGTGATGGCCCTTGTAGTGCTGGTTCACCGGCGCACGCACCACCTTCTCCTTGAAGCCCGGGCCTTCCGGGTTGGTGTCGCCATGGATGAGGCGGACGATCGTCGCTTCGTAGCCTTCGTCGTATTCGGCGTTGACGTGGAAGGTCACGTCCTCACCCGGTCGCACCGAGCAGCGGTCCGTGTAGCCCGTGATGCGCAGCATCATGTCCTGGCGGGTGCTCATGCCTTCAGCTCCTTGTGTTCAATACCGTAGTGGTCGAGCAGCGCACACAGGCGCTTGAGGAAGATCGCGTGCTCGGCGTCTTCGCGCGTCGGGTAGCGTTCTTTCGTGATCTTGATGACGCCCCCGCGCTGGCCGGGCAATACGCCGATGGCGTATTCCGCCCATGGCTGCGTCTCGACGATGGTGTGCTTGCCGGCCTGCGGCGTCATGCGCAGCTTGTCGATGAGGCGTTTGAGGCCTTCGCTGTGGTTGGGGGGTTTGATGCCGGGCTGGGCGGCCGCGCCGCGCGGATGCAGGCGATGTTCGGCGATGATGCTGGCGCGCCCGGTGGCGTCGCTGATGAAGGGCAGGATGTAGGTGCGGGTGTCGTAATCATCCACGGCCGTGAAGCCATGGTCCCTCGCCAGTGCCGTGTCCGGCCCGGGGTGTTTTCTCGCTGCCATGCCGTCCCTCGCTGCTTGGTGGTTGGTGCATTCGTGCCAGCAGGTTAGGTTCCAATCGCCTTTCCGGCAACTCGCCTCGCCAAGCGGTGGCGCGGAACATTTTTTACGCCATCTCCAGGGGCTGATTCGTTCCAGGAAGTGCTCGCGAGTCCTCGGCCAATTCCCTGTGTCCGTGTTTGGGCCATGCAAGCCGTCGTCGCCCTGGTGCAGTCCTGCGCCGGCGACATTGCCGGGCTGTGACCCATTTCCGCACGCAAGCCACCAAGTGGTGCGCGTGTTTCGCTACGCTCTAAGCTCGGCCGTACGCGGAAACCCGGTGCGGGCCGACAGGCAATAAATTAATCAGGAGGAGAGATCCCCATGTCCACCAAGCCCACCAAATTCAAGACTGCCGTGCTCGCCGGCATTTCCGCCGCGGCGATGCTGTCGAGCGTCCAGGCGAATGCCGCCAATGTCGCCATCGCGACGGGCGGCTTTTTCACTTCCAACCTCACTAACCAGTTGACCGCGTTTGGCCACACCGTAACGGAAGTCGCCAGCTACTCGGCGGCGAGCCTCGCCGGCTTCAACGCCATCATTACCTACGGCAACATGGATTCCGTCGACTTCGCCGAGCTGGAAGCTTTTGCGATGGCGGGCGGCACGGTGGTGGAAACCCCGTGGTTCTGGCTCAACTATTCCCCCACGCCAAACCTGGACATCTTCACCCAGGGCGGTACGACCAGCCCGAACGATTTACCGCTCGGCCTGAATTTTTCTGAACTGAACCCGGGTGTCACCGTCCTGGATGCGGGCAATCCCCTGCTGAATGGGGTTTCATTCCCCGCGGCGGGCACGGTTGCCATGGCGCGGACGATCGGCAATGGCTTTGCTCCTGGTGTGAACCCGATTGCACTCTGGGCTGATGACGGCACCGCCTTCATCGGCGAGAAGACCTTGGGCGCGGGCCACGTCGTTGGCATCAACCTGCATGTCATCACCAGCGATACGCCCTACTACGTCATCGACGAGCAGTGGGCCGCGACCTTGCTTTCAAATGCAGTGTCGCTGACCCCGACGCCCGTCCCGGTGCCAGCGGCCGTGTGGCTGCTCGGCTCCGCATTGATGGGCATGGTGGGCGCCTCCCGCCGCAAGACCACCGCCGAAGCGTAGTCAAATCCCGGGCGACCGACGCCCCGATCCCGGGTCGTCGGTCTTTTCCGGGTGTCTACAGGGCGCCCGGCGCCCTCATCGCCCGCAAGGGTCTCGCGATTCGTTCATCCCCCAGTCGTGCACGGCGTTTTCCCCGCAAGGGGCGTGTGCAATGCCAAGTGTTTGAAGGACATTGATTCTCGTCCGCCTGCCTACCCGAAAATCTGCGAATCCAGATAGGGCGTTTTAAGTCATTGAACAACTGTTGGCTTCGTGTTGGCTCGAACCACCGACCTCAGCAAACTGAGTGCGGCTTCAAACCCGACCGCCCTGCTGTCGGTCATGCGCGGCTACAAGGGCGGCACGCGTCCCCTGTTTCGTGAACTGCACGCCATCCTGCGGGAGCAGGCTGAAGCGCTAAGCGACGCAGGCCAGTAGAAATGAAAAGTCCCGCACTGGGCGGGGCCTGTTGTGACCCTAAAAAGGGCTTCAGGAAGCGCGACGGCGCATCAAACCAAGACCGCTGAGGGCTGGCGCGAGGAGCCAGAGGGCGGCAGGAAGGGGCACAGGTGCCGCGAGGATCAATTCGCCATTGGTCAAGACGAAACTAGAGAGTACCAAAGGCTCAGGGTAGTAATTCTGATCAGAGATGAGCCTGATGCGACCTCGTGGGGTATCCAGGTCTCCTGAAAGCCCATAAAGGCCATAAATTGCACCGGGGCCACCGCGCAGATTTGCCGTGTTGGGAAATTGCCCAAGGTCGATAGCGTACTGAGAACGAGACCAAGAAGGGACAAGCCCAAAATGTTCCACGAAATGTCCAGTTAGTGGCCCAGCCACTGCAGTGTCCGTGTATGTCCAGATCCCACTCACCGTCAATTGCGCGGGTGCTGTCGTAATGGGGCCGCCGACACAGAATGTGGAACGGCCACAGTTGGGGGTCGGCGATAATGGGAAAACTTGCGAACCAAAAGAGACCGAAAAAGGATCGGTTGATAAGACGAAATCTGTCGTGCGGGATGGACTTCCAGGGTAGTTCGTAGTGGTGCGCGTCGTGACTATGGGGGTGTACTGTGGGGGCAACGTATATGGAATCGGATCGTCCCCCGTCGTCGTCGTTGTGGTAATGCTATATGGAGCAATACTAGGCGTAAAAGTAGTGGATTTCGATAACTTTAAGCTCGGTACGTTTACCGTGAACGGGGCAAAGGTTACGGTGAACGCGTTCGAATCAATGGTGAATTCTTGCGTCGAAGCTGCAAACGGGAGGCCCAGAAGCCCAGCAGGTGAGGGTCCAATGCCGCCATTGATTTGGCCGGAAACAAGGGAACCGTCAACTGTCGTTTCACTAAAAACTACGGTCTGCGAAAAGGCATTGCTTGAGATGCCGAGTGCCATGGTGGCGATTATGCCGATGGCACGAACTGCATATTTAAAGCAGTGTCTCGCTTGCTGATTAGCTATCGTGGGCGCGGTGGAAGATTTTTGTTGAGCCTGCACGTCATTTTTATAAAGGCGTTTCATCGCTTTTTTCCTCAAGATTATCTGGTGAACGTTGTAGAACTGAACCGACTTAAGATCTGAAATAGCCCTGTCGGCTACCAGATTGGTACGAGCTAGTCCTGATTCTATGAGCGCATTTTGTGCCCGAGTGCAAGCTGCCAAGGCGAGAGGCAGCGAGCAGAATTCAGCTCTACCCGAAACCTTACAGGAAACCTTTGGCGGCATCTCAAGTCATGTAGTTATCCGTGGGGGGCACGCCGGTTGATTGGTAGCCGGATGTCTTGGCGGTAGTGAGCGTCCGCCAGCCAAGTAATTTTCAGGAGATCATCGCAGTAGGCCTTGCCACCCAGCCTCGACAGGAGCGCCGTGTGCGCCGACGTGGCTGCAAAGGTTGCCGCTCCAGAAACCAGCGCAGTGAGTTTCTTGTTCATCGCGGCCCCGTCCTAAGCGGTGACTTCCGAGCCTAGCAGCCTGTCGGGCACAGGTTGAGGATAGAAGTGGTCAGATGTTCACCCGGGCACCGCCGTTAGGCAAGCTCAATACAATAGTGATGCTGTCTACAGCGCTCATGAAGATAAAGTTCAAGTCGCCCTCATCCGGGGGCCAGGATCCGCAAGGCCGCCATCCGGCGGATGTTCCAGGCCATCGTCACCAGCGACCATTCGCCACGTACGGCCTGTAGACCTCGCAACAGGAATTGTCGAAAGCCCATGGCGGCTTTGACGATCCCGAATACCGGCTCGACGGTCTGTTTGCGCAAGGCATACCAGGCACGGCCATCTCGAGTGCGCAAGTGATGCTTCATGCGCTCGATGGCATCGGCCGGTGTCACCAGCGGCGGTGGGTCGCTGAAACGCGCTTGCCAGGGCAGGTAATGTGCCTCGCGGCCGCACGCTAGCAGCGGCTCGATACCGACATTGACGCAGGCGGTGACGTTGGCCTCACTGTAGTAACCGGCATCGGCCAGCAGTCGCGTCACTTCGCCGAGCGCTTCGGGCAACGCATTGAGGGTGGTGAGGACGGGCGTGAGCTGCTGATTGTCATTGGTTGCCTGGGACAAGCCGGTGGCGACCACCAGCATGGTGTCGGTATCGACGGCGGCCTGCGCGTTGTAGCACTGCTCGAAGCCCCCCCCGGCCACCGGCATGATGCGCGAGTCTGCGTCGGTCAGATTGATCTGGTCGTCGGCGCGTACGCCGGCACTCGGCGGTGTGGGCGGCTTGCCGCGCGGCTTTTTGCCGGTGTGTTGGGCCTTGTCCGCGCGCGCCTTCAGCTTGGCTTGATAGTCGGCCTGTTCGGCGGCGTCACGCTCAGTGGCGCGCGCTTCGAGCTCGGCTTTGGCGGCCTTGATGGCTTGCAGACGCGCCTCGCGCCGGGCCAACTCCTCGGGTATGTTCAAGTCCGCCGGCAACGGCTCGAGATCGGCCGCCGCAGCGCGCGCCAGCAGTTCTTGGACCTCGGCTTGCAG
Organism: Gammaproteobacteria bacterium; assembly: GCA_043744805.1. Classification (GTDB taxonomy): domain Bacteria; phylum Pseudomonadota; class Gammaproteobacteria. The sequence continues at coordinate 17,013 of JAYTTZ010000271.1, forward strand.
CTGCGCCTCAATCTTATGCGCATGGCCATACGACAAGGCGCTGTGACGCGAGGCGTTGGCGTGCAGCTTGGTGCCATCCAGGGCGACAGTGCCGAGCAACAGCCACTTCATCTGGCGGGCGAAGCTCAAGACCTGTACGAACAGCGCTTCAATCTCCGGCACGAAGCGCTTGCGAAACGTGCACAGGGTGTCGTGGTCGGGATGGGTGTTGGCGGCGATGTAACGATAGG